>NZ_JBSYOP010000029.1:0-193206 GCF_058244685.1 Candidatus Thiodiazotropha sp. AKAK2 | reverse complement strand
CCGCAAAGACTTCGTGAGCCTCTGCAACAGGAGTATCATTGGTACCAGTGACAGTAATCGACAGAGTAGTTTCAGCTGTACCGCCCTGGTCATCAGTCACGACCACAGGTACTTCTAGGGTTTCTGTTTCACCCGCACCGAGTGATTGATAAGAGGAGGCATTAAAGCTGTAGGATCCATCCTCATTTAATGTCAGCCCATCAACTTCTGACGAGGTGGTAAAACTGAGTAATACCCCATCAGCCAGATCAACATCACTCGCCTGTAACTGACCAGTCACCAAACCACCTTCTTCCGCAAAGACTTCGTGGGCCTCTGCAACAGGAGTATCATTGGTACCAGTGACGGTAATCGTCAGAGTAGTTTCAGCAGTAGCGCCTTGGTCATCTGCGACCATGACTGGCACTTCTAGGGTTTCTGTCTCACCCGCACCGAGTGATTGATAAGAGGAAGCATCAAAACTGTATGAGCCATCCTCATTTAATGTCAGTCCATCAACTTCTGACGAGGTGGTAAAACTCAGTAATACTCCATCAGCCAGATCAACATCACTCGCCTGTAACTGACCAGTTAGCAATCCGCCCTCTTCTGCTAAGACTTCGTGAGCCTCTGCAACTGGAATATCATTGGTGCCAGTAATGGTAATTGTCAGAGTGGTTTCAGCTATAGCACCCTGGTCATCTGTGACCGTGACCGGAACACTAATAGTCTGAGTCTCGCCTTCTCCAAGTGATTGATAAGCTGAGGCATCGAAACTGTAGGAGCCATCTCCATATAAATTCAGCCCATTAACTTCTGACAAAGTGCTAAAACTGAGAGCCGCACCTTCTGTCAGATCAACATCACTTGCTTCCAACCAACCGGTTAATAAACCACCTTCTTCAATTGATACCTCTTGAGCTACTGCAACTGGTGTATCATTGGTACCGGTAATTGTTATTGATAGCGTTGTATGTGCAGTAGCGCCGTGTTCGTCCGTTACCGTTATCGGTATTTCAACTACTTGACTCTCTCCAGCTCCAAGCCCATTATAATTTTCCGCCGTAAAACGGTAGTGGCCATTCTGACTAAGTACAAACCCAGGTGGAAGATCATTTTCATCAGATAGAGCGTATGTCAGAACTGAGTTGTCATCCACATCCGTTGCGTGAATCTCTCCTTCAATAACTGAGGATCCCTCCGTGATCACAGCACTCTGCGCCATTTCGACAATGGGCAGATCATTGCTTCCATGAACAACCACATGAATCTCATTTGTCGTCACCTCACCTTGGTCCGTGATGATTTGGACCGGTACAATCAACGTCTGACTATCACCCACGCCAAGATGTTGATACGCCTCATGGGTAACATCCAAGTTGTAACTGCCATCTTCATGAAGTATAAATCCAGCCGGTGCTTCTGATCCGTCAAGCAGTGAATAGGTAAAACTCTCATCAGGTTCTGGTTCTACATGGGTCGATGAATCACTTTCTTCATTGATTGGATCTGTCTGTTCCTCCGGTATACCCAAAACAATGACAGCTTCCTCAGTGGTGAAATCAACAGTGATGACAACCGTTTCCTGATGCGAATTCCCTAAGCTGTCAGTTAACTGAAAAGTCAGGCTATGGTATGAGGATTGGGTTGTGTCAATATCGACACCTGGTTTGATCAATATCTGATTATCCAACAGCTCAAAATAATCATTACCTGATCCAATCAACTCGTAACTGTAATCCTGTTCATTTTGAGGGTTTGCCAACATCAAGTTAGCAACCACCAACTCTTGGTCACCTCCATCAACGGGTGTCGCCTCCAACGGCTCGTCTGGTACTGATTTCTGATCTGTGGGATCCAGCTTATTCACATCATAATTTGGCTCCGGTTGTCCATTACCCAAGGAAGCCGTAGCTGAGGCGCTTTCAGAGGATGAAGCTACTGAAGAATGAGTCTCTTGTTGAACTTGATTGGATAGGCCATGAGCCTGCTGCACACGGCTGCCACCAGATATAGCTGACGAGGTGGCTGCAACATCATCATCGCTGACGTTGGAAGACGATTTGAGAGCTCTACTCTCCTCTCCTCTTGATGGGTTGCTATTCTCATTCAATTCCTGCTCAGTACCAGGGGGGGACGCCGATTGTACTGCCACAGAATCTATCGCTTCTTCAGCCTCTCCATGCAGCTTGTCATCGGCTTTTTCAGCCATCGCGACATCAGTCTGGGCTACCTCATGATGGTCACTGCCCGTCACATCATCCGCCTCCAGGTCTTTACGAATACCAGCTTTCGCAAGATCCCGCTCAAACAGCTCCTTTGTCGCCTTTTCTCGCTCATCCAGTGAACCCCTGTTTTCACTGTTTTTATCAACCATGGTGCCTCTCTGGTAAGGAATTAATTTCCTGTCGCTGAATATTTGTTGTTTCTAAAGCTTGTCAACAGGTTATCGGCAAGCACTTTAAAAACCTTGCGCGAGGATCTGCGCTCTATTAAATAAATTCCTGAAGCAGTCGATATCTGTAATATCGCTCATGACTAAACTCAACCAAAAGCCGGTTGTATGGCTGAACTGCCTTGATAATTTATAAATATGATTAGTTCATCCGGTTTCACGATTCCACGCGGCTGGCGAAGACCCGATGTGCTGCTGGCATCGCTGGGTATCAATACCCTTGCCCTCGCCATGCCCATGGTGGTTCTGCAGGTCTATGACCGCATCATCCCTCATCAGGCGTTGGGAACGTTCATGGCATTGATGATCGGTATGCTGGGGGTGGTCATTTTAGAGGCGTTGTTGAGAATTTTCAGGTCAGCAATTCTTGCCTGGAGCGGTGCACGATTTGAGCACAGGGAGAGCATGGATGCCATGCACAAGGTGCTGCATACCGACACACTTGCCTTCAACCGGGAGACCAGTGGGGATTATCTCACCCGCCTGCAGTCAGTCGAAGAGATCAATCAATTCTATTCCGGGCAATCCATGCTGCTGCTGATGGACTTCCCCTTCGTGATTCTCTTTTTGTCATTAATCTGGTTTATCAGTGGTGAACTGGTACAGATCCCAATCCTGCTGCTGGCCGTTTTCGCATTGGTTTCCATTGCACTGGGACGACAACTGCATAACGCCCTGAAGGCAAGAAATACCACCGATTCGCGCAGACAGAACTTTTTAATCGAGGTTCTGAGTGGTATCCATACGGTGAAATCCATGGCCATGGAGGCGTTGATGCTGCGTCGATATGAACGACTGCAAGCACAATCAGCTGAGAGTATTCGCAAACTGGCGCATATCAACAGTGTGGTACAGGGGTTTGGCAGCACTTTTTCACAAGTCGCCATGGTCAGTTTCGTCAGTTTTGGCAGCTTGTCCGTGATTTCCGGGGATTTAACTATCGGTGCACTCGCAGCCGGCACCATGCTCACTGGCCGGGTACTGCAACCTGGCCTGAAAGCGATGGGGCTGTGGACCCAGTTTCAGAGTGTTCGCCTCTCACTTGATCGACGTCAGGAAATTGATCGAATGCCCGCCGAGATATCCGGTGAGTATGATGGACCAGAGCCGCTGCAAGGTGATATCAAAGTCGACAGCATTCACTTCCGTTACCCAGGGCAGGAGCAGTGGTTACTTGAAGATCTATCACTCGAGGTTCCTGCGGGGGGATCAGTTGGTATTACCGGCAACAATGGAACCGGAAAAAGCACACTGATATCCATCATGACCGGATTCTTGCACCCTCAACAGGGGGAAGTGTTACTGGATGGCCGCAACATCAAGGCCTATCGACAGGAGTTTTTACGGCAACAGATAGGATTCATGCCTCAACACGGTATGCTCTATGAAGGCACGATCCTGGAGAACATGACCCTGTTTCGTGAAGGGGAAGCCATTGATCAGGCCATGGAACTGTCCAGAGAACTGGGTTTAGGCGAGATCATCGCACGCATGCCTGATGGACTGGATACCCAGATAGGCGGTTCGGCAGTGAACTCCCTGTCAGAGGGCGTCAGGCAGAAAATCGTAATGGTACGCTCGCTGATCGGTCACCCCAATATCATTCTTTTCGATGACGCAAATGCCAACTTCGATATTAAAAATGATGCAAAACTGATGGCCCTGATTAAAAAAATGAAGGGCAGCCGCACCCTGGTCATCGTTTCACACCGCCCCTCATTTCTGCGTCTCTGCGATAAGCAGTTTGAACTGCGTGCCGGCCAGCTTCATGAGCAGCAGCAGCGAAAACTCAAAATGGTATTCAAAAAATGAGCGGCGCAAAGCACAAGCCGATTCTCAGTGAAGTACTGGCCGATGCGCTCAGACATAACCGGCTGGATGATATTCATCTCGATTCACCCTTTGCCGCCAGTTTGATGCCGCTGCTCAAAGCTTTGGGCTGGCACCACTATGCGCGGGAACTGATCGAGGCACTCCCCCACTTCACAGACACCATCGACCTGGTCGACCTGCGTAACATCCTGGTCAACCTCGGCTATGAAAGCAGTGTCGAGAAAATCAATCTTCGAGATATCCGCGAGGAGCTCTACCCATGCCTGTTTTTAGGTCGCAAAGGGGAAATTCTGGTACTTGAAGAGCGTCAAAACAATACCATCCGTTTCTATGATGCCAATAGCGGTGAACATAAAACACTGCCAGTAAAATCCCTGAAGGGCACTGCCTACTACTTCACCGATACTCACAGTACACATGGTTTTGTTGAGACTGAATCGAGACAGGCCTGGTTTGCAAGGTTGATGCGGCGTTTTCAGGGGCTTACCTGGCATCTGCTTTCAATGAGTTTTTTGATCAATCTGGTTGCGATGGCTGTGCCGCTGTTCATCATGTTGGTCTATGACAAGGTAATCGGCGCCAAATCAGTTGATGCCCTACCCTGGATGGTGGCCGGGATCGGCTCGGCACTGCTCGCCGATATGGCATTGCGGTATCTACGTGCTCGTGTCATTGGCAATATTGCCGGTCGTCTTGACTATTTGATCGGTGTCGAAACCTTTAAACAGATTCTGCACCTGCCCCCGCTGTTCACTGAGCGCTCAACCATGGCCGCTCAACTCTCCAGGCTGAAACAGTTTGACTCAGTGCGGGACTTTTTCACCGGCCCGAATGCCACACTGATCCTGGAACTGCCGTTTGTGCTGATGTTTGTCATTGTGATCGGCTTCATTGCCGGACCGGTAGCACTTGTACCGGTTGTGATGCTGATTATCTACGCTGCTTTTGGTGCCCTCTGGTTACCCGCAAGCGCTCACCGGGTTACCCATGCATCGTCTTCCCGTACGGATAAACAGCGTATGCAAATACAGACTTTGAACGGGCGCTACGAAATCAAGGGCGTTGGTGGGGAGACCACCTGGTGGGAACGCTATCGTGAGTTTTCCGGTGAAGCGGTGACTGCCAACTATCGTACCACCGTATCGAATGCGGTCATCAATTCATTTGCACAAGGCGCAATGAGTCTGTCGGGTGTTGCCGTGCTCGCCATTGGTACCTATATGGTGATCGCAGGTTCGATGAGCATCGGAGCGCTGATCGCCACCATGGCATTGATCTGGCGGGTTCTGGCACCGTTACAGAGCGCCTTTCTCAGTTTCAGCCGTTTCGAACAGGTCTCCAAAACCATACAGCAGATTAACCAATTGATGAAACTCGATGTGGAGCGACATAGTGGCCGATCAGCGTTGATGCTTACCGAGTTGAAGGGACGCATCAATATCGATCGAGTCAGTTTCCGCTATGGGCCGAATTATGACCCGGCACTGCTTGGAATTTCAGTGCATGTTGAGCCAGGCGAGATGCTTGCAATTATGGGTGAAACAGGATCCGGAAAATCCACATTGACCAAACTCATTGCCGGTATGTACAGACCACAAGCTGGCTCACTCTCGATCGATGAATTTGACATCAGGCAACTCAATGCCATGGATCTGCGCCGTGCCATAGCGTATGTACCACAGAACCCACATTTCTTTCACGGTTCGGTCGCTCAGAATCTACGACTCAACAATGTACTGGCCACCAACGATGAACTGCGACAGGCCTGCTCACAGGCAGGCATTCTCGATGAGATCGAACAACTGCCAAAGGGATTTGACACCCGCATCGGTGACAACGCAACAGAGCATTTACCGCCCGGCCTGACCCGGGGACTGTCAATGGCAAGGGCTTTTTTACGTTCGGCCCCGATTATTCTGCTTGATGAGCCAGGTGCCTCTCTGGATATCGAGAGTGATGAACGCTTTATGCAGCAGATTAAAAAACTGAAAGGGAAAAAGACCATCATCATGGTCACCCACAGGCCCAGCCATGTAAGACTGGCTGATAAAGTCATTGTATTGGATCAGGGTTCTGAGGTATTTGCCGGTGATCCGGACAAAGCGATCCAACTGGTTTTGGAGAGTGTGGCATGAAAGAAGACAGCATCGTTTTTGCTCAGGAAAGTACAGCTGGATTACCCAGAGCAAGAGCACACTACCTGGCACAGGCCATCAAGCTGGAAGAAGTAACCCCTTCCCGCACACTCAGCGCCGCTATCGTTGTCAGTATTTTTCTGTTTGTCTCTCTGCTGTTCTGGGGAGCACAGACCAGGATCAGTGAAGTCGCCATAGCCGACGGTGAAGTCATACCTTCAGATCTGATCATCAATATTCAACATCTTGAAGGGGGTATTGTCAGGCAGCTGCATGTTCGTAATGGGGATCAGGTGGATCAAGGTGATACTCTGGTCAACTTCTCGCCATCATCATCTCAGTCGGAACTGCAACAGATGCTGACCCGCAAAACCAGTTTGCAACTGCAGGGAGAGCGACTGCAGGCATTGGTGGAGACTCGTGACCCGGACTTCAGCAGCCTGCAGCGGGAACACCCTGATCTTGCGGCTAAGCAGAAGACTATATACCTGGCACAAGTAAATGGACTGAAGAGTGAACTTGCCGTCATTGAAAGCCAGATCAGTCAACGAAAAAATGAACTGACCCGTCAGCGGAACCAGGTCAAAGCCCTGCGTAATGAGTTGACTATCTACAAAGAGCAGGTCTCAATCAGACAATCCCTGGCAAAGAAAGGGACGGTTTCTCGTACAGAACTGCTCAGTGCACGCTCCCGCTTGGCAGAGGCTGAAAGTGAGCTGAGGAAAACCGTGGATGGCATTGCTGTTGCCAAGACAGAACTGGAAGAGAGCAAACAACGCAAGCTGGAGCTGTTCAGCAGACACAACAAAGAGATCGAATTGGAAGCCGGAAGCGTTGCATCGGAGCTGGCGGAAGTGGAAGGCACCCTGATCCGTTTGCGCGATCAATTTGATCGACTGCAGGTAAAGGCACCCATTAACGGTATCGTTAAAAGTTTGACGATTAACAGTAATAACGCTGTAGTTGCACCCGGTGAAGTGATTATGCAGTTGGTACCGGTGGAAGACGAACTGATCGTTGAAGCGAAAATCCTCCCACAGGATATCGGGCATGTGCATATCGAACAGCCTGCGGAATTAAAATTCACCAGCTACGATTCATCCCGATTCGGCAGCCTGCAGGGCAAAGTACATAAGATTTCCGCCTCCACTTACCTCGATCAGGAACAGAACCCCTACTATCGGGCTGAAGTCATTCTTGACCGTAACTATCTGGGCAGCAATCCCGACCAGTTGAAGATTCTGCCAGGCATGACTGTCACAGCGGAGATACGCACCGGAGAAAAAACCATTCTGGACTACCTCATGCGACCGGTCAGCCGAGGTATGGACAGCGCTTTCAGAGAGCGCTGACCGATGCGGTTTGATTCCAACTGGTTGCCTGGTATTCTCAATTGAGAATTGGCAGCCACGGATTGGACTACAAATTGTACCCCCGCTGAATACCAAGACCAGGTAATCCATTTTTATGATTTCCTACAGATACCGAAACAGTAGATTGGTCTTAAATCTCTGATTATTAAGCGGCTTTCAATAAGAACCCCCTTCGTTTTTAACCCTAATCTGTTAAGATGAGCGGACACTAGGGACTGTTAAGAAAGGAGACTTGAAAATGAAAAGGATTTCCCGGGTTTTGCTGCTGGCCACTCTCTGTACCACGTTTCTCACACCCGCTCTCGCACAACAGATCAGTCAATCCTCACTGGAAAGTCTGAAGATAAAACTGAAAACAGTATCCAATGATGGCCTGATACTGTTGAAGCAATCAAAGTCATGCTTCGATAAAGTCAATAACGATGCGGAGTTCAATCAGTGCGTATCCGCCATACCTGAAAAGTTAAAGCCCGATATTTTGAATCTGTTTTCCTCTTCAAATAATGTTCTCAACTTGAGATCAAAGTCTGAGAAGAACCTCTCATACTCACAAAGCAACAATCAGAAAATCGTAGACTATCTGGAAACCAGCATTAACAGCATCTCGACAATGCTAACCTGTCTCGATCACAGCATCGATTCAAATCAGTTACTCAGTTGTATCGACCGGAAACAGACCAGCAACTCCAACAATCGAGCAACCGGCCGCCTAAGTGAGGATTGGTGATAGCTCCGAACAGAACACATAAGAGCCACAGACTGGCGACCATACCCGGCAGGGCGTATTGGATTCGTGTTAACAGGTCCTAAAGGGCTTTTCTGATCTTTTCGTCCTGTAAAAGTCCACTACTCAGCTCATCTGCACTGTCATTACCCAATCAATTGTTCAGGTCTGGCTAGGCCATATTTCCACCTGGATAAGCTTGGCACCTGTGGTTTTTGCTGATTTCAAGAAAAACGCAGTCGCAAGATGAACCTCGGATAGAGCAGTTTCCATACAAATGGTCATCCTGGTCTCTTTCGCAGCCCCCTACGCCTGAGTAAGCGATTGAATTAATCAGCGAGTTTACGAATCAATGGCCTGACGATATCTGAGAGAAATGGGAGATTAAACACGAAATAGTACACTTTGAGGTTAACTACATTAGTTTTTCCTGATATACTTCTGCGCTTTTTGCCGATCCCCCCAAGAGAAAACAGATGTTTCAACTGACCTGCCCGGGAAGACAGTGTGTTAAGAATGATGTGCTGTCAGGCCTGACCGTAGCCCTAGCCCTTGTCCCGGAAGCGGTCGCCTTTGCATTCGTCGCCGGCGTGACGCCTCTGACAGGCCTCTACGCTGCCTTCATGATGGGCATCATCACCGCCATCATCGGAGGCCGGCCCGGCATGATCTCCGGCGCTACCGGAGCCATGGCTGTGGTCATGGTTGCCCTGGTCGCTCAGCACGGTGTGGAATATCTGTTTGCCGCCGTTCTGCTTGCCGGCTTGATTCAGATTGGAGCGGGCATACTCCGGCTGGGTAAGTTCATCCGTATGGTGCCCCACCCCGTCATGCTCGGTTTTGTCAACGGGTTGGCGATCGTAATCTTTCTTGCCCAGTTAAAACAGTTCCAGGTTCCTGATATCGAGGGTCATCTGGTATGGCTCTCGGGAGCCCCCCTATGGACCATGCTGGGCCTGATTGGGCTCACCATGGCGATAATTCACTATCTTCCCAAGCTGACTTCCGCGATTCCCGCTTCACTGGTTGCCATTGTCACGATCACCCTATTGGTTACCCTGTTCGATCTCGACGCAAGGACGGTGCAGGATGTTCTGCAGGACCTGTCCGGAGATCCAAACGCCACCATCGCAGGGGGACTCCCTTCATTCCATATCCCGATGGTACCTCTGACCCTTGAGACTCTGCATATCATTCTGCCCTATGCCGTTATTCTCGCCGGTGTCGGTCTGATCGAGTCACTGTTGACCATGACTCTGATCGACGAACTGACAGAAACCAGGGGACGTGGAAACAGGGAGTGTATCGGCCAGGGCATTGGCAATACGGTAAACGGTATATTCGGAGGCATGGGCGGCTGCGCCATGATCGGGCAGAGTATGATCAACATCAATTCCGGAGGTCGTGGACGACTTTCCGGAATTTCTGCCGCCCTTTTCCTACTGCTGTTCATCCTGGTGGGTTCAAGCCTGATCGAAGTGATCCCGATTGCCGCGCTCGTTGGTGTCATGTTTATCGTAGTCTTAGGCACCTTTGAGTGGGCCAGCTTCAGACTGCTCGGCAGAATACCAATCGCTGATACCTTTGTTGGTATTCTGGTCGCTGTAGTCACAGTTATGACCGATCTGGCCATTGCCGTTGTGGTCGGCGTGATTGTTTCTGCCTTGGTATTCGCCTGGCAGCATGCGAAGCAGATGATTGCCGAGATCAGACTTGATGAGTATGGCATCAAATACTACCACTTGAATGGTCCGCTGTTTTTTGGCTCAGTTCAGAATTTTGCAGACCTGTTCGATCCAAAAAATGACCCCCAGGAGGTTATCGTAGACTTTGCAAACGCCCGGGTGTTCGACCACTCAGGCCTTGAAGCCATTGATAGCCTTGCAGAGCGTTACATGCGCGAGCAGAAAACCCTGCACATCCGTCACCTCAGTCAGGAGTGCCAGAATTTACTGGTGAAGGCCGGGGACCTGGTAGAGGTCAATATGATGGAGGATCCTGTCTATAAAGTGGCTGATGATCGACTGGGTTGATATCGAGGCCACCCAACCCTATCAAAATAATCTCAAGATACCACGGATGGTTTTTTCTTTATTATCTTATAGTTACACTCTTTTTGTGCACGCTGTATAATTTTATGATATCGACTACTATTTGATATATAAACAGTATGGGTCAGTCTGAAAAGCAGGAGTTACAACTAAAAACTCTTGTTTATACATTAAGTTACCTATATTCCGGCCGCTAACCACTGAATAGAGTGACTAATCTAGGAAGAGCGAGCCACCATCGGACTTGTTGATTGCTCCCATGGAACAGATATCCGAAATGAACCATCTTGTTCGTTATACCCGACAAGCGACCGTTGTCTTTTTGCTTGTTTGTTGTGAATTTCTAAATTCTGCCTTGGCCGATCCACTGCTGGTTGGTATTTTTCCCAGACGGGATGCGGCGGTCACTGCAAAGCTCTTTCGCCCCCTTACCCAACATCTGGAAAAGCAACTGAATCGCCAGGTAAAGCTGGAACTCTCCCCTACTTTTGAAGTGTTTCTGAAACGCCTGAAAGAGAGGCGCTACGATCTTGTACATCTCAACCAGTTTGAGTATATCAATGCCAATAAAGAACTTGATTACATCGTCATAGCACAGAATGAGGAGTTTGGTGAGCATACGATTCGTGGCGCAATTTTCGTGAGAAAGGACTCCGGCATCACTGATATCAGCCAGTTGAAAGGTAAGAAAATCCTCTTTGGTGGCGGGCCGAGGGCGATGATGAGTTATATCGTCCCAACCTATCTGTTAAGACAGAAAGGCCTGATGGAAGGAGACTATAGAGAGACATACGCATCCAACCCACCAAATGCTGTCCTGGCAACATTTCAGAAACAGGCTGATGCTGGTGGAGCTGGAGAAGTAGTAGCCCGCTTACCTTTGGTTAAAAACAAAATCGACGTTAGTAAATTAAAAGCGCTTACTGTGAGCAAACCGCTCCCACACCTTCCTTGGGCGGTAAAACAGGAGTTGGATGAAGACCTGAAAACCAAAATAACGGATTTACTTCTGAAGCTTAAAAATAGTGATGATGGAAAAAAAATACTTAAATCGGCACGTCTAAGTGCATTTAATCCTGCATCCGATGCAGAGTATGACTCACACCGTGTAATTATTGATTTTGTCTATGCCAAGTGATGTAAACAGTGAGAATTCAGAATCTGTAAGCCCAACTTTCAACGGAAGGTTACGTCTAAAGTTTTTGAGTTGGATTAGTATTATTTTAATAATCACGCTTGGTGGAGCGACATACTATATCTACAACACCCAGCAAACACACCTAGAATACAGTCTTAAAAATAAGGCTTACGCTATAGGGCAGTTTATTGCTTTAATTAGCCCCGACGCCATTTACAGCTATGATGTAACTACACTGGACAGCTTTGTAGAACAGATCTCGAATGATGTAGATGTACTTTATGCGCAGATCGTTACCCCTGACAATGTGCCAATCACTACTTATTTACCGGTAGACATTGACCCAAATACGATTGCAACCTGGATTTCAGACAATCCTGGATCAGTTCAGTATAAAAATAATCTGGACACAAGTTCGATTAAATTAAAATTCCCGATCAATGATGGTGAGATCAACCTTGGGTGGTTAGTCATTGGCCTGGATACCACCAGAATAGAATATATAACGCAGACCGCAACAGTCTTCCTGATTGAAATATATACAATCATCGTGCTCATCTTAGGCACAGTGATTTTTATAGTCTTTAAGATGCAGGTTCTTAAGCCTGTGAACGCATTGACCACGGGAGCAACGCGTGTAGCAGACGGAAGACTTGATCAGGATGTTCCGATCATTTCACATGATGAGCTTGGTCGTTTGGCTCATAGCTTTAACACGATGCAACGTGAGATTAAGACTGACAGAGAGACCTTGATCGGTTTCAACAAACAACTTGAAGAGGAAATAGAATACAGACAAAAAGCTTCTGAAGAGTTAAAAAAGCTCTCCATGGCAGTTGAGCAAAGCCCAGCATCTGTTGTTATCACCGACACCAATGGATTGATCGAATATGTAAACCCCAAGTACTCTGAGATTAGCGGGTATACAGCCAAGGAGTTTATCGGCAATCCAACAAAACGTCTTGGTGCAGAGGTGGAAGACAGAACTCTACTGAACAGTATCTGGGATAATATTAAAAAGGGTAAAGTATGGACTGGTGAATTCTGCACTAAACGAAAGAATGGCACCATCTATTGGGAATCTGCTGTAATCGCACCGATCCGTGACAACAACAATATCACCACCCACTATCTCACCGTTAAAGAGGATATTACCCAGAGAAAAGCAATCGAAGACAAGCTTTTGGAACAGGCAACCCACGATCAGCTTACTAAGTTGCCTAATAGATTTCTCGCCTTTGATCGCCTTGATCAACTGATACAGCATGCAGAAAGGAACAAGACACATGTAGCTGTTATCTATATAGATCTTGACAATTTTAAAAACGTAAATGATTCATTAGGCCACTCTGTCGGTGATGAGTTATTGATCTTACTATCCAAGCGCATAAGCGACCAATTAAGAAAACAGGATACCCTGGCGAGACTTGGTGGTGATGAATTTTTAGCGCTTATACCGGATCTTCACGATCTGTCTACCGATCTGGAAAAAGTCGTTACCCGGCTACTTTCAACGACAGAGTCTCCTGTCGAACTGCATAATCACCAACTTAATATAACCTCCAGCCTGGGTATTGCCATCTATCCGGAAGACGGAACAACCGTATCAGCTTTGATGAGTAATGCCGATATAGCTATGTATGACGCAAAGCATGCGGGCAGAAATACTTTTCGATTTTTCACAAAAAATCTGAATAATAAGATCAGTGAAAGAATAGTGCTTGAGACTGAACTAGGTCAGGCACTTGAGATGAATGAACTCTATCCTGTTTATCAGCCGATAATCGATATCGCACACCAGAAACTTGTCGGCGCAGAAGTACTTCTGCGTTGGAAAAGCGCACAGCTTGGTATAGTACCACCATCTGAATTCATTCCTATCGCTGAACAATCTGGATTAATCCGACCTATCACGGATTGGCTTTTCCAAAAAGTACTTGAAGATGTCAATGAGTGGAGTTACTTACCTAATAACTTTTGGTTGTCTGTTAATGTACCACCTAACTACTTCTGTGATACCTCATTCTGCAAGGCGATCACCCGCATCAATCAACAAGCGAAAAACGCAGGAATCAGATTCTGCATTGAAATAACAGAAAACCTATTATTGCAAGGTGATAGCAATGTACTTAACACATTTGAGCACTTAAGTACTTTAGGCATAGAGTCAGCGATAGATGACTTCGGAACCGGTTATTCATCACTTGCTTACATCAAGAAATTTCCATTGAACCACTTAAAAATCGACAGATCCTTTGTTGAGGGACTTCCTTATGATGAGGATGACCGGACATTAACCGAGATCATAGTTCTGATGAGCAAAAAATTTGGCCTCTCTGTCATTGCTGAAGGCGTTGAAACTGAAGATCAGGCAGAATTCCTGCATTCTCTGGATATTAAATATGCTCAAGGATTCTTATATGCAAAACCCATGGTCTCAATGAAATTTAATGAATACTTGGTTGATCGACCCAATCCAGTACTTACACCCTAACTAATTCTCATCGTCGCCTTTACGTATCTGGCTATATCAAGGTCGCAAATTTGATACTATTGAGGTTGATAATTAAGGGTATCCATGAGATCAATCATGAACTCCATCTCTTCATCATTCATAACTTCCCAATCATCAAACGACATAGATTTCAATACGCCAGATCCTTTATTATTGCTCTTCATAGTTAGCAAATGCTGACTCAGTAGATCTCGTTGGTGTTTTAAATGAGGGCCTACTAACAGCGTATGATGCATTACATTTATCTGACTTCGCACCAATACTCTAAGCTTTTGTCTTGTTAAATTTGATAGTGACAGATAAGCCTCGACCAGAAAAAAACCAATATCGGCTTTGCCATCGATAAGCGCTTTAGCAACCAGGGGATAACTACCCATCACCAACCTGCGCTTACCCGAGTTATGCATCTCAGCGGGTTCAAGCATAATATCACAGATTAGGTTCACATCTGGATCCTCTGTTAATGCGATTACCGTATCTGTACTCAGCTCTTCTATTTTTTCAGTATCACTGGATTGATTTACAGCTATTATTGCCTCATCTGCAGCCTGCCTGGGCCTCGCAACAGGTATGAATCCCTTATCACGAACTAGCATTGAAGCATCAAACGGATTTGCATAGATTAAATCTATTTGATCATCGCCTATGGCTTTACGCTGCTGATTATAATTGTCGTAAAGTTCCAGGTGTATTGGTATTTGTAGACTTTTTTGCAGCCAGGTATTAAAGATATACCATCCGCATATATGATCCGGTGTAAAATCTGGACTTACCGTCATTCTGTAGGACATACTACTTTCCGTTTAAAAAAGCGTCGGATAAACTTCAACACACTCTTCCACCTTGCGACGAGCAGGTTTTCGCCTTACTGAAGTAAAACCAGTAATCTTGCCATCTCTTATGTTTGGTATTACCACAGCAAGAACCCAATAGTAACCACCATCCTTGCGAAGATTTTTAACATAGCCATGCCATTTATCTCCTTTTTCGATGGTATCCCAAAGCCCTTTGAAGGCTGCTGACGGCATATCCGGGTGTCTTAAAATATAGTGAGGTTGCCCAACAAGTTCCACCTCACTATAACCTGACATTTCGATAAACGATTTATTTACATGAGTGATGATACCAGTCGCATCAGTACGCGAAACAATTAATCTGCCATCTTGAAATGGCGTCTCTTTATCTGTTATGAGCACTTTACGTCGACTACCATCATTGAAGATAAGGATTTTCTCTATATAATCACCATCGATATCTTCTGGTTCCATATCCTGCATTATCAAATGCCTCTTACAAAGAGAGATGCTTGTATCTGTAGATACTTTATAAGCGCAACTAATATTAATGACAGCTGCATCCGTGCCACTGCTCTAAAGTCATGGTCAAAAAGTCATATCAAATGACTTTCGATATTGCTTCAGCTGCTCTCTTTATATCGAGAAATACCAAACCAAGCTTTGCCGATGATTTGGCTTGAACTGAAACCACCGCCTCTTCACCAGCATGAGTCATTACCACATATCCCTGACTACCTTTTATAAGAACCATTTCCAGGCTTCCACGTGTCAACTCTGAAGCAGTTCTATCACCCAGAGACAACATAGCTGCACTCATTGCACCGACACGGTCTTCATCCAGATTAGCAGGCAACAGGGATGCCATTATCAATCCATCAGTTGATATGACTGCAGAGGCTTCAATATCAGCGGAACTGCCATTTAAATCACTTAGTATCGATGCGAGCATATCTTCGCGCATGTTTCAACTCCTTAAAATACAATCTTACTAACTCTTTCCAATATCTATTCTTTGTATGCACTGGCCAGATTATCAAAAAGCGTACGGCTCATACCGGTTATTTTTAAAAACTTTTCCAACTCCTCGGCCAATCTGGATGATTCATAGGACTGCTGCATTACCATCAAAGTAAAGCCCAGTATTGCATCGACTGCAGTGACAGACTCCATAAGCTGCTTTGGGTCATCTTTGAAAATCGTACCGAGTAGTTGGTGTAGACGGGTTGTTACCAGAGCCATTGATCCTGCCATGAACTCCACTGGCAGTTTAGCCTTTACATGCACATCTCCAACTCGATACATTGCTTTTACATAGATCAGGTCAAATGGGCCACTAAAAACCGACTCCAACCACTTTATATGGGTCTCTCTTAAGGCATCGATACGCTCAACAAGAAATGGCTTTGCCTTTGGGATATCAAGAAGTACTGCATAGAAACTGTCTGTTACCTCAGCCATGTGGGGCTTTACTCTCCCATAAAGCCCCTGCAGAGTATTTTCCATATCATCAGTTACGCCGGAAAACTGCTTGGCATATTGCAATAATTGTTCATATTCATGATCATCCATTAGATGAATCGCCCCTTATATCAAACGTTTCAGAATAACGAAGTAATAAGACCCAAATCAGATCCCTGAAAGAGGGCTGATTTAGAGTTGGCCTACCCTGTATAATCAATACAAATCGTTGTTTACCAATATAGATTGGCCAAAATCCCAGCTGGCTGTTACCAGCCGCATCAGCGAGCGCCCAGGCCTGAACATCCAGTGAAAGATTGTTTTTCAATAAAAGCCTGTGTCGGTCATAAAGAGACCCCAGATCGGCACTGACAGCTGAAAGTGCTTCTGCTGCCTCGTGTGGAAAATTACTGGTACTGAGATAGAATCCCTGATCATCGGCAAGTAACGCTTTACCTTCAATTGATACTTTGGCCAATAGATTCGGCAAAACCTCTTCCAGCGAGCCATTTGGAACAGTCAGCTGGGTTTTATTACCTGAAAGCAAAGACATATCCTGCAAACGTTTGATCAAACTCATGGCGTCCGATTCTGACTCTCCACTCCAATGAGAGATTCGTGAAATATCAGATGAAGGTAATTTCTTCTCACTCATTACACCGATCAGAACACGTCTGGCAGGCTCATCATGTATTGAACTGACCGCGTAGTAGGCTCCTGCCGGTGTTGGTTCTAGATATATTCCAGCTTTGAGATTGAAATTCATACTATTCTGTTACTGTTGGGTCTATTGTATAAAGCAGAGACTGAACCAACATGGACATATCTTCTTTCTCCCTTGCATCGACTTCCATTATGGGAAGCACCGGCCAGCCCATTGAGGTTATTTCACGATGATAATCATCAATTTGAGGCTGTGATTTCTCATCCATCCGGGTGATCCCGATAGAAATAGCTGTCCGATGAATGAAGCTCTTGAAAGCATCAAGAAAAAAATAGAGGTCCTGAAAGGGCTCTTTTCTTGAATTGTCGATCAATAAAACTAACCCCAGACCTCCTTGTGTCAAAACATCCCACATGAAGTTAAATCGTTCCTGACCAGGCGTACCGTACAAATGGACACGCTCTGAACCATTGATGCGCATCAATCCATAATCCATCGCAACTGTAGTCTGTTGCTTCAGATTTTTTGTCATATCAGATGCCACTTCATCTGTTGTGATCGGCGCTATATCCGACAAAACACTGATCGCAGTCGTTTTACCAGCACCAACAGGTCCAGTGAATATTATTTTATGCTCTGCCATCCGTTCTCCAATACCACATGGAAAAATTAAATCGATTGTAAGCGTCTTAATATACGCCTTAGAAGCCCAGTATTGGCGACTTCATTTGGAGCACTTTCAGTCTGCTTACTAGGCTGCTGATAGGAACTGTGATACTGAATCAATCCTACCGCGTGACAAGCACTGAAAAATGCATACACATATCCGGTTTCAATACGCAAAAGTTCAATTGTTTTTGTTAACGAGATAGGATTTTTACTCCACAAGGCCGCTATCCTGATAAATTCCGGTATCGCTAACATCCGCGTCAAATTTGGCCATTGCCGAATACCGATATTCAACTCTTCAGATATCCCTAGAGGCAACCTACCACGGGAACTCCAGAGAGAGACCTTCCAAAGCAACGCATCAAGCGGTTGTGGATTCGTGTCACAACTCATCCTCAGCTGAGATTCACTATAGTCTGAAATCACTATTTTTACTTGATCTGAATTCAGTTTTAGTAAACAACGGGGTTTTAACTTTGAATCATTTATTGCATTCAGGCATTGATTCGATTTCGGCAGTAATGTAATACTCTTGTTGTCCTGAAAGACCAGATGCACTGGCTTTTTGTGTGACCTGGATAACTCCATTGCATTTTTCAGTATTTCCTGAAAATTACTCTCATGATTGTAATAATCCACTCTATCCGTAGTCGCCAACTGATTACTGTCCTTGTGTTTACTCTTTCCACAAGTGCTTTGGATAATACGTGCCTGTGAAGCCGCAGAGGGCAAAGACAGTCGTCTTATATTTTTGTCGGATACTATTAAATTGTGTTCAGCATTACCTGTTTTCTGTTGAACCGGTCTAGACCTCGGTAATACGCGGACAATACGCTCTTTTTCAGACTTAGGTGTTTCTATTTTAATTTGATTTTGTAATATCTCACTACGACATATATCGATCGTTTGTTTCAATAACTCAATTTTCAACGGTTTGCGCAATACACGTGCACCATCGATTGAAGTATTACGCACCGATAGAACAATCAGTGGTCGATCCGTATATTGACTCTGCTGCTTTTGCAGCAAATCCTTTCCCTCGAAACCATCAAGATCCAAGATACAGAGCTTTGCAAGATGGTCAGGAACCACAACATACTGACTTGACCACTGCCTCTTGAGAAACATCTCCATCATAGGCTGGTCTTTACCGCTCATACCCACCAGGGCTATGCCCATTGGTTCATGATTTACAAACAGCATTTATCATCCTTGAGATTCTAGATAGTAACGAGTCTCCATCCATGCAGATTGAGCAACCTTTATATGATCACCTAGACGATCCTGCATCTCCAACAGACTACTAAGAGAACGGGTATGTTTATAGATTTCAAGTAATCCGATATGCAGACTCATACGTTCTGGTGATGATAATAGTGCTTTTTCGAGTATCTCTTGAGCGACTTCGATATCACCAAATGTCAACTCTTCTTGTGCCACCTCAAGTGGATCAATACGACCACCAGCATGTTCATTTGATTCCGCATCTAGATCAACCAGAGTCAAACCACCATCAAAAAAGTTGGCCAAAACCGAGTGCTGGCTGATCGGGTAAGGTTGGTTTTTTTGCAAACCCTGTTTTAAGTTTTTGGCAAACAACTCGAAAGCATCGCTTTCTAAGACTGTTTTTGCTTTATTTAACAGCCCATTACGTAGTGATTCTCCTTTATCACCCAATACCAGGAACAGGTCCAGCATGGCACCATAAAGCGCTTCGGCCTGCTTTAATTGCAGATGCAGATAGACTCTTCTCACATGGTTGAGTAGATTTTCAGGCTCTCGCGCCGATCGATAGGCTAAATGGTTTGCCCATAGCCGAGGTTCCACTTCTTTAGGTAATTTAAGCCCTTGATGCGTGGGTTCGTGAAATGTTAGCTGAGATGACTGATGAGGTGATTTCAATGTACGAAAGAAAAACAGGCAATTAATTAATTCAATCCATTGATTTATATATTGGAGAGAGTTCGGAATATTTCTGACGAGCTTCCTGCCAAATAAACAATAATCAATTAGTCCTAGATACTTGATCCTTCAAAATATTACTAATACCCTAGTAATCGCTTCCTTCTCATCAAGTATACTGCCAGATGGTTAACAAATAAATGCCCTATTTGTTTCTATTTTTCTCATCTCAAGCAAGTTAATGATTTTATGAAATATTTGTTTCTTATTGGAACTCAGACCACAAATATTACATTGTTTTTTTCTTGGCTTGAATTGCCGCTAACCCTTTAGCAACCCACTTCCACCAATATCATATCTCTCGACAAACACCAGATGACTCAAATTTGCTCTTTCGTGGACAATGACTAGTCCAGTTTTCTGCTTCAGATCAGTTGATCATAAACTATTTCATAGAGAGACATATTCCTGATGCTCTTCAGGATATTTATCTCAATTGGTGTCAGATCAAAATATCATAAAGCTACAACTCACCCAGTTTGTATCAGTATTTCCACTATCGTACATACGCATACAGAAGCCTACTGATGGATACCTTTAAAAATAATGATAAAACCAGGCCCGCAGCACTATCGTGAGTCTATACTGAACTGGAAACTATTCTGACGGATCATGAGTAGATATCTGGAAATTAATAAATTTTGTTAATTTTACAACCATTTAGGTTAACTGCATCGGTTTTCAGTGTATAAAGCCTATGTCGATTAATATTAGAGACCAACCATTCCATATCATTTGGAGGATACAGACATGGGAAGATACAAAACTATTATTTTATCAATTTGCTTTCTAGGTATCGGTGCCTGCAGTCAGTCTTCTGACGCTGACAAGAGCACAGCTTCCGCTCAGGGAGATTCTAATAAATCGGTTACGGAGAAGATCGTAGAAACAAGCAAGGATACTTGGGAAAAAACCAAGCAGATGAGTAAAGATGCGACAAATACGGTCGTCGACAGTAGTAAGAAAGTCTATGAAGATGCGAAACAGATGGGCAGTGATGCAGCAGACACAGTCAGCGACAAGTCGAAGGAGCTCTACGAAAACACCAAACAGACGGCTTCTGAGGTTGGTAGTACGGTCAAAAAAGAGACGAGTGAAATGATGTCAACTGCCAGCAAAGAGAGTGGTGAAGCTTATGATGCTGCAAAGAGCGAAACAGGTGAACTCTACGAAGCCGGTAAAGAAAAAGGGAGTGAAGTCATCGACTCCATGAACAAAGAGTAGCCTCGAATTGATTCGAGACACTATTGGATCACAGATCGTTTAACCTCTAACAATTCTCAATTGCCCTCTCCACCGGAGAGGGCGCTATTTTCTGGTTCTGAACAATTTCTTACCAGAGTCAGGCATCCAGCATCACATACAGAGCCGCTTCCTATCTGTTGATCACAAACAACATAGGCAATCAGCCCAAAAATCAGAGCAATTTCAGTCAAAATAAATAAGTATTTAACCAGATGCTAATTGCCTGAGAAGGTTTAATATCTTATCGAATTTCCCCTCAAAATGGTTATTTAGAGTTAGTCTAATTAAAGCAAACCCCAGGTATTAAGCCCCTCACAAATGATTCGCACATAAAAATCAAGTAACCATCTCATTTCTAAGCAATAACTTGATGCGACTACTGTTATTTATTAATTATATGGAGTATAAATAACCCACTTTTTTATGTAGATATCATTTGCTTCCAACAGAAGCGTGAGTAGCAGACTCGGGTATGGTTCATGGCGATGAGCGGAGAGAACGAAAACAATCAGCTATTGCACCTTTTAGCTGAAAATCTGCAGCAACTGAAATCAGCATGGCCAATTCTACCTTCAGGTATCTGGAATGCCTCTTCTGTGATGACCGCTCTGAGACATTTGAGTGAGCTCACGAGAAAAAGTCGGCAGGCAGGATTGATCAGTGTCACGGACATTGCCCAGTCGATAGACAATAACATCACCAATGTTTTCCAAAATGCCCAACAGCCTGATCCTGTAGATATTGACAGGCTCAATCACCTGCTCGAAGAGTTACAGCTGAAGATTCAGAGCATTCATAATCAAAGAGCGTCTGCCCCTTCTGAACGTCAGATTAACGACCTGATCTATCTACACAATTCAAAACCCAGTGACAACCAGATCATTGAGGCCATTCAAAATAATGGATGGCAGGTTCTGAGTATCGAGACCATTGAAGAACTGTTTGAAGCAAACAGTTTCGAAACGACCAAGGTTATCCTCATAGACACACAATACCTGCAGAGTGTTGATCAGGTTAATCAAGTACTCGACCAGTTGTCTGTACAGAAGAAAAACCGTCCAGAACTGATTTTTTTGACACCGGATTGTGATATCGAGATACGCCTCCAGGTACTGCGGACAGGCGTCACTCAGTGCTTTACCAAGCCTATAAACATCAATGACTTAATACTAAGCATCAGCAAAATCGTCTCACCTCAACATGTACCCAGCAAACGGGTTCTGGTGGTTGAGGATGACGAGTCACAAGCTAATTTTGCCACGGCTCTTCTTAAAAAAGGCGGGCTAAAAACCCTTTCGATCACCAATCCACTAAGTGTGCTCGAAGCTGTACAGCAGTTTCAACCCGACCTGATCCTGATGGATCTCTACATGCCTGGTGCAAATGGTATTGAGCTCACCCAGGTAATACGTGAAAAAGTTGAATTACTGCCTATACCGATCGTCTTTCTATCCGGTGAGGATGATATGGAGAAAAAGCTCCTAGCCCTCCACTCCGGCGCCGATGATTTCTTGACCAAACCTGTTAGACCACAGCATTTGTTAGCAACAGTGAAAACCCGGATCAGCAGAGCAGAGGTGGTTTTTACTGCAGGTGATAAAGGTTACATCGACCACACAACAGGTTTAGAGACCAGAAAGATATTATTGCGCAGTCTCGATTGTCGTATACAGCAGTATCCGACAAACAATACTGCTCAGGGTATGATTTCTATCACGTTTGCAGATCCAGACCAACATATTGATAGTGAAAATTACACCGCAGTCTTGCTTGAAACTGTAAAAGTCTTGAAAACTACACTCGATGCCAATGACAAAATTGCCCGCACATCGGTAACCAGCATAGGAGTGTTGATATTACGTGAAAGCGCAGCAGCGATCGAACAATTCAGTGCTACAATTTATGACCTTATCAAGGAAGTCCTGAAAAAATCATCAACAGAATCACAATCCGGTAACTTTGGCATCGGTTTGGCCTATGTAGACAATACTCAGGAAGATACCGATGCCTATCTGCTCCAGGCTGAAACTGCCTCGCTCAACGCGTTTCGCCAGCAAGCCAGTGGCTATCTTACTCATCAGGATCAAACTGAAGTTTTAGATACGGATGAAAAATCCCCGGATCAGTTCCAGCAGCAACAGTTCAGTAATGCTCTTGTAACCAATCTTATTGAGTTTAAGGAGCAGACCTTCAGTGCTACAAACCAGAGCGGTAATCAGATCATCGAGCTGAGCTCCAGACCAGCACCGGCAACTGATATTATTCTGATCTCTGACAGCATATTTCTAACTGCAGAGCACTATCAACTCAGTGATAAACTTGACCAGTATATCTGCCAATATGGATTGAACTTCTTGGGTAAAGCCGCATTGAGTGGATCAGCAAAGAAGATATTACTGCCAATCTCCGCTCATGCAATCCATAGTGATACATTTATCGACTTCATCAAATCAGAATTACGTCGACTTCAGTTGGTTGGTACCGGTCTGATCATGGAATTCAACCTACCGGCACTCGCAAAGGATCTAAAAAAGGCCCGTTATCTTCTCGGTGAACTGTCATCTTTAGGCATCGACACTCTGCTCGCCAATTTTGCCTGCAATGAAACTGCCTATAAGGTCCTTGCCTATCTGAATGCTGATGGTGTACGTCCCCATTTCACACTTCTGAAGGCTGAATTTGAAGAAATCAATGATATTGCAACTCAGATTCACTCACTAAATGCAAAAATCATCTTGCCGCGTGTTGATAAATTCGACCAAGTCAGTCTGTACTGGTCTGACGCTGCAGACTATGTTCAATCAAGTTATGACTTTTAGCACCCGGTAAAACTGACTTTACCACGGATTTCGCTGAATTCTGATTCAATGGAGATTGATTTTTCAGATGGTTGACTGGTTGATACGATTCCATTTCGATAATTACCCTCGATTATTGAAACACCCCAAAAACCATATATTCAGGATACCACTCCTCCTGTTGGTACTATGTTCAGCCAGCCCGGTTCAATCCGAGCAGCTTCCAATCGAGAGCCTGCTGCAGCGCAGTTATCTTGATGACTACTACAGCAATGTAGTGTATGGCTATCGAATCGTCACAGAAACTGAAAAATATGGCGCTCGTTATACTGGCAATAACCTGCGCTGTACAAATTGTCATCTGGACGCCGGCCGTAAGCAAAATGCCCTCCCGTTGAATGTTGCCGGAATGTATCCCAAGTGGCGAAGCAAGAACGGTCGACGCAATGGTATCGGCTTACGCATCCGTGAGTGTTTCGTCTACAGTCTGAATGGCATCATGCCCCCTGAAGACGCTCCTGAGGTGATGGCGGTAGCCGCCTATATCTCATATCTTTCACATGGAGAGATTATCGGTAAAGCCCCTGCCGGCCGAGGCGTCCCCACACTACCGGATACCGGTTATGATCCGAATCCGGCATCAGGCAAAGCAATCTATGACCAGATGTGCGCCGCCTGCCATGGTGCTGACGGCCAGGGGATACCAGGCATACCACCGCTTTGGGGTATGGATGCCTATAATGAGGGGGCCGGTATGGCGAGAGTGCATCGAGCAGCCGGGTTCATCTGGGCCAATATGCCTCTGGGGCAGGAACGTACGCTCAGCCATCAACAGGCCCTGGATGTAGCGGCATATATCAATATGCAGATTCGTCCTGGCGACCCCAGAGAATACAAACTCTTAAAACTGTTCGAGACAGTTTCTTGGTTTTTCGATCGATGAATATTTACCATGGAGGGTATAGACGTTTGAGGTTGGCCAGGAGGCTAAAAGTCATATTGCCATGGCATTAAACCTGCTAACGGATATAACACCATGGCGTCCCAGTCACTCTCCTGGCTTAAGTATCAGAAGTGAATTGTTTGCAGCCCTGATCGGCGCCATTCTGGTAATACCTCAAGGGATCACCTTTGCCTATCTCGCCGGACTTCCTCCTGAGTACGGTATATACACAGCAATTTTTGTAACACTCTTTGCGAGTCTCTTTGGTACCAGTTCCATGCTGGGTGGACCCAATACAGCCGTTGCGATTCTGATCGGTGTCGCGGTCGCTCCCTTTGCCGGACGGGGAAGCCCACTCTACATTGAGTATGTTTTACTACTCAGCTTCATGGTTGGCTTGATACAACTTACCATCTGGTTGTTGCGGGGTGGGCGGTTTTTCATGTATCTGAGTCCTGCAGCAATTACCGGCATCACTACCGGGGTGGGATTCATTCTAATACTATCATCACTTGATGGTATCTTTGGTCTGTCATCCTCGGATACCCATTTTTTCTACCATAAACTCTACTTTCTATTTGATGATGCAGAAAGTTTAATCAATCCTTTCAGCTTTACCATCGGTGCGACCACCGTAACTGCCGGTATGATAGCGCGCCACTATAAGACCCGGTATGTCATTCTAATCGCCATCACGGCCGGTTATCTCTGTGGCTTGGTGCTGATGGCATACTATTCCCAGGTGGAGATGGAACTTGAATTACTGGGACATTTGCCGATCAACCCATTACCTGTTTCACATCCCCCTATGGGGACAGACTACCTGATTACCGGTCTGGCCATGTTACCCGACGCATTGATCATCGCACTGATTGGTTTAGCTCAATCGATGGTAATCGTCAAACAACTGCGTAATGATACGGACCAACCAATACAACCGGATAAAGAGGTGTTTGCTCAAGGCATAGCGAATCTACTTGCCCCGTTTTTTTCAAGTTTTGCAGGATCCGGAAGTTTCAATCGTACCCAAGTCAATCAATCGCTGCATGCTGAGACACCTCTAACCGGCATAGTCTCAGCTGGCATCGTACTGGTTCTGATCTTGCTGCTTGGCCCTGTGCTGACCTACCTGCCAATGCCTGCCATATCCGGCACGTTGATGTTGGTAGGTATTGGTATGATCAAGACAGATGAGATCAAACGCTTGTTCAACTGGCGAGGAGAATTGGCTGTATTCGCAACAACGCTGTTCTGTATTCTTTTCCTTGGATTACAGACCGGATTGGTCGTCGCATTGGTGTTATCTGTTTTGCTGTTTGTGATCTCCGCCTCGAGCCTTGAACTTATAGCCGAACGGGAGAGTGTCTCGGTCAGAATTCGCGTAGAGGGCCACTTGTTCTATGCATCGATCGACCAACTCAGTCAGATACTCAAAGAGCACCGTCATGAGAGTGTCGTTCTAGACCTCAGTGTTGTCACTTACCTTGATCTGTCAGCTACAGAAGCAATCACCAAGGAACTGGCCAACCGGGATCAGGAGAGTACCTTCTTTGCAGTCAAACTGAGCTCGAAAAGATTGCAAAACCAGTTTGAAATCAAAATGGCTGGGCAGCCGGTTCAGTTCATCCAACATAATCAAGTCTAAAATCTTTTCGTACTACCGGCAAAAAATGAAGCAGAGGACTCTGATCATTTCAACTAGGGCCTGTTAACACTAATCCAATAGGCCCTATGCTATTTGCATATCCCGATAGTTAATCTTATTGCTCACACAACCCTGGAAAGGCATAAAGTGACCTACCCTTTTACATGTCTTCCGGGTTGTATTTGGCGCCACTGACTAATCAAGTGCGATGAAGAACAACTGAAGTAACACCATTGATTCCTATCTGGCCTATTGGATAACCTTTACCGATATCAGGTGATATTTTGTGCTTCACTCAATATCAAAGATCAAAGAACCTCAATCTGAATAATCAAATAAAATGGTGGATGTCCGGGTTAATTCGTATCCCAGGAGATTCTTTTATCAATCGAGTTATAGTCGATAACATCATTATAACTACGTAATTATTTAACTTCCGTTACCCGCCATCCTAATCTAAAGTATAAATTATGGTTTTGAAAACAACCGCATTGAGGGGGGTTATGGCTGTTTTGGATCCACCTTTGAGCTCTACTTTATAAATCCAACACATCATACAATGTCTAATATAAAACTACTCTACTTCCCAATACTTCTAATTATCTTTGCAATCCTGGCTGGGTGCAATCATTCCGATTCGGATGAAAGTGAACCCAGCACAACAATATCGGGCCAATTGATTACCAACGCTGATTCAGATGAATCTTCCACTATCTGTCCCAGTACGGCTGTTAAGATTTTGGTTTTGCAGGATGGTGATACGGTTTCGCAAGTCGAGATCGCACAGGGATGCGATTTTACCGTTGATATTCCAGCAGAGACACCAGTCTCTCTCAAATTTGTTGATGCTTCAGAAAGCGATGTTGGCGTAGTGATCTACGAGAATCCTCGTATTAGTCAGGGTGGAACTCTGGAGGAGTTCATCGATCGATTCCAACTTCCACTGGGTGCAAATGAAGATATCGGCAACGTCCTTCTGTTGCCTGACCAGGATATAGCGCTTCTGCAACGAAACCCGTTGCTCTATCAAGACCGGGATGGGGATGGTGTCGCAGATGGAATGGATGCAGATTTCAATCTATCTGTATTACTCTCCAACCAAGACATTGATAACGACAGCATCGATAATGAAAGCGATAACTGCCCCTATGAATCAAATCCAGACCAGGAAGATACAGATCAGGATGGCCTGGGTGACGCTTGTTCCATTCCGCTGGATATGCCGTTATATGGCCAATTGACTCTGAGCCTGGTCAAAAAACTGGCCACAGAGGAAGAAGTTCAGGCGATCATGGATGACCCTGCTCTTCTGGATTCAACGCTTTTGGAAGTATCTGAAGATGATCCCAATACGATTGTATTTGGCCCCATACCTCAAAAGGGCAATTGGATTGTGACACAGAACCAGAAGGTTATGATCGATCCTGACGGCTTCTTTACCTTAGATCCAGTAACAGACCCAGGCTCCGGCCTGGCGGTTGTCGTTAGAGAAGTAACAGATGAAAAGCCGTTATTTACCTTTCCACTGCACAAGTTGAGCACCGATGCCTCAAACCCGGCAGTAATCGACATCAAGGGTACTTTCCCGAGACCATGCGGTATGGATGGTGACGTTTGTCATAACCCAGCCATCGCTGAGAAAGGCGGTGCAGTACATCATATCAATCATGGGCATATCCATTTACCTCCGATACGGCCGTTCGAAGAACAAGGCGATGAGGGTGTCTCAGGAAATTGCAAGGAGGATTACAATACGTATCCCTGTTGCTTGGACTATGATGGCCCACTCGCCGGTCCTGACGCTGAACCACAAACCGATTCAGTGACCGAAGTCCAAGTCTACCTTGGCTCTACCTGCCATGAATCGGTACTGCACAACTGCTGTACTAATGAGCGGGGAGATTTCGCCTATCGAGCTGTCGAAATCTTACGCATATTCTCGGATAGTATCGATGAGTTGTATGAACCAATCGGATGTCATGACAATCATAAGAAAAGGAACTGTCAATGGATTGACTATGACACCGAACAACGAGGCCTTTATCTGTCTGAAACTGCACCAAGCATCATTCAACGTTCCGCACGATACCAAGAGAATACCCGTCCACAAACAGGTTCGTTATATGTTGAAAATATCGTTGTTGCCTGCGGGCAAGAGAAAACACTCTATATGTACAACAACACCTGCAGAAACGAATCGGTCATCCACTTTGAACGGAATATCGGCGGCTCAGCAAAACTCAATGGGGACGGCGTTGAGAATGAGCGGGAAATACCCGCAAACGAACGTGCCAACCCGTTGGTCGTAAAACACTACAAAGATGGCGTAGACAATTTTATCTTTCAACGATCAATAACCTACACAGCACCATCAGAAGCAGGCTCGGCCGATGCCATTTCAGTACAGGCTGGCGGTATTCATCGACGTGTCAATATTGAAGTAGTCTGTGAAGACACGGTAATAGAGGATCCCCCGCCGGAAGAGGAAGTTACAGAACCACCACCACCGACAACTAACCCTGAAATTGACGTAGTCGAACAGACTGCCTTCATATTTGATCACTACATCGGTGAGTCACCCTGTCCCCAGGAGATTGGTCAACTCAATATCGGCAACAGTGGCGATGGCACTTTGACCTGGAGGATTGAGCATACTATCCCATGGCTGGATGTAGCGCCTGCAAGCGGCATAGCTCCATCCACCGTATCACTTCGATTCAATTGTAATGTGAGTGGTCCTGGCAATCTCAGTGGAAGCTTTTCGATCGTCTCGGATAATGCAATAAACAGTCCGTTATCAATCCCCGTGGGCGGGACGGTTCACTGATGAAAAGCGTCTGATGAGCAAGAGGAGTGTTGTACTTTGCCATCTGCCTGGATAAAAAACAAACTGTTTCCCCTAATATCTTGTCAGCGACTGAAACATAAGATATTCAGGGGACCTGTGTGCCGGTTAATCAAGAAAACAAAGTGAATCACTTTTTTCCAATCATCATTTTCCAAAGGTGACTTTTCCCGTTTACCCACCCAAATGAAAAGGGGCGTTCCCCGATAATCTGACGATCGTGCGTCGCACTTTCAAACTAACGCTATCGCGAAATCGATCGGATCAATGCGTGTCAATTTCTGGCACCCAGGTGTTTCATAAAGAAGACCGGGTTCCACCACTTCAATGTCTCAGAAAAACTGTGTGATTGGCTTTCTCATATCACCAGAGCTGTTTGGCTCCACTGAATACTGGGAAAACCGGCACCTGGAAGAGCCGACGAAAAACAGCTGATGGGTGTGATTTCGACTGAAAAGAAAAAGGCCCGAAACACCACTATAGCTAGCGTATTTCAGGCCTTTTCAATTGTTGGTAGCGGGGGCTGGATTTGAACCAACGACCTTCGGGTTATGAGCCCGACGAGCTACCAGACTGCTCCACCCCGCATCAAGGTGGGGAATACTACCTGTGATGGACCTGGATGACAAGCCCTTTATAAAAAAATTTTAAAAGATTTGAAACATTAGATTAGACAGCCCGGAAAGGCAGAAATTTCAACGCTTTTTCAGACAGAAAAAACTGGAAAAAAAAGCCTAAACAGATCTACCCTTGAGGGATTTGCGAGGTGACCCAGGATGAATCACCTCGAATCAACTGGCCAGAAGCTGGGGTCAGCTGCCTATCGCTGCAGCACAGAGAGACAGCAGGCCTGCGGGGAAAAGTCCCAGCACCAGCATGGAGAGACCATTGATGGAGAGCATCACCTGAGTGTCCACCCCGATTGAGAGCGGTGTTTCATCCTCTGGCTGATCGAAATAGATCAGCTTGACCACACGGATGTAGTAGAAGGCGCCGATGATCGAGAAGGCCACACCGACCAGGGCCAGCCAGGTCAGGTCTACCGAAACAACCGCATCGAGAACGAACAGTTTGGCGAAAAAGCCCACGGTAGGGGGTACGCCGGCCATGGAGAACATCAGCAGCAGCATCATTCCGGCAAACCAGGGATTACGCTGATTCAGGCCCTTCATATCATCCAGATTCTCAGCCTCGAAGCCTTTGCGGCTGAGGGCAATGATGATACCGAAGGCACCGGCCGACATCAGTGCGTAGACCAGGGTGTAGAACATGGCTGCGGTATAGCCCTCTTTGGTCCCTGCAAGGATGCCCAGCATGATGAAACCCACGTGGGATATGGTTGAGTAGGCCAGCATACGTTTGATGTTGGTCTGCGCGATGGCAATCAGATTACCCACACCCATGGAGAGCACCGCCAGGATGATCAGCATCCCCTGCCAACCCTGCCAGCCACCATTCAGCTCAGCCAGGCCATCCACCAGTAAGCGCATGGCCAGAGCGAAGGCGGCGATTTTCGGGGCACTGGCAAGAAACGCGACCACTGCGGTCGGTGCACCGTGGTAGACATCGGGCACCCACATATGAAAAGGTACTGCACCCAGCTTGAAGGCCAAGCCGATTACCAGAAAGACGATACCGAAGATCATCACGATCTCGTTCATGTCCCCCTTGCTCACAACTTTTGCCAGCTCATCGAACTGCAGCGTGCCGGTGGTGCCGTAGATCATGGATATGCCGTAGAGCAGCATACCCGAGGCCAGTGCACCCAGCACAAAGTACTTCATGCCCGCCTCAGCACCCTCGGGAGAATCACGATTGAAGGCGACCAGGGCATACAGACAGAGAGCCAGCAGCTCCAAGCCAAGATAGATGGTGAGAAAACTGTTGGCGGAGATCATCACTGTCATACCCAGAACCGCAAACAGGCCGAGGGTGTAGAACTCTCCCTTGAACAGATCCCGTTGGATCAGATAGTCCTTGGCATAGAGAAAGGAGATAAACGTAACCAGCAGCACTCCAACCTTCAGCAGATCGCTCATGGGATCCCGGATGTAGCTGCCATCGAACAGAATCTGGGTCTCGGAACTGGCCACGGCCAGGGTGACCGCCACGGTGACCAGCAGACCCACCTGGGTGATGACATAGCTGGCGATGCGTTGCTCTTCACGGATGAAAAGATCAACCAACAGGACCAAACAGGCCAGGGTCAGCAAGGAAATTTCCGGTAAGACCGGGATCAGTTGTGTTGCATCGAATTGCATGATTTCGCTACCGAGTCAGGCTCCGTCAGGTTATAACTTGGACACAGCTATATGCTGCAGCAGGTTGTTGACAGAGGCGTCCATCACTTCAACCAGGGGTGCGGGCCACAAACCCAGCAACAATACCGCTGCTGCCAGGGTGCCCAGGACAATGAATTCACGTCGGTTCATATCCTCAAGCGAAGCCACACCATCGGAAGTGACATCACCGAAGACTACCCGCTTGACCATCCATAGGGTATAGGCGGCGCCGATAATCAAGGTGGTTGCCGCCAGGAATGCGTACCAGAAGTCGGCCTGGAAACTGGCCAGGATGACCATGAACTCACCGACAAAACCGGAGGTGCCGGGCAGCCCCGCATTGGCCATCGCAAAGAAGACCATGAAGGCGGCGAATACCGGCATGGTGTTCACCACCCCGCCGTAATCTTTGATCTCCCGACTGTGCAAACGATCGTAGAGCACACCGACGCAGAGGAACATGGCGGCAGAGATGAAGCCATGGGATACCATCTGAACCATGCCTCCCTCGATACCGAGTACTGCACCAGCACTGTTATCACTGTTCTGACTGATGATAAAGACGATAAAGAAGCCGAGGGTGACAAAACCCATATGGGCGATCGACGAGTAGGCGATGAGTTTTTTCATGTCCTGCTGGATCAGCGCCACAAAACCGATGTAGACCACAGCGATCAATGACATGCCAATGATCAGCCAATCCAGGGTATGGCTGGCGTCCGGCGTGATCGGCAGGCTGAAACGGAGAAAACCGTAGCCACCGATCTTCAGCATGATCGCCGCCAGGATCACCGACCCACCGGTGGGCGCTTCCACGTGTGCGTCAGGCAACCAGGTATGAACCGGCCACATCGGCACTTTCACCGCAAACGCGAGCAGGAAGGCGATGAAGATCAGGATCTGTTCGGTCAGCCCAAGCTTGAGGGTATGGAAACCGAGGATATCGAAGCTGCCGGACTGGAAATACATGTAGATCAGGGCGACCAGCATGAACACCGAACCGAAAAAGGTATAGAGGAAGAACTTGATGGTGGCGTAGACCCGGTTCGGTCCACCCCAGACCCCGATGATCAGGAACATGGGAATCAGCATCGCTTCCCAGAAGACATAGAACAGCATCGCGTCCAGCGCGGAGAAGACACCGACCATCACACCTTCCATGATCAGGAAGGCAGCCATGTATTGGGAGGGACGATACTGGATCACTTCCCAACCGGCGATCACAACCAGCGGGGTGATGAAGGTGGTGAGAATGATCAGCGGCATGGAGATGCCATCCACACCCATGTAGTACTCGATATCGAAACCGGGAACCCAGGGCACCCGCTCGACAAACTGCATATCTGCCGTGGCGCTGTCGAACGCGAACCAGAGAGGCAGGCTGACAATGAAGGTCAGAATGGCGATGGTCAGGGCGGTCCACTTGGTGGCGTTCGCTTCCCGGTCGCCACTGGCAAGCACCATGAAGCCACCCACGATGGGCAGCCAGACCGTAAGACTTAGGATGGGCCAATCGGCAATCATGCTCAACGTCCTTTAAAGATATACAAACCAGGTCAGCAACAGCAGCAGACCCAGAATCATGGCAATGGCGTAGTGATAGAGGTAACCGGTCTGGACGTGGCGTACGATCGAAGCCAGCCAACCCACGGTATGGGCAGAGCCATTCACCGCCAATCCGTCAATCAGGCCCCGGTCACCGACCAGCCAGAGGAACTTGCCAATACCCCGGCTGCCTGCGGCAAACACGGCTTGGTAGACCTCATCAAACCAATATTTCTTATCCAGCATCGTGTGTAGCGGCGCCAGGGTATTTTTAATCTTCTCCGCCAGGGCGGGATTCATCATATAGAGATAGAAAGCCAGAGCCAGTCCGGCCATCGCCAGATAGAAGGCGTAGCTTGCATAGGTATGCGCCAGCATGCCATTGCCACTGTGAACCATCGTCTGTACCGCCGCCAGCGTATCGTGCTCGGGCAGCACATAGAGTGCATCTTTGAACCAGTCGCCGAACAGCATCGCGTCAATGGTCAGGTAACCAAGGAACACCGAGGGGATGGCGAGCAGAATCAGCGGTATGGTCACCACCTTGGGTGATTCATGGAGATGCGCCTTGGCATGTTCGTCACGGGGGCCTTCACCGTGGAACACCAGGAAGAACATACGGAAGCTGTAGAGGGCGGTGACAAACACACCGGCCAGCACCAGCCAATAGGCATAGCCGGAACCGGCTATGGTTGAGTGATGCACGGCCTCGATAATCGCATCCTTGGAGAAGAAACCGGAGAAGCCGGGAAAACCGATCAGGGCCAGGGAACCGAGCAATGAGGTCCAGTAGGTGATCGGCATGTATTTGCGCACCCCACCCATGTTGCGGATATCCTGATCATGGTGCATGCCAATGATGACTGAACCGGCAGCAAGGAACAGCAGCGCCTTGAAGAAGGCGTGGGTCATCAGGTGGAAGATGCCGGCGGCATAGGCGGAGGCGCCCAAAGCCACCATCATGTAACCCAGCTGCGACAGGGTCGAGTAGGCCACCACCCGTTTGATATCGTTCTGCACAATACCGATCAGACCGGTGAAGAAGGCGGTGGTGGCGCCGATCACCAGGATGAAACTGAGGGCTGTCTCGGAGAGCTCATACAGCGGTGACATACGCGCCACCATAAAGATACCGGCGGTGACCATGGTGGCCGCATGGATCAGTGCTGAGATCGGGGTCGGGCCTTCCATGGAGTCGGGCAGCCAGACATGCAGCGGTACCTGAGCCGATTTACCCATCGCACCGATAAACAGCAGAATGCCGATCACGGTCATCAGTGACCAGCTGCTGTCACCCCAGATCTGGACCTGGGTATCGACCAGTCCCGGCGCCAACGCAAACACTTCGGCATAATCGAGACTGTTAGTGTACATGACAATCGCGGCAATGCCGAGAATGAAACCGAAATCACCCACCCGGTTGACCAGAAAGGCCTTCAGATTGGCGAAGATCGCCGTGGGTCTGACCGACCAGAAACCGATCAGCAGATAGGAGACCAGACCAACGGCCTCCCAGCCGAAAAACAGCTGCATGAAGTTGTTGGCCATAACCAACATCAACATGGAGAAGGTAAACAGAGAGATGTAGCTGAAGAAGCGCTGATAACTGTTTTTACCGGCCAGACTGGTCTTTGGCCAGTTGTGCTCATCATCCGCCATGTAGCCGATGGTGTAGATATGTACACAGAAAGAGACGAAGGTGACCACAGTGATCATCACCGCCGTCAGATGGTCGACCAGAAAGCCCACCTCCATGCTCAGTCCACCGCTCACCATCCAGGTGTAGACCGTACCGTTGAAAGTCTCCAGGCCATCGTACATAAAGCCTTTCAGTACATAGAGCGAGAGCAAGGCGGAGATGCCGACCCCGGTACTGGTGACCCAGTGCGACCCCTTGCGCCCCAACGTACTGCCAAAGAAACCGGCCAATATCGCGCCGACCAGAGGCGCCAATACGATTGTCAGATAGATATTTTCCATAAACCGTTTCTTCTTAAATTTGGTCCGTGAATGAACGCTGATGATCGCAAGTGTGTTTATGCGTAAGCGTTTTCATTTACCGACTTTCATTAACCTATGTTTCAATTCTGTATATCCAGTCCGTATAACTTCGCCAATAACCACAAACCATCTTTGCGTTCATCAGCATTCATTTGCGGACTTCTTATCAATCAACCCTTCAGGGCATCCATATCCTCGACGTTGATACTGCGTTTGCTGCGGAACAGCACCACCAGTATGGCCAAGCCGATCGCTGCTTCAGCGGCCGCCACCGTGAGGATGAAGAATACGAACACCTGCCCTGCCGTATCCTGGAGAAAATGGGAAAATGCGACAAAGTTGATATTCACCGCCAACAACATCAGCTCCACACACATCAACAGCACGATGACGTTTTTGCGGTTGATGAAGATCCCCGCCACACTGATAGCGAAGAGGATGGCGCCAAGGATCAGATAGTCTGAAAGTGCAATCATGTCGTTAGCCTTTTTCCGCGTCCATGGAGACCATTCGGATGCGATCGTCCCCCTTCTTAATCACAACCTGGGTAGACGGATCGATAAACTTGGTATCGGTGCGCCGCCGCATGGTCAATCCAATCGCTGCAATGATCGCCACCAGCAGGATCACCGCCGCTATCTCGAAGGGGTACATGTAGACGGTATAGAGTACGCTGCCCAGCTCTTCGGTATTGCTATAATCGGCGGCGTGTCTGGCCGGAGCGGCGTATTTTTCCAGGCCGAAGTTGCCTGGCCCGACGATCAGAATCAGTTCCGCGGCCATGGCTATCGCCATCACCACCCCGAGCGGCAGCATCTTGATGAATCCGGACCTCAGTACCGCAATATCGATATCCAACATCATCAGCACGAACAGGAACAGCACCATGACCGCACCCACGTAGACCAACACCAGCACGATGGCGAGAAACTCCGCTTCCGCCAATAACCAGATGCCGCTGCTGGCAAAGAAGGCGAGGATCAGAAACAGCGCCGAATGAACCGGGTTGCGTCGGGTCACCACCATCACTGCCGCCGCCAGAACGACAGCTGCCAGTACATAAAAAATCAGCTTTTCAAGTGTCATATACGGATTCCCGTTATCTCCAAGGTTGCCTGTGGGTCAGCGAACTTTCGCCTGGGCTTCGATATCCGCAGCCAGCTGCGCTTCACATTTATCACCCACTGCCAACAACTTCTCCTTGGTCATGATGTTCTCACCGCGATTCTCGAAGTGGTACTCATAGATTCGCGTCTCAACGATGGCATCCACCGGACAGGCCTCCTGGCAATAACCGCAATAGATGCACTTGAACAGATCGATATCGTAGCGGGTGGTCCGCCGGGAGCCATCCTCCCTGGGTTCCGCTTCGATGGTGATCGCCAGCGCCGGACAGGTCGCTTCGCAGAGCTTACAGGCGATACAGCGCTCCTCACCGTTGGGATAGCGGCGCAAGGCGTGCAATCCACGAAAGCGGGGGGAGACCGGCGCTTTCTCTTCTGGATACATGATGGTGAACTTCTTACGGAACAGGTAACGCCCTGTCACACTCAGTCCACGGAACAGCTCCAGCAGAAAAAGGCTCTTGAAATAGTTTTTAAACACGTTCATAGAAGACCTCAGTCGAACCACCAGGGTACTTGATAGACCACTGCCAGGCCGACCACTGCAATCCAGACAATGGTAATCGGAATGAACACCTTCCAACCGAGTCGCATGATCTGGTCATAGCGGTAGCGGGGAAAGGTGGCACGCAGCCAGAGAAAAAGAAACATGAAGAACCCGGTCTTGATCACCAACCAGAAGAATCCGGGCACCCAATCGAATAGAGGTCCAAGTACCGGCCACCCCTGAAACGGGGAGAGCCAGCCACCGAAAAACATCACCGCCGTCAGCGCGGAGATCAGAATCATGTTGGCGTATTCCGCCAGAAAGTAGACCGCAAAGGCCATACCGGAGTATTCCACATGGAAACCGGCGACGATCTCGGATTCACCTTCCGCCACGTCAAACGGGGCGCGGTTGGTCTCCGCCACACCGGAAATCACATACACGGCAAACAGCGGCAACAGTGGTAGCCAGAACCAGGAGAAGATCCCACCCTCCTGGGCGCGGATGATCTCACCCAGGTTGAGGCTGCCGGCAGCCACCAGAACCCCGACCAGGGCAAATCCCATGGCGATCTCGTAGGCCACGATCTGTGCCGCGGAACGCATGGTGCCGAGGAAAGCGTATTTTGAGTTCGACGCCCAACCACCAATGATCACCCCATAAACCCCGACCGAGGTCAGCGCCAGGATGTAAAGCAGACCCGCATTGATGTCTGCAAACACCAGTTTTTCATCGAAGGGGAAGACGGCCCAGGCAGCCAACGCCGGCGCCAGCGTGATGGCCGGCGCCATCAGAAACAGCAGTTTATTGGCATTCGCGGGAATGATGATCTCTTTGAACATCAACTTCAAGGCATCCGCAATGGGCTGCAGCCAACCCTTGGGCCCTACCCGGTTGGGACCGACGCGCACCTGCATGTAACCGATGATCTTGCGTTCCGCGTAGGTGTAGTAGGCCACCAGCAGCATCATCGGCAGGACAATCGCCACGATCTTGATCATGGTCCAGATCAGATATTGAAGTTCGTAGGGAAGCGCTTCCCAGAGACTGATAAGGAATTCCATCGGTTATGCCTTCTCCACGGTCACTTCACCAAATGGCTGACCCAGTGTCGATGTGCGCGCCAGGCCGGTGGATATCCAGACACACCCCTGAGGAATGCGCTCGTCCAGCTGCAGGGGCAGATCGATCTGATTGCCGTTCTGTTTTACCAATGCCGTATCGCTGCCATCGAGTCCCAGTCGGGCCGCCTCTTGCGGGTGCAGACGGATGGTATCCGAGCCCGCATCCTGGGTCTGCTGCAAGGCCGTGGCGCGACGCACCAGCGGATCGCAGGCATACAGCGGTGTATCCCCGCCTCTCAGGAGCACATCGGCGCTCAGCAGCGGCTCAAGATTTTGAGGTTCTGCCTGCTTGTTATCGAGTGTTGAGGATTCACACAGTTTGTGAAGCTCATCATGAATCTGTTGTGAATCGATGTAATCGAAACCTGGCTGATCCGTCAGGTTGCCGAGCACCCGCAGAATCTTCCAACCAGGACGACTCTCTCCCTGAGGCCTGACCACTCCGCGACTCTGCTGCCAGCGCCCCTCCGCGTTGACATAGGTTCCTGAGGTTTCGGTAAAGATCGCCATCGGCAGCATGATATCCGCACAGGCTTCCAGTTCAGGACTGCGGAAGGCACTGATCGCAACCACCATATCGGCGCTCTGCAGTGCACTCATCGACAGAGAACCATTCCAGAAGTCACGACCGGGCTCCACCCCCAGCAGCAGATAGCCTTTGCGGGGCATCTTCAGCATCCGCAGGGTATCCAGGCCAGCACGCTCAGCCGCTGTGCCTCCGGCTTGCAGGTGAGGCACCGCACCGGCAAGCTGGGCGCCAACCGAGTTGGCCGATGTCGGCAGTATAGAGAGCTGCGCGCCGGTCGCTTCAGCCAATGCAGCCGCGAGGGTATGCAGCAGTGCGTAGTCCGGGTGAGCCTGAGCCATCGCCCCAAGCATGACCAGTGCGCCATCGGCAGCCTTCAGGTTGGCGGCTGTCTGTTTCGCGGACTCATCCACTTTAGCGGCACCCAGCAGGGAGGCACCCCCGCCAGAGGCTTTGACACCGGCCGCTTTGGCAACCGCCGCCAGACGGCCAGCCATCTCGCCCGGCGTACAGACATCCTGGTCACCACGGTGATTCAGATCGATTTGGATGGGATTCAGGTAGTGAAGCTTGGCCCCATTCACGGCGGCCTTACGCAGGCGATGCGCCAGAATCGGCTGCTCTTTTCGAATGTTCCCGCCGACCACAAAAACGGTCTGCATCTGATCCATATCACTGAGGCTACTGCCCAGCCAGTGGACGCTGTTTTGGGTTGCATCCATTCGGAAGTCGCCTTGACGTAGACGGCTGTCGATATTGTTACAACCCAGTCCGCGCATCAGTTTCTGAGCGAGAAACAGCTCTTCAAGGGTTGAGGTTGGGGCTAACAGGGTTCCGATCTGATCACCATCGCCGATCTCTTTGAGACTGGCCGCTGCCATCTCCAGAGCCATCTCCCAGCTGACCTCTTTCCATTCGCCACCTTTTTTCACCATCGGTGAAGTGAGCCGGTCACTGCTGTAGAGCCCTTCGTAACTGAAACGGTCCCGATCGGAGATCCAGGTCTCGTTGATCGATTCATTGTCTTTGGGATGCACCCGCATCACTTTGTTATCACGCAGGTGCAGGTTCAGATTGGAACCCAGACTGTCGTGCGGTGCGATCGCTTCCACCTGAGTCAGCTCCCAGGCGCGAGCATTGAAACGGAAAGGTTTCGAGGTCAACGCACCTACCGGACAGAGGTCGATGATGTTGCCGGACAACTCGGAGTCCACGCTCTTTTCGATATAGGTGCCGATCACCATATGCTCACCACGACCGGTGGCGCCCATCTCGCGGATACCGGCGATCTCTTCGCCAAATCTTACACAACGAGTACAATGGATACAGCGGGTCATATCGGTGGCAATCAATGGCCCGATATTCTTGTCGGCAACGACCCGTTTACCCTCACTGTAGCGGGAGACATCCCGCCCGTAACCAATCGCCACATCCTGCAGCTCACACTCGCCACCCTGATCACAGATCGGACAGTCGAGCGGGTGATTGATCAGCAGGAACTCCATGGTGCCTTTCTGCGCCGCCAGCGCTTTTGGAGATCGGGTGTAGACTTTCATGCCGTCAGACACCGGCGTGGCGCAGGCCGGGAGAGGTTTCGGCACCTTCTCCACTTCAACCAGGCACATACGGCAGTTGGCTGAGACGGAAAGTTTCTTGTGATAACAGAAGCGCGGTATGTTGATACCGGCTGCATCCGTGGCTTCAATGAGCATGATGCCGGCTTCCGCCTGCAGTTCCTGCCCGTTTACTTCTATGGTGACTAACTTATCTGTCATCGTGGTTACTGTAAGACCTCAGCCAGCCCCGACCATACAACGCTGATGGTCGATGTGATATTGAAACTCATCCCGATAGTGGCGCAGCATGCCCTGTACCGGCAAAGCTGCAGCGTCTCCCAGGGCGCAGATGGTTTTGCCGCTGATTTTGTCTGCCACATCATCCAGCAGGTCCAGATCCTCCTGGCGTCCCTGTCCGGATTCGATGCGGTGCACGACCCGATAGAGCCAGCCGGTACCCTCACGGCAGGGAGTACACTGACCACAGGACTCTTCGTGGTAGAAATAGGACATACGCTCAAGGGTCTTGACCATACAGTTGGTGTCGTCCAGCACGATCACCGCACCTGAACCCAACATGGAGCCGGCGCCGGCGATGGAGTCGTAGTCCATATTCAGATCCATCATCTGTTCACCGGGAATCACCGGTGCCGATGAACCACCGGGAATCACCGCTTTGATCTTGCGACCGTCTTTCATTCCCCCGGCCATCTCAAGCAGCTCGGAAAACGGCGTTCCCATCGGAATTTCGAATACCCCCGGATTATTGATATTGCCGGAGATTGAAAACAGTTTTGAGCCACCGCTGTTCTTCACACCGATATCGGCAAACCACTCACCACCCTTCTCCAGGATCATGGGAATCGAGGCCAGACTCTCGGTGTTGTTGATGATGGTCGGCCGGCCATACAGGCCGAAGTGGGCCGGAAATGGAGGCTTGTAACGGGGCTGACCCTTCTTGCCTTCGATCGACTCCAGCAAGGCGGTCTCTTCACCGCAGATGTAGGCGCCACCACCCAGGTGGGTATGCAGATCAAAGTCGAATCCCGATCCCAGCAGGTTGTCGCCAAGAAAACCGGCTTCGCGGGCCTCCTGCAGCGCCTGTTCGAAGCGCTCGTAGGGTTCCCAGAACTCACCCCGGATATAGTTGTAACCGCGGGTTGCGCCGATCGCATAACCGGCCAGAATCATCCCCTCGATCAGTTGATGGGGGTTGTATCGCAGGATATCCCGATCTTTGAAAGTCCCCGGCTCGCCTTCGTCCGAGTTACACACCACATATTTCTGTCCTGGCGCATTGCGGGAGATAAAACTCCACTTCAGGCCGGTTGGGAAACCTGCCCCGCCACGTCCGCGCAGTCCGGACTTTTTCACCTCTTCAATGATAGCTTCAGGCGCCCGTTTCTCTGTGAGTACCTGCTTCAATACTTCATAGCCACCACGGCTCTGATATTGCTCCATCAACCAGGGGCGCTCAAGATCCAGGGTTCGCAGACAGACTTCATTGACCATGGCTGTTACTCCAGACCTTCCAGAATCGCATCGACGATTTCCGGTGTGAGATTTTCATAATACTGTTTGCCGATCTGCATCATGGGTGCGCCACCACAGGCCCCGAGACACTCCACCTCTTTCATGGAGAAGCGGCCATCCTCGGTAACTTCGCCAAAGCTGATACCGAGTTTTTTCTCAAGATGCTCGACAATCAGATCAGATTTATTGGTCATGCAGGAGACGTTGGTGCAAACACAGATCTTGTGTTTGCCTACCGGCTTCAGCTCATACATGGAGTAGAAGGTCGCCACTTCATAGACCGCAATCGGCGGCATATCCAGATAGTCGGCAACCCGGTCCATCAGTTCCGTGGTCAACCAGCCACCATTCTCATCCTGCACGATCATCAAGGCGCCCATCACGGCGGACTGTTTCCACTCAGCGGGATACTTGGCAATCCAGCGATCAATTTCCGCACAGATTTGCGGGGAGAAAAGTTCCGTTTTGTCTTTAACTGTTACTGTCATTTTTCAATTGCTCTAACGGTCGATCTCACCAAATACCACATCCATGGTGCCAATCACCGCCACAACGTCGGCAAGCATATGGCCGTTCACCATTTCGTCCATGGCAGCCAGGTGAGAGAAACCCGGCGCTCTGATTTTCAATCGGTAAGGCTTGTTGGCGCCATCGGAGACGATGTAACAGCCAAACTCCCCTTTCGGTGCCTCAACCGCTGCGTAGACCTCTCCCTCGGGTGGGCAATAACCTTCTGTGAAGAGCTTGAAGTGGTGAATCAACCCCTCCATATCGTCCTTCATCTCATCCCGGCTGGGTACGGCAATCTTATGATCGTCGACCATCACCGGACCCGGGTTGGCTCTCAGCCATTCAATACACTGCTTGATGATGCGGTTTGATTCCCGCAGCTCACCAATGCGCACCAGGTAGCGATCGTAACAGTCACCGTTCTGGCCCACCGGGATGTCGAAATCCACCTGGTCATAGGCCGCGTAGGACTGTTTCTTACGCAGATCCCAGGCAATGCCCGAGCCTCTCAGCATGGGGCCGGTAAAGCCGAGCTGCAGTGCCCTTTCCGGTGAAACCACACCGATTCCGACGGTACGCTGTTTCCAGATTCTGTTGTCGGTGAGCAAAGTCTCGTACTCGTCCACCAGTCCGGGAAATCTGTTCGCAAAATCCTCGATAAAATCGAGCAGAGATCCTTGGCGGGTTTCGTTGCGGGCGGCTACATCACGTCCGGTTACCCACTGGCTTGCCTGGTATTGAGGCATCTTTTCCGGTAGATCCCGGTAGACACCGCCAGGGCGGTAGTAGGCGGCGTGCATACGCGCACCGGAGACAGCCTCGTAGCAGTCCATCAGATCCTCCCGTTCCCGGAAGGCGTAGAGAAACACAGTCATCGCCCCCACATCCAGGGCGTGGGTGCCCAGCCACATCAGGTGGTTGAGAATGCGGGTGATCTCATCGAACATGGTGCGGATGTATTGAGCCCGAATCGGCGCCTCCACCCCAAGCAGCTTCTCGATCGCACGAACATAGCCATGCTCGTTACACATCATCGACACATAGTCGAGGCGATCCATGTAGGGAATGCTTTGGTTATAGGGTTTGCTCTCAGCCAGCTTCTCGGTGGCTCGATGCAGCAGTCCAATGTGTGGATCAGCACGCTCGATGACCTCACCGTCCATCTCCAGAACCAGTCGCAGTACACCATGGGCAGCCGGATGCTGGGGACCGAAATTGAGGGTGTAGTTACGAATTTCAGGCATCGGCGGCATCCTGCGTTGTGTCATCTTCATTCAGATAACGGTTGTCTTCACGGGTAACCCTGGGCACCAAGGTGCGCGGATCGATGCTCACCGGTTCGTAGATCACCCGCGCCTGCTGTTCGTCGTAGCGCATCTCCACCTGACCGATCAGCGGAAAGTCTTTTCTGAAGGGGTGGCCGATGAATCCGTAGTCGGTGAGGATTCGGCGCAGATCCGGGTGTCCGTCAAACAGGATGCCGTACAGATCGAAGGCCTCACGCTCGAACCAGTTGGCACTGGCCCAGACCGGAACCACTGAGGCGACAATCGGTTGATCGGTGTCGACAAATACCCGTAACCGAAGACGGGTGTTGTTGCTGATGGAGAGCAGATGGTAGACCGCGGCAAAGCGCCGGTTCTGTTCGGGCTCATCCCCCGCCTGCTCGGCCACACCCCGGCCGAAACCGGTATTTGGCGCACCGTCAGTCTGCCACTCGGAAATGCCATAATCCGAGTAGTCGACGCCGCAGACGTCGATCAACTCATTGAAACCAAACTCGTCATCGTCGTGCAAAGTGTTGGCGACTTCGATCAGCTTGTCGGTCGGCACCACCAGGGTGACCTCACCACAGCTTCTCTCCACCTGACAACTCAAATCGGAAAAGCGCTCTTCAAGTGTCGAGGCCAGCTGATCCAGTCGACCTTGCATACCGTTTTGGGAACCGCTACTCATGATCTATCTACCACCTTAACGCGCTATGGTACTGGTCCGGCGAATCTTGTCCTGCAACTGAAGCACACCGTACAGCAACGCCTCTGCTGTCGGAGGACAACCGGGGACATAGATATCCACCGGCACAACCCGATCACAACCTCTGACCACGGCGTATGAGTAGTGATAGTAGCCACCGCCATTGGCGCAGGAGCCCATGGAGATCACCCAGCGGGGTTCAGCCATCTGGTCATACACTTTACGCAGTGCCGGGGCCATCTTATTGACCAGGGTACCGGCTACGATCATCACATCCGATTGGCGTGGGCTGGGCCGGAAAACAATGCCGAAACGATCCATGTCATAGCGTGCTGCAGCTGCCTGCATCATCTCCACCGCACAACAGGCCAGACCAAAGGTCATCGGCCACATCGAGCCGGTGCGCGCCCAGTTGATCAACTTGTCTGCGGAGGTGGTGATTACACCTTTCTCAAGAATGCCCTCAATGCCCACTCTTAGCCTCCCGAAGGATTACAGCGCTTAAAATCTTGATTACTCCCACTCCAGAGCCCCTTTCTTCCATTCGTAAATAAAACCGATTACCAGAATACCCAGAAACACCATCATGGCGATAAAACCCACCATGCCGATCTGGTCGAGCACCACGGCCCAGGGGAAGAGAAAAGCGATCTCGAGATCGAAGATAATGAACAGGATGGCTACCAGATAGTAGCGAACGTCGAACTTCATGCGGGAGTCCTCGAAGGCCTCGAAACCGCATTCGTAAGGAGAGTTTTTTTCGTCGTCCGGCTTACTTGTACCAAGCAGAAAACCCAATCCGATGACAATGCCACCCAACACGAAAGCGACCGTTAGGAAAATCATGATGGGCAAATAATTTTCAAGCATCAGAAAGCTGACCCCCCAGTTAATTCAATCGTTATGTTCTTAGGTGAAACTTCAGGGAAGGCAGGCAGTCTATCCTCTGGCCCGCAACAATGTCAAGTGGGGCAAAAAGTAATAACTATATAAAATTCAATTAGTTATAATACTTCTAGAGGCATAAAAAAACGGTATCACACCAAAATGGTGTGTACCGTTCTTATTGGATGGTGCCGATGGCCGGATTTGAACCGGCACGGCTTACGCCACTACCCCCTCAAGATAGCGTGTCTACCAATTCCACCACATCGGCAAAAACTGTTTCCCTGCTGCTTACTCTTTTCCGCCCACTGCAGCCGGTTGCTGCTCTTCGCTCGCAGCCCCCTCGGACGATTCGGCCATTGCCTCTGAAGCCGGAGCATCCATTTCAGCCATGGATTCACTGGCCTGGACCGGCGGCATCTCTTCAGACTGAACTTGTGGCACGCTGTCAGCCGCAGGTACTGCTGGCAGATCGCTATTACCACCGGGTACCGCAGGAAGATCAGTTTCCGGCGCCGGCGCTTCGATCACAGGTGCTGTGCCCATATTTTCCATCAGCCCTTCCGGCTCGTTGGTCTGGGCAGCGAAATAGGCCATAACCATGCTGGTAACGAAAAACAGGGTTGCCAGAATCGCCGTAGCGCGGGTCAGAAAAGAGGCCGACCCCTTGGAGCCGAATACGGTGCCTGAAGCACCACTGCCAAAGGCAGCGCCCATATCCGCACCTTTACCGTGTTGAATCAGAATCAACCCAACCAACCCAACGGCCAGAAAGATGTGAAACACGGTCAATATCGTTTGCATGTCTGCGTTACCTAATAGAGGGTATCCAGTCAGTCAGCAGCTGACCCACAACCCTGAAAAAATTAATTTGCTGCTGTACAGATTCCCAGGAAATCTTCCGCAGCCAGGGATGCGCCACCAATCAGGCCGCCATCGATATCTGCTTTGTCAATCAACTCCTTGGCGTTTCCAGGCTTCATCGAGCCACCGTAGAGGATGCGTACACCCTCGGCCACCTCGGCACTCTTCTCCGCCACCAGGGAGCGAATGAAGGCGTGTACCTCCTGGGCCTGCTCAGGGGTCGCGGTTTTACCGGTACCGATCGCCCAGACCGGCTCATAGGCGATGACGCCCTCCGCCAGTGCCGCCACACCCTCGAGATCGATCACCGCATTCAGCTGACGCGCCACGACCTCGTTGGTGACACCGGACTCACGCTCTTCCAGGGTCTCACCGACACACAGGATCGGTGCCAGACCGGCGGCCCGCGCGGTGGCAAACTTTTTAGCAACCAGCTCATCACTTTCGTTGTGATAGGTGCGGCGCTCGGAGTGCCCTACGATGACATACTTACAGGCGAAGTCATTCAGCATCGAAGCGGCCACTTCACCGGTATAGGCACCGGATGTCTCTGTGGAGAGATCCTGACCACCCCAGGCAATATCGGTGCCACTCAGTCGCTGTTGAGCCTCAGGAATGAAAATGGCCGTGGGGCAGACCGCAACTTCAGCGTTGGTGACCGCGCCAGCACCCTCCTTGATACCATCCAATAAGCTACGAACACTCTCAAGCGAACCGTTCATTTTCCAATTTCCGGCAACTAGCGGTCTACGCATGCTTACACTCCTGCTATAAAAAGAAAGCGCGGTAGCTTAACGGCCAACGCCTCCGAAATCAATCTTCAGAAGGTCTTTCCTGGTCATTTTCTGCAGATTGGATCCAATTCCCCCCTGGAATGGCGAGAATCGGGGCTCACCGCCGGCCAAACCGCAGTAGCCTCCGCATCAGCCGGTTACCAATGCCTCGACGGTACTGGCGATCTGTGACGACAGCACTTCGACCTGCTCACCGTCACTACCCTCCACCATCACACGCATCAGCGGCTCGGTACCGGAAGGTCTGAGCAGTACCCGGCCTGAGCTGCCCATCTCCACTTCAGCTTCACGCACCGATCTTTTGACCGCATCCGACTCCATAATCTCCTGGGCGCTGGTTCCACCCAGGTGAATGTTGGTCAGCTTTTGCGGGTATTTGCTCATCCCGTCACTGAGCTCTCGTAGAGAGCGCCCTGTGGCATGAACTTCCGCCAGAACCTGTAGCGCGGAGACAATGCCATCTCCGGTGGTGGTGCGATCCAGGCAAATGATATGGCCAGACTGCTCACCGCCGAGCACCCAGCCCTTTTTGGAGAGGCGCTCCATGATGTAGCGATCACCCACGTTGGTCCGCTCAAACACCACGCCATGTTCACGTAGCGCATGCTCCAGCCCGAGGTTGCTCATCAGGGTACCGACAACTGCCCCCTTGAGTTCTCCGAGCCGCATCCGGGAACAGGCGATGATATAGAGAATCTCATCCCCATCCACCTCATTGCCCTGATCATCGATCATGATCAGACGATCGCCATCCCCGTCCAGGGCGATACCCAGATCGGCGCTATGCTCCAGGACCGCGGCTCTCAGATACTCGGGATGGGTGGAACCCACCCCGTCATTGATATTGAAACCATCCGGCTGATTACCAATTGCAATCACATCGGCACCCATTTCATCGAAGACGTAGGGTGCGATGTTGTAGGCGGCCCCATTCGAGCAATCCACGACGATTTTCATACCTTTGAAGCGAGTCTTGAGTGGGATGGTGCTTTTACAGAACTCGATATAGCGCCCTTCTGCATCCATTTTTTCCGCTCGCCCCAGATTGGCGGAATCCACGGTGGTGAGCGGCTTCTCCATCTCCGCCTCGATGGCACTCTCCACCCGGTCCGGCAGCTTGAGTCCATCGGCGGAAAAGAACTTGATGCCATTGTCGGTGTAGGGATTGTGGGAGGCGCTGATGACGATACCCGCCTGGGCATGAAGGGTTCGGGTCAGGTAGGCCACACTGGGGGTGGGCATGGGGCCGAGCAGGGTGATATTGACGCCTGCTGCTGTGAGTCCGGCCTCCAGGGCCGATTCGAGCAGATAGCCGGAGATACGGGTATCCTTGCCAATCAACACCCGGCTCTTTGATTCTGTACCCAGAATCCGTCCGACAGCCCAGCCCAGCTTCAACACAAACTCAGGTGTAATCGCCCCTTCACCAAAACGGCCACGCACACCATCGGTTCCAAAATACTTTCGACTCACAGATTATTCCTCAGTTATTTATCGCTTATGAACCCGGCGCCTGAACAGCCGACACTATCTTCAAGGCGTCAACTGTGGCTTGTACATCATGTACCCTTAAAATGGCACTCTTTTTCATGGCAGCCAGCACCGCAGCCGCCAGGCTGCCATACAGACGATCTTCAACAGGACGTTCTCCAAGCAGTGTCCCTATCATAGACTTTCTGGATATTCCCACCAACACCGGCACACCAAGCTGATCGAGATTTTGCAGATTGTCGAGTAGCGCAAGATTATGCGCCAGGGTTTTACCGAAGCCGAACCCGGGATCAACAATCAGCCGATCCTGGGGGATACCCGACGCCACACAAGCATCCAGTCGCTGCTTAAGAAAGGTTTTAACATCCTCAACCACATCATCATAGTGAGGATTGCACTGCATGGTACGGGGCTCACCCTGCATGTGCATCAGACAGACTGGCACGGCGGCTTCAGCGGCGGCCTCCAGGGCGCCGGAATCGCGCAATGCCATCACATCATTGATCATTCCCGCACCGGCGGAGACAGCCTCTCGCATCACCTCCGCCTTACTGGTGTCGACTGAAATGGGTAGTGGGATTTCACCGGCCAGCGCTTCGATCAGTGGAATCACCCGGTCCATCTCCTGTTGCGCGGTTACCGGTTGGGCGCCTGGTCGGGTTGACTCACCACCAATATCGATAATCGCCGCCCCTTCATCGACCATCTGCATGGCATGTTCGATGGCAGCATCCCGGGCGGTGAAGCGCCCCCCATCGGAGAATGAATCCGGGGTCAAATTGAGGATCCCCATCACCCGAGGCTGACTCAGGTCGAGCTTTTTACCAGCGCAGTCAAGAACCTTAGGCACAGATATGTGTTTCCTTATTCAGAGCAAAACCGAAAAGCAAAGCTGTAAACGATAGATTACCATCGTCAGGCTGACGGATTTCCTTTAATTGTCGTACCGCTCAGGGCCTCTCGTTTGGAATTGCCCATAACAGGCTTCAAACATGTTCAGACATGGTTCGCGCCATGGCAATCAGCATCTTCCTCGATTTGCTGTTCATCTCTGAATAGATTGTCATCAGCTCCCGCAGATCATCAGGAAATGATCCACATAAGCCATCCGACTCAATATGTTGCTCATCCAACCATTTAACTGGTCTGTCACTGGCCTTTTCGATGTTGCGCGCTAGACGCTCGCCAATATGTTTGAAGGGATTGTCGATATGGTCGGCCAGCTGAGCGGCCTTGAACCGGCTGGCCATGAGAAATTCAGCGATCGCCTTCGGTCCTTCCGTCTCTGTCTGGCGATAAAGGAAGACCAGGTTCTGATGCCTTACCGCTTGCAGATCCCGCTCGCCGGAACGGATCGGACCAAGTCCGAACATGATCCAGCAGGTCGATGTGCCTGTGGCCCTGGCAATGATCTCAACATGGCCGGGATGGGGCATGGAGTAACCGGCCTCATACCAGGAGAGCCTGTTTTCCGGCCACTTCGGTAACTTCTCCCTGAAGGTCTTGGCTGTCTTGAAGCCGGCCATCTTGCGGGCCTGAGCAATACGCTTACCAATCTTCACCGCGACCGGGTCTTTACTGCGCGACTGGCCGATTGAATTATTTTTTGTCATATGCAAAATTTTCTCTTGCAAAATAAAAGATCAGTATTATACTTGCGCACCAAGTTATGGGAAGCGTCAAATCGACTGTCGCTTCTCCCACATTTATTGAAACGGAAACTGACTATGTATCTATCGGACTTACGCAACATCCACACACCAGCATCCCTGGAAACCGGGTCTGCTTGCGTGGCTGCGTATCCAGCAAATATACAAACTGTCAGCTTCCTGCTTAACAGCAGGGACATAACAGGTATGACCTGACGCCTACACCCCAAAACATACGGGAAGGTGTCATGCACTACTGACACCTCCCGGAACAACCCCCGGTTGGTGAAAACCCCGGGGGTTTTTTATTGCCCGGGGAAAACCCGGGCTGAATCCCGGACGCTCTTTAACAATAAGGAAAACGATTAATCCCTGTCCTGTGTATGGACAGGGTTTGTGGCCGCTTGGGGCAAATACCAAGCAAGCCTCGTCCCCTCATGTCTCGGTTATGGGCCGGGAATGGTCACCTGTCCGACCAGGGACAAGAGGTAGTGCTGCTGTTCGAATCGAATCATGAAACGACAAGCGCAGCTGTGCAGTGCCAGGGGAGAAGTCTCGACGGATACCCGAAGCACCGGTCCGCTGACTCTGGGTAAGCGGACCAATTTAAGTGTGGTAATCAACCGAATGGTACTTACTTAAGCATTAAAACTCATTGCATCTAGTTGCATTAAAGGGTCTTGGTGGGGCATGGCCCCACCCTACACCATGAATTCAACAGTAGGGTGGGACCATGCCCCACCAAATAGTGCTTAAGTAAGTACCATACGGGGAATCACCCCTAAGATTTTTCCATGGGGATGTGGCGCAATTGGCAGACGCAGCTGGCTCAGAACCTGTTTGTTGTGAGTTCGAATCTCACCATCCCTACCAACCGAAAAAACACATTTTTGGAGGTGCGACATGAGACACAACCGATACGATAAAACAGACCACTCCTTTTGAGAGCATGAGTAAACGACGCAAAGGATTTCCCTCCGAGACACAGGTTAAGCGCGGTGTTCGACTCGTTCATGGTGACAAGGAGCTGATCGAAAAGCTCGGTCGAAACGATCCCTGCCCATGTGGATCCGGCCATAGATTTCAAAAACTGTTGTCTGCAAAGCAAGTGCTACGAAAGCACTAACAGAGACAACTATTTCAGATCATGAATAGATCTCTCATCCGCCGAGGTTCGACTCCTCGCGGTTGACACAAGTCCTCATAAAGACTCAAAGTGACAGCGGCCGGGTCTCGGCATGGCCCGCCGGCACAGCTTGCCGTGCAATCCTGTGTACCGCACACGAGTAGCTTGAAGACACCACGTGGATATAGCTCAGTGGTAGAGCAATCGACTTTTAATCGATTGAACGGAGGTTCGACTCCTCCTATCCGACTCTGGTAAGGGCCTTCACGCCCAGCGGTTCAACTCCGCTTAGTTTCCACAACCAAGCAACGCCCCAGCGGCGTTCATTGAGATGTTTTTTAATGGATCGCTGCAACACTTGCAGCGCCCGCGTTCGACATGGTGCATTGGGTCAGCTGGAACGCCATCAACAGACAACCCGGCAATGGAGTGTCGTTTTGTTTTGTCGACCGCATTCCCGCCCACCCTCTCGCCCCAACCGATCCCGCGCTGCAGGTGTGGGGCCAAGCTTTTCCGAAACACATCATCCGGTGTGTTTCGAAAAAGCAATCATTAATCAACAAGGAGAAAAACAATGTTTGCAACTAAGCGCATCGTTGTGGCCCAGCACGAGCGCGGTTTTCTGTTTCGTGACAGTCAGCTGATCGAGGTGCTGGAGCCTGGTGTCTATCGCCACTTCGACCCATTCAATCGTGTAAAGATCGAACTGCACGACCTGGGCCAGGCAGTATGCAGCAATAAAAATGCTGAGTTCCTGTTGCAGGACGCCAAGGATCTACTGGGCTCCTACCTGGAACTGGTGGACCTGACCGAGCATCAGATCGGTGTGGTCTATCGGGACAACAAGTTCATCGATCTGCTGGCGCCGGGTGAGCGCAGGATCTACTGGAAGCAGCCCTACAGCTTGCGTGTCGACCGAGTCGATCTGCACAACGATCTACCGGTCTCCAGGCATCTGGTGGAGACGGTCTTCCGTTCCCGGGGTGGCGTTGTGGCGCGAGAGCTGCAGCCCTATATCCATACCGCCGAAGTATCGGACCACTACCTCGGTCTGCTGCTGGTTGACGGTGAGTTACGCGAAACCCTGAAGCCTGGCTTTCACGCCTTTTGGGCGGTCAAGCGGCACGTTAAGGTAGAGCAGTTGGATACCCGTGTGCAGTCGATGGAGGTGCAGGGTCAGGAGATCCTCTCCCGCGACAAGGTTTCGCTGCGTCTGAACCTGGGTGCTCAGTTTCAGATTGTGGACCCGGTAATGGCTCGCTCAAAGCTGCAGCAGCCCCTTGACTGGATCTATCGGGAGTTGCAATTCGGCCTGCGACAGGCGGTGGGCTCCCATGACCTGGATAAGCTGCTGGAAGACAAGGAGCGTGTCGACCGGGAGGTGTTTGACAAGGTCGCGGTCAGAGCAGCGGAAAATGGTTTTGAGTTGTGCAGTGTCGGCCTGAAGGATGTCATTCTACCCGGTGAGATGAAGGAGATTCTCAACCAGGTGGTTCAGGCCGAGAAGGCGGCTCAGGCCAACGTGATCAAGCGGCGTGAGGAGACCGCAGCGGCCCGTTCGCTGCTGAACACCGCAAAGCTGATGGACGAGAACCCTACCCTGTTACGTTTGAAGGAGCTGGAGACTCTGGAAAAGGTAACCGACAAGGTGGATCGTCTCACCGTCTTCGGCGGTCTTGACAGTGTCCTCAAGGATACTGTGAAGATCAATGTCTAACCGTATTAACCCGGCCATTAGGCCGGGCACCTAGGGCCTGTTACCAGGCCCTAAGCAAACACATCGGGAGTCAACCATGTACAAAATCCAACCTCCAAACAGCCAAACTATCTGCGCCTTAACAACCAAGGAGATAGAACATGGAGCAGAACGACTTACAGGAGCTGTTGGCATGTCTGCCTAAAGAGAGAACCCTCTATCCCTATTGTCAGGATTACTACGCAGTGCAACTGCTGCAACTCGCAGCAGAGAAGCATCCGTCGATCCAGGCCTTGAAGGGGTCCAGGTTTGGCCGACTGCTCAACAAACCATCGATTACCACGCTACTCAGCAATTGCGGCAATGGCGACATCAGCAGCGAACTGCTGAACAGCTATTGGCAGGAACCCGGCACCACCTACCTGGTTACCGCCGGTACCTGGGGCAGCAAATCCGACCGAACTGCACAGACCTCCAGGCCCGGCATCAATCTGGTGTTGCGTCTGAACTTCAACCATCAACATGACCAGATGTTTCGTCAATCGATCCACCCGGTTGAGGATGGTGCGTTCAATAACTGGGGTCATCCGGTACTGCAGCGAGGTGATCGCCGCTACTACCGGGAGACTCTGGCCTGGTCACGGCTGGATATCGACCTTCAACTGGGTGAAGTGCTGATCGAAGAGATCCAGAGCGACTGGGTCAGAGATGTCAGCTGGTTGAACAAGTGGCATCAATGCTGCGCAACCGATGAGCATCCGATGCATTGCTACAGCTTCAAAACCACCGCCGCACTGGCAGGTCGCTATTTGAAATTCATCGAACCACTGCTCAAACAGTGGAGTCAGGCGATGCTTGCAGCAACCATCGACTTTATCCACCGTGAACTGGGCCTGAAACGGATCTGGTTCCACAACTGGGAAGTCGGTAACTATCTGAAGCGTATCAAGGACAGCTATGCGCCACCGAGATCACTCTACACCAGCCTGCCAAAGCAGTTCTGTTTCGAACTGACAGATCAACTGCCTGGTCTGCTGAGTGACAGACGTACGATCAAACGATTACGCCGGGGAAAAATTTCGCCTCGTTTTTATAAACTGGAACTATGAGGAGGGTAAAACCATGCCTATTCTGCAAACACTCAACAAAGGAAAGGTGCCGGTCCATATCTGGACCGGCGATACGGAATCCACCGCACTGAACCAGCTGGAGAATGTATCCCGTATGCCTTTCATCCATCACCATGTGGCGGCCATGCCCGATGTTCATGCGGGTATCGGTGCAACGGTCGGCTCAGTAATTCCCACCAAGGGAGCGATTGTGCCGGCAGCGGTAGGTGTAGACATCGGTTGTGGTATGAATGCCATCCGGCTCTCCCTGAAAGCAGACGAACTGCCAGATAGCCTGCGTATGCTGCGTAACCGTATCGAGCAGGCGATTCCGGTCGGATTCGAAATGCACGATCGGGATCCGGTCAAACGCTCAACCATTGTGCCTTTGGCAAAACGGCTGGATCAGATTCTCAATCGGCATCCGGCGATCGCCAGGATGCAGCGCAAGCGACCCTACGACATCTGGGTTCGGCAACTGGCGACTCTGGGAGGCGGCAATCATTTCATCGAGCTCTGCCTGGATGAAAATGACGCAGTCTGGGTCATGCTGCACTCCGGTTCCCGGGGTATCGGCAATGTGATTGGTCGCTATTTCATCGAGCTGGCACGCAAGGATATGGGGGATCAGCTGGGAAGACTACCGGACCGGGACCTGGCCTACTTCAGTGAGGGCGCTCAGCATTTCGATGATTACTTCGAGGCGGTCGATTGGGCCCAGGACTATGCCATGATCAATCGCCGGGAGATGATGCAGCAGTTGTTGGATCTGTTGGGGAGGCATCTGCCTCACTTCACCATCACCAAAGAGGCAATCAACTGTCACCACAATTATGTGGTGCGGGAACACCACTACGGCGCCGAAGTCTATGTCACCCGTAAAGGCGCCATACGTGCAGGTGAAGGGGAGCTGGGAATCATCCCCGGTTCGATGGGCGCCAAATCCTATATCGTCCGAGGCAAAGGTAGTGAGGCCTCGTTCTGCTCCTGCTCCCATGGTGCGGGACGCCGTATGTCCCGTTCCAAGGCCAAACGACAATTCAACCGGGCCGATCTGGAATCCCAGACCCAGGGGGTGGAGTGTCGCAAGGACAAAGGGGTGATCGATGAGATTCCCGGTGCCTATAAGGACATCGACCAGGTGATGACCAACCAGAACGACCTGGTTGAAGTGGTACACACCCTGAAGCAGGTGATGTGTGTAAAAGGTTAAGTGGGCCGGGGCAAGGCCCATTTATTATAGGGTTAATAATGAGGAGTTTCTGATGAAGAAAAAAGCTCACAGGTCACGCAATCTGTTGCACAATCACCCGATGCTGCGCAAAGGTGGTGTGCATGATAAATCCACCAAGGCCAAACGTAGGAAGGAGAAACAAAACCTGCGCAAGGCGTGGTTTTCTCTGAGCACAGATTGTGTGTTGAGAGAAGACCACGCCGCTGTGTAACCATTTGACTTACATGGACTCTGAACAATCCAACAGGCACAACATTGACTTACTGCTGAAGCAAATTTAAAACTTTTGTGTCTTTCCCGCCCACCATCTGGCGTAATTTTCCCGGTCACCTATGCTACAGACTGTGTCTGAGGTTGCTGAAAAACACCATCCGACATTGCCAAGAAAAAAATTTCGACTTTGTGATTGATGTTGAATCACGGATCACCCACCCCATGAGGAGAGACCATATGTCAGTTGCAAAAGTTACTGAAATCATCACTTCATCCAGTAAGAGTTTTGATGACGCTGTCACCAAAGGAATTAAACGGGCCAACAAGACACTGAAAAACATCAAAGGGGCCTGGGTTAAGGACCAACAACTGTCGGTAAGCAATGGCAAGATCACCGAGTACCGGGTAACCCTGAAAGTCACCTTTGTATTGAAGGACTGAATGACCCATCGAGCGGGGTATTCAGCAGCTGAGACCACACAACAACATAAATTACGATAGGAGCATACAGCAATGGGACTGTTCGATTTCGCAACCGATTTAGGCAAAAAACTGTTTGGTAAGGATGACGATCCGGCAGAGAAGATAAAACAGCAGATTGAATCGGACAATCCGGGGATTCAGGATCTGGATGTCAGCTATGATAACGGCAAGGTGATCCTGTCAGGCAATGCGGAAACTGCTGACGCTTTGGAAAAGGGCGTATTGATCGCCGGGAATGTTGTCGGTGTCAGCGAAGTGAGTGCCGATGGTGTGACAGCACCGGAGCAACAGGCGAAGGTGGAATACTATACGATCGTCAGTGGTGATACGCTATCAGCAATCGCCAAACGTTTCCTCGGCAATGCGTCGGCTTACCCGAAGATTTTTGAAGCAAACCGGGAAGTGATCAAGGATCCCAATCTGATCTATCCTGGACAAAAGATCCGCATACCCATGGATTAACCGATTAAGCTGATAATAAGGCATGGTTGGCTCATTGAATCCCCGTAACAACGGGGATTTTTTTTACCTGCCGTTTAAGATAGAGGGATCTCTTTTGACCGTGAATGGACACTAAACTATCCTGCGGGCAGAGCATGTTGTGTATGATGCCTCCGGCTCTTCCACCCAAAGGTAATCTCTTAATTGACCCATTCCATCCAAATGATCTCTCAGATACAGATCAACGGACTGTATCGGTATAAAAATGATAGCTATCCGTAGTAATTCTTGCATTAATAGAGGTTAGTCAGAACCAGCAACGTTAAGCCGGAAACAATCCCTATGGAAGCTATGCAACGATTACTCGAAATCATGGGCCAGTTACGGGATCCAGATAGAGGTTGCCCCTGGGATCTGCGCCAGACCTACAGCACCATCGTGCCCTATACCCTCGAAGAGGCCTATGAAGTCGCCGATACAATTCAGCGGGGTGAAATGGATGAGCTGCGGGATGAGCTGGGTGACCTGCTGTTCCAAATCGCCTTTTACAGCCAGATCGCCCGGGAAGAGGGTCATTTCGATTTCAATGATGTCGCAAGCGGGATTTGTGAAAAGATGATCCGCCGCCACCCCCACGTGTTCGCCGATGCGGAGTATCAGAGTGACGAACAGTTGCGCCAGGCCTGGGAACAGCAGAAGGCGGAAGAGCGTGCTGGACAGAAACAATCATCACCAGCGAGTCATATGGATGGCGTGGCCCACGCCCTGCCGGCGCTGATCCGAGCGGAAAAACTGCAGAAGAGGGCTGCGCGGGTGGGATTCGACTGGCCCGATCCACAAGGAGCATTCGATAAAGTCAGCGAAGAGTTCGATGAAGTTCGTCATGAGCTGGAAAACTTCAATCGGCAACAGCTGCAGGATGAACTGGGGGACCTGATATTTGCCATGGTCAACGTGGTACGCCTGTTGGGTATGGATGCGGAACAGACTTTGACACAAGCCAATATGAAGTTTGAGAGACGTTTTCGCGCCTTGGAACAGACGCTGCTGCAACAGGGGATTACTGACTTACAGACTCAAAGCCTGGAGCAACTTGATGCAGTTTGGGAGCAAGTCAAAAAAGCAGAGCAGCAGAATTGATCAAGGGCGATGAATTTCCGGATTAGGATCGGTAACGGGAAAACGAAAGCAGGCTGTGATGATAGAGAGGTTTTTTTGGAGAGGATCAGCGGCCAGCATCAAAGCTGGCCGCTGGTGAGGTTTTAATGTTGGCCTGCAGGACCACCAATGGGGCCCGGCACATCATCGGACGATGGGGACTCACCGGAAGGTCTTGCTCCATCATCTGAATCCATATCGTTATCCACCCAATCCTTCGGCGGCCGAGGGGGCTTGCCTTCCATGATGTCGTTGATCTGTTGCGTATCGATGGTCTCGTACTTCATCAGCGCGTCGGCCATCACATGCAACTTCTCCAGGTTCTCATTGAGAATACTCTCGGCCCGGTCATAGTTGCGGTCGATGAAATTTCTGATCTCTTCATCAATGGTATGGGCGGTGTCGTCAGAGACGTTCTTGTGCTGGGTCACCGAGCGTCCCAGGAATACCTCTTCCTCTTCCTCGCTGTACATCAACGGTCCAAGGCGTTCCGACAACCCCCATTTGGTCACCATGTTGCGCGCCAATTCAGTGGCCCGCTTGATGTCGTTGGAGGCGCCGGTGGTCACTTTATCGATACCAAAGATCAGCTCTTCAGCAATACGGCCACCGAAGAGGCTGGAGATCTGACTCTCAAGATGCTCTTTGCTGTAGCTGTAGCGATCCGCTTCCGGCAGAAACATGGTCACACCCAGCGCCCGTCCCCGGGGAATGATGCTCACCTTGTAGACCGGATCGTGGGAAGGCACCAGTCGACCGACAATGGCATGCCCCGACTCATGGTAAGCGGTGAGTTTCTTCTCATCCTCACTCATTACCATGGTACGGCGCTCAGTACCCATCATGATCTTGTCTTTGGCCTTTTCCAGCTCTTCCATGCCTACCAGGGTTTTATTGGCGCGGGCAGCAAACAGTGCGGCTTCATTCACCAGGTTGGCCAGATCGGCTCCGGAGAATCCCGGTGTACCCCGGGCGATGATCGCCGGTTTCACATCTTCACCGGCAGCCACCTTGCGCAGGTGTACCTTGAGAATCTGCTCACGACCGCGCACATCAGGCAGTGGGACCACCACCTGACGGTCGAAACGTCCTGGACGCAGCAGTGCTGGATCGAGTACATCAGGCCGGTTGGTGGCCGCGATCACGATCACACCTTCATTGCCTTCGAAACCATCCATCTCCACCAACAGCTGGTTGAGGGTCTGTTCACGCTCATCGTGTCCACCGCCAAGACCGGCGCCGCGATGACGACCTACCGCATCGATCTCATCGATGAAGATGATGCAAGGGGCATGTTTCTTGGCCTGTTCGAACATGTCACGTACCCGCGAGGCACCCACACCGACGAACATCTCCACAAAGTCAGAACCTGAGATGGTGAAGAAAGGTACCTTGGCTTCACCCGCAATGGCCTTCGCCAGCAGGGTCTTACCGGTACCCGGTGAACCGACCATCAGCACACCCTTGGGAATCTTGCCGCCAAGCTTCTGGAATTTGGAAGGATCGCGCAGAAAGTCCACCATCTCGGTGACCTCCTCCTTGGCCTCTTCCACACCGGCCACATCGTTGAAGGTGACCTTCACCTGATCTTCACTCAACATGCGTGCTTTGCTCTTGCCGAATGACATGGCACCTCTTCCGGCACCACCACCCTGCATCTGCCGCATGAAAAAGATCCACAGGCCGATCAGTACAAACAGAGGAAACCAGTTGATGAGGATATTCATCAACAGGGAGGGTTTCTCAGGTCGCTTGGCCACGATCTCCACATTACTGTTCAGCAGATCGCTGACCAGCATGTTGTCGCCCGTGCTGTAGGTAGAGAATCTCTGACCTGAAGTCAGGGCACCGCTGATTTCATGGCCATTATTCCCGACCTCGACTAATTCCACCTCCTTCACCTGTCCGGTCTTGACGTTGGAGATGAATTCCGAATAGCTCATCGGCTGAGCCTTGGGCTGGGTAGTTGAAAAATTGTTGAACACCGTCATCAATACGATGGCGATCACTACCCAGAGAATTAAATTTTTTGCCATGTCATTCAAAACGTAAGAACCTCTTGATCTCACTCCGGCGGCTGCCGGTATATCTGTCCACACTGGCATCCGTGTGGTGGTTATTCTGTGACATCTCTACTCGCTGGCTGTTAGGGATAGCCGATTTGGCGGCTAAAAACCTGAATAAAAATGTGCAAACATCTGATTTTTTTGGGCTTACTGGTTGGTACGGTACTACATCTTAAAGTTCCCTGCTACTAAATAGATCTCCCTGCTCTTGGCCCTCGATGAATCCGGCTTACGGCTGGCTACTCGGGTAAATGAGCTGCGTACCTCTCGCAAATAGTCATCAAAGCCCTCGCCCTGGAACACTTTAACGACAAATCCGCCACCTGGCTTTAGGGTTTCACGGGCAAAATCCAGTGCCAGTTCGCAAAGATAGATCGATCTTGGCTGATCCACACTGGCCATACCAGTAACATTGGGCGCCATGTCAGAAATTACAAGGTCTATTGCGGCACCATCCAGTAGATTTCGCAATGAATCGAGGGGCTCTGTCTCACGAAAGTCACCCTGTATGAACTCAACCCCGGCAATCGGGTCCATCGGCAGAATGTCGAGGGCGAACACCTGACCTTTGTCGCCAACCAGATCCCGCGCAATCTGACTCCAGCCTCCAGGCGACGCACCCAGGTCCACCACTTTCATTCCAGGTTTGATCAACCTGTCTTTTTCCTGGATTTCCAGGAGTTTGAATGCTGCTCTGGAACGATACCCTGCCTTCTGTGCCTGCTTCACATAGGTATCGTTAAAATGTCTGTCCAGCCACTTGCGACTGCTTTTGCTGCGCTTCATGAAATCTGCTTACCCGCTCTGTAATCGCAAATACAATCTTAACCCAAGACCGGAAAAACTTTTCTGGGATTGGGGCTTAACCCTGTCTGACAATAAACCATATACAACCTATGGTTATTTTTTAGTCTGTAAATGAATGCGAATATTCTCAAATTATGGCTGGTGTAGTAAGAGATTGAGTGCCTTCTCCACACCTCACGAACCGACCTAAAAACCACAGAGCAAGGATTCAATCTGTCTACTTCAGTAATATTTTCGTTTATTCCGTTCATTTGCAGATTTAAATTCTCAACCCCTTCCTCATCACAGGTAATCAGGATAGAATCCGCCTCCCCTAATCGACATGGCCAATACAATGCCCCTGACCTCCGAGCAGACCAGATCACTGAAAAAACTCGCCCACCATCTGAAACCGGTGGTGATGATCGGCCAGCACGGTTTGAGTGAAGGCGTTATCGGCGAAATCGACACCAGTCTCGATGTGCATGAGCTGATCAAAGTCAAACTGGCAGGCGCGGATAAAAGCGACCGGGAGGCACTGAGTGCCGCCATTGTCGAGCGTCTCTCAGCAGACCTGGTGCAAATTATCGGACGGGTAGCGATATTCTACCGGGCGAACCCCAAGAAGAAGAAAAACAGAATCGTCATTTGATGATAGAGGCCGGGGAACGCCTGCATAGCTGACCAGAGACTGGCCATGCTGGCCGAAACAGCCTCAGGCGAGCCTATTCGTAACGCACTTCCAGAATCTCAAACTCCCGGTCACCGCCAGGTGTGTTGAGGAACACATCATCCCCTTCCTGTTTACCGATCAATGCTCTGGCAATCGGTGAACTGACTGAAATCAGGCCATGCTTGATATCGGCCTCGTCATCACCCACGATCTGGTAGGTGAACTCTTCATCGTTATCCAGTTCCAGCACCACCACGGTGGCGCCAAAGACCACTTTGCCACCGGCATCCAGTTTGGTGACATCGATGATCTGGGCATGGGAGAGCTTACCCTCGATATCTTTGATACGCCCCTCAATGAAGCTCTGCTGCTCACGGGCCGCGTGATATTCCGCATTCTCTTTCAGATCACCATGCTCACGGGCTTCAGCGATCGCTTTGATCACTTTGGGTCGCTCGACAGTTTTCAATTGCTTCAGCTCATCTTGCAGATTAGCAGCTCCACGAGCAGTCAACGGTACCTTGTTCATTGCACTCTTCCTCTGTTAAGCCGGTTACTGCTGATGCAGGTCTTGCAGTCGGTTGACGTTGAGTTCATCCAACTGTTTGAGGGCCAGACTGGTCGCCTCGGCACCTGAAATGGTGGTGGTGTAGCTGACCTTGTGCTGCAGAGCGGTACGTCTGATCTCCGCTGAATCGGCAATCGCCTGGACACCTTCAGTGGTATTGATGATGAAACTGACTTCCTGATTCTTGATCGAGTCGACGATGTGGGGGCGCCCCTCCATCACCTTATTCACCCGGGTACATTCAAGCCCCGCATCGAGCAGTGCCTGACAGGTACCACCTGTGGCGCTCAGGGTAAAGCCGAGCTCAACCAGATCCTGTGCCACCTGTACGGCACGCACCTTGTCCGCATTGCGCACGCTGAGCAGGGCCTTGCCACCCTGGGGCAACTGATAGCCCGCACCCATGATCGACTTGTTGTAGGCTTCACCAAATGTGACGCCGACACCCATCACTTCACCGGTTGATTTCATCTCCGGCCCCAGTACGGTATCCACACCGGGAAATTTAACGAACGGGAATACCGCCTCTTTCACGAAATAGTTCTCAGGCACCACCTCTTTGACGATGCCCTGCTCTTTCAGACTGGTACCCGCCATACAGCGGGCAGCAATTTTTGCCAGCTGCATACCGGTCGCCTTGGAGACAAATGGCACAGTCCGGGAAGCCCGTGGGTTCACTTCCAGCAGATAGATCTGATCATCCTTGATGGCAAACTGAGCGTTCATCAGACCCACCACTTTCAACTCCAGCGCCAGCTTGCGCATCTGCTCACGCATCCGGTCCTGAATGGCGGCAGACAGGGTATAGGGAGGCAGTGAGCAGGCGGAATCACCGGAGTGAACACCCGCCTGTTCGATATGCTCCATGATACCGCCGATGAGCACCTCCTCACCGTCGCAGATCGCGTCGATATCCACCTCGATGGCGTCATCCAGAAAGCGATCGAGCAACACCGGAGAGTCGTTGGAGACACTCACCGCTTCCCGCATATAGCGGCGCAATTCGTTCTCGCGATAGACAATCTCCATCGCCCGGCCACCCAGTACGTATGAGGGGCGCACCACCAGGGGATAGCCGATCTCTTCGGCCAGTTTGACCGCACTCTCCGAATCACGGGCGGTACGGTTTGGCGGCTGTTTGAGATTGAGTTTCTCGACCAATTGCTGGAAACGCTCCCGATCTTCCGCCAGATCGATGGAATCGGGACTGGTGCCGATGATCGGCGCACCGGCCGCCTCCAGGTCGTTGGCCAGTTTCAGTGGGGTTTGACCACCGTACTGGACGATCACGCCGGCAGGCTGCTCTTTATGAATGACCTCGAGCACATCCTCCAGTGTCAGCGGCTCAAAGTAGAGTCTGTCTGAGGTATCGTAGTCGGTGGAGACGGTTTCCGGATTACAGTTGACCATGATGGTCTCATAACCATCTTCACGCATCGCGAATGCAGCGTGGACACAACAGTAATCGAACTCGATTCCCTGGCCGATACGGTTCGGGCCACCACCCAGCACCATGATCTTTTTACGCTCACTGGGTAGCGCCTCACACTCCTCCTCATAGGTGGAGTACATATAAGCGGTGCTGGTGGCAAACTCTGCTGCACAGGTATCGACCCGTTTGAATACCGGGCGGATTCCAGCCTGGTGGCGACGCTGACGGATCTCGGTTTCACTGGCATCCACCAGTTCCGCGATACGCCGGTCGGCAAAGCCTTTACGTTTCAGAAAACGCAGCCGCTGCTCATCCAGACCTTCAAGACCCTGTCCGGAAATCTCTCGCTCGATGTTGATCAGCTCTTCAATCTGGATCAGGAACCAGGGATCAATGGCACAGATATCGAAGATCTCTTCCAGGCTCATGCCATAGCGGAAACACTCGGCCACATACCAGAGCCTGGCCGGTCCGGGCAGCCGGATCTCTCGCACCAGAGTATCTTTAACATGCTCTTCGTTGAGATCGAGGATCTCGTTGAGGCCATACTTACCGATCTCAAGCCCGCGCAGCGCCTTCTGCATCGACTCCTGGAAGGTACGGCCAATCGCCATCACCTCACCCACGGATTTCATCTGGGTGGTCAGGCGGTCATCGGCCTGAGGGAATTTTTCAAACGCAAACCGGGGCACCTTGGTGACCACATAGTCGATGCTCGGTTCGAAGGAGGCCGGTGTGGCGCCACCGGTGATCTCGTTCTGCAACTCATCCAGGGTATACCCAACCGCCAGCTTGGCCGCCACTTTGGCGATTGGGAAGCCGGTGGCCTTGGAGGCCAGCGCCGAGGAGCGGGAGACCCGGGGATTCATCTCGATGATGATCATCCGCCCGTTTTCCGGATTGATGGCGAACTGCACGTTCGAACCACCCGTCTCTACACCGATCTCACGCAATACCGCCAGGGAGGCGTCACGCATGATCTGGTACTCCTTGTCGGTCAGCGTCTGGGCCGGCGCCACGGTGATCGAGTCACCGGTATGCACCCCCATGGGATCGAGGTTTTCGATCGAACAGATGATGATGCAGTTGTCATTTCTGTCCCGTACCACCTCCATCTCATACTCTTTCCAACCGAGGATCGACTCCTCGATGAGCAGTTCACTGGTGGGAGAGAGATCGAGTCCGCGGGTACAGATCTCAACAAACTCTTCCGGGTTGTAGGCGATACCACCACCGCTGCCACCCATGGTGAAGGAGGGGCGGATGATCGCCGGATAACCGATTTGAACCTGTACCTGCTGTGCCTCTTCCAGACTGTGGGCAATCACCGAGCGGGGCATGTCCAGACCGATCTTACGCATCGCCTGACGGAACAGATCCCGGTCCTCCGCTTTGTCGATCGCCTCTCTGGAGGCGCCGACCATCTCCACGCCATATTTTTCCAGCACCCCTTCGCGCACCAGATCCAGCGCCGAGTTGAGTGCGGTCTGTCCACCCATGGTGGGCAACAGGGCATCCGGTCGCTCTTTCTCGATGATCCGCTCAAGGGTACGCCAGGTGATCGGCTCGATGTAGATGGCATCGGCCATATCGGGATCAGTCATGATCGTGGCTGGATTGGAGTTCACCAGGATGACCCGGTACCCCTCCTCTTTCAGAGCCTTACAGGCCTGAGCGCCGGAGTAATCGAATTCACAGGCCTGGCCGATGACAATCGGGCCGGCGCCAATGATCATGATGCTTTGTATATCTGTACGTTTTGGCATTAACTCTTGAGTCCGCAAAAAAACGCGAATGAACGCAAATATAAACTAAATAATCGATCTATCGTCATGTTGCCAAAAGACTCTTCGTACGCCTAGACGAGGTGTACCAAAATCCAGCAACAATCCAACACTTAACCCAGTCGCTCGAAGGTAGTTCATCACCTGGGCATGATGCTCCCTAGTCAGTTGCGACAAAGCCTTGAGTTCCACCAGCAGTTTGTTCTCAGCAACAATATCTGCCACGTAGCGCCCAACAGCCTGTCCTTTGTATCTGACATGTAAATTCTTCTGCCTCTCAAAAGCCAACCCAACACGTTTGAGTTCCTGACAGAGTGCATTCTCGTAAACCAGCTTAAAAAACCCGCCTCCAGTACATTGCTGCCCTCAAAACCACATCCAATGACGCGTTTGGATATGGCCTCTCCTTGCCGATCACCTACAAATCCATTTGCGTTCATTCGCGTTTATTTGCGGACTTCTATCAACTCGATAAAGTGATCGAAGACTGGGGCCACATCATGTGGACCGGGGCTGGCTTCCGGGTGTCCCTGGAAACTGAATGCCGGTTTGTCGGTGCGGTGGATACCTTGCAACGTACCGTCAAACAGTGAGCGATGTATGGGGGTCAGGCAGTCAGGCAGTGAGGCCTCGTCCACGGCAAAGCCATGGTTCTGGCTACTGATCATCACGTTGCCTTTTTCCAGATCCTGCACCGGATGGTTGGCGCCGTGATGGCCGAATTTCATCTTCACTGTCTTGGCGCCCGATGCCAGGGCCAGCAGTTGATGCCCGAGACAGATGCCGAATACCGGCAGATCGCTGTCGATAATCTTTCCGATGGCTTCAATGGCATAGTCACAGGGTTCCGGATCACCCGGGCCATTGGAGAGAAACACCCCGTCAGGCTGCATCGCCAGAACCTCTTCGGCGGGTGTCTGGGCAGGCACCACGGTGAGGCGACAACCCCGGTCCGACAACATCCGCAGAATGTTGCGTTTGACGCCAAAATCGTAGGTGACCACATGGTATGGCAGCGACTCGGAGGCTGCGCCATCCGGCAGCCCCTCTTCCAGTGACCAGGTGCCCTGAGACCACTGATAGCTGGCTGAGGTGGTGACCTCTTTGGCGAGATCCATACCTTTAAGACCGGGGAACCCCTGAGCCAACTTGCCGGCCGCTGAGAGATCCGGGGCATCACCGGCGATGATACAGCCGCTCTGAGCACCCTTTTCACGCAGAATCCTGGTCAGTCGCCTGGTATCGATACCGGCGATGGCAACCACACCATTACGCTCCAGATAGTGATCCAGCGACTCTTCCGAGCGCCAGTTACTGGTTATCAGAGGCAGATCCCGTATCACCAGGCCTGCGGCATGAATCTGGCCGGACTCCTCATCCTCCTGATTGATACCGGTATTACCGATATGGGGATAGGTCAACGTGACAATCTGCTGACGATAGGACGGATCAGTCAATATTTCCTGATAGCCGGTCATGGCGGTGTTGAAAACCACCTCACCGACGGTTTGTCCCTCGGCACCGATGGACTCACCCTGGAATTGGCTGCCATCTTCCAGGACCAGAACTGCTGGTTTTCTCAAGGATCTCTCCGTTACAGGCGTGCAAAAAGGGGCAGACCGCTAAGTGCCTGCCCCCTAAAAAATTCAAATGCTGCTCCGGGAATGAAAAGTGTTAAGAATCACCCCGGATCTGATGGCCGTATATTGTACTTTATGTCGGGTAAATCTGTCTATCCACTTGATCCTAGATTCCTATCAATTGGTTTCTGGTCCAGCTGACGATACCGGCCTGATCCATGGCGCCAGCCTGGCGGGCCAGCTCCTTACCCCGGTGGATCAGCATCAAAGTGGGAATACTGCGGATACCATACTGCATACCAAGCTGTTGAGCCTCTTCAGTATTCACCTTGATCAGCCGGATTTGCGGCTCTAACTGTTTCGCCGCCGCTTCGAAAGCCGCTGCCATCATTCTGCATGGCCCGCACCAGGGCGCCCAGAAATCGACCAGCAGAGGCAGCTCACTCTTTTGCAGATGACGTTTAAAACGCCCCTCATCGAGCGCCAGAGGCTGGCCAGTAAACAGCGGCTGGTGGCACTTGCCGCAATTAGCCTGTTCCGCTGAACGACCAGCCGGAAGACGATTGATGCCATCACAATGGGGGCATACCAGATGCACAAAATCACTCATGAACACTTACCTATCAGCCACACCTGGGCTATCGGCTGAAAATCACAATCCCACCACCCAGGCAGAGCCAATCCCGGCCTGGGCAACAATCTTTCATAACCTCTTGCAGGTTGGTTAATCAGTTGGGGCGTGAGGGAGTGATTTCAAGACTCTGTAGATTGCGATTTTTCAGTATAATGTCGCTCCGTTTGCAAAAAACCGACAGAGGAACTGAACATGACGGACTCACCATACATCTTCGATGCAACCGCTGAGAATTTTCAGCAAATGGTCCTGGCTGCATCCATGGAGAGACCCGTAGTGGTGGACTTCTGGGCGGAATGGTGCAATCCGTGCAAAGCCCTGATGCCGATCCTCGCCAAACTGGCCGATGAGTACCAGGGCAAATTCCTCCTGGCAAAGGTCAATACCGAAGAGCAGCAACCGTTGGCCGGACATTTTCAGATCCGCAGTATCCCCACGGTAAAGCTCTTTTTTCAGGGCCAGGAGGTCGATGAGTTCATGGGTGCCCTGCCGGAAGCGGAGATTCGCAAGCTCCTCGACAAAGTCATCCCCAGGGAGTCGGACGGACTCGTGGAACAGGCGGAAGCACATCTGCTGCAGGGGAATGCGCAAGAGGCCGGCGTTCTGCTCAAACAGGCCAGTGACCTGGATCCGGAGAACCCAAGAATCCGGCTGGCCTATGCCCGCTATCTGGCAACACTCGGAAAACTCGAGGAAGCTGAGAACATACTCAATGCTTTACCGGATGAAGAGAAACAGAATCCGGACGTGGCAGCCATGCTGACCCGCATCCAGTTTGACCGCGCCACGGCGGACAGCCCACCGGTTGAAGAGCTGGAAAAACGACTTCAGGAAAACCCGGCCGATAGCGAAGCCCTACATCTGCTGGCCTCTCACAAAATCATGGCAAACGACCATGAGGCCGCACTGGAACTGTTGATGAAGCTGCTGCAGCAGGATCGTTCTTACGGGGACAACCTGGCACAGAAAGAGATGCTGAAGGTATTCGAAATGCTTGGCGGCCAGGGTGAACTGGTGAAGCGTTATCGCAACAGGATGTTTAACTTCCTGCATTGAATCCATACATCAGGAGCTGATTGAAGTTGCTGAATCCCGGCCTGCGCCGGGATGACCATGACCGGTGCCGCAAGCGTTAAAAAATTATTGCCTAATCGCTCATAACTCACCCGACATCCCCTGAGCTTCAGGCAAATCGGATGTCAGCTTAACCCGCTCAAGCACCACCCCGCTGATTTCAGTCGCCGCCAGACTCTCAGCAGATCCAGCCAGTTCTGAGATATGTGCCAAAGCGGTCACGTAACCTGACTGATTAGGATTTAAAGAAGTGGAAATGCCCGCCGCTATTCCTTTCTAGGTTAATGAATAACCTGAGAATTCCGTCCTAGCATGACCAGGAGGGGTTCCTATATGGGCCTCAAACGAAAGACAACCACATTTTTTTTCATCCTCACTGTGATCATGGTGGCTGCCCTGGTGGGGGCCAGCCTTTTCTCTTTCAGGTATTTTGCTCTCAGCACCGCCGAAGATCAGGCCCGAACAGCCGCAGAAATCGTCCGGGTGCATCTTACCGAGTCGATGGTCAATGGGACGATCGATAAGCGCAAGACTTTTCTCGATCGGTTGGCTGCGGTCAAGGGACTGTTCAATGTCAGAGTGGTGCGGGGACCCGGGGTGGTAAAACAATTCGGAGCCGGCCTGAAATCTGAACAGCAACTCGATTCCATCGACAAACAGGTAATTCAAACGGCAAAACCCTTCTTCGGCCTGGTCGATTCCAGTGGTAACCAACTGTTTCGCGCCACCATTCCATACGTGGCACAGAGTGAAAATGAGCCACACTGCCTGCAGTGCCATCAGGTGGCAAAAGGCGATGTGCTGGGCGCTGTATCACTCTACCTCTCAATCGAGGAACAACGTGACCAGGCATTTCTGATCGTCCTGTTCATGGCTTTAGTGATTGGATTGTTTGCCGTTGTCTCCATGGGATTCTCGAGACGCTTGATCAAACCGCTGATCGATACAGCTGAAGCGGTACAGCATGCGGTTCACGGGGCACGCAAAGGGGATTTTTCTGCCAGAATCCAGCATCAAAGCGACGATGAGGTGGGACAGATTGCAAAAGACCTCAATGTCCTGCTGGTTCTGTTGAGCAAGGGCCTTGAAGGAATCGCCCACAAAGTGGCTGGATTGATACGCTATAACCAACCGATTGGTGAGAATCAGCTGGCGACAACCATCGAAATGGTGGAGAGTCTTGAGGACGTCTCCCGTTTCAAACAGGCGATCGAAGAAGATGAAACCAAGGAGGAGGTCTACTGGCGCCTTTCAAAAGTCATCAACGACGATTTCATGATCGATCACTTCTCAATCTATGAAGTGGCCTCTAGTAAAAACAAACTCACGCCGATGGTGGTTGATGGGATTCCGGGACAGGACTGCTGCTGGTGTGACCCACAGATCCTGGTCCGTGCCGATGCCTGCCGCGCCAAACGTACCGGACATGTGGTGGATGGGATGAGCACGACCGGCATCTGCACAGCCTTCTCCCCCAGGGATGATCAGGCGGATGCTTATCACGTCTGCATACCGATGATACAGTCGGGCTCCGTAGGCGGTGTTGTACAGGTAGTGACCGACCGGGACCGTAAGGCACTGGCCTGCAACATGATGCCCTTTATCGAAGTCTACTTGCGAGAGGCCGCACCGGTACTGGAAGCGAAAAGACTGATGAGTACCCTGAGGGAATCAGCGTTACGTGACCCGATGACCGGCCTTCACAACAGACGATTTCTGCAAGAGTACGTGGACATTCTTGTCTCCTACACCGATCGTAACAAAACCAGCTTTTCCGTGCTGATGGCGGATCTGGACTATTTCAAACAGATCAACGACACCTACGGACATGAAGCTGGGGATGCCACACTGAAGGCACTGGCCAAGACACTGACCAGCTGCGTAAGAGCCTCAGATCTTGTGATCCGTTACGGTGGTGAGGAGTTTCTGATTGTTTTACGTGATACTGATCCGGAAAAGGGTCTGCAGGTTGCCGAGAAAATACGTGAAGCCATCGAAAACATGAAAGTCGAGCTGACAGGCACGGTCGTCCAGAGAACCATTTCTGTGGGTGTCTCCGGTTACCCCGATGACAGCAGTAGCTTCTGGCAAGTGGTCAAGTATGCGGACGTTGCCCTCTACCAGGCAAAAGATACCGGGCGCAATAAGGTTCTCCGTTTTATCCCGGAGATGTGGAAAGAGGATGATGTGTATTGAGATGATAGATCGTCTACCCGATATATCGGATCAGATCTCACCATCTCTTACCCTTCACATCACTATCCGCAAGCTGTTGGCAATTCTTACCAAAGCAGTATAATTCTCAATCTGACAGAGACGGTCTGTGTTAGGTGCGACATGCCCACTCATAACCTGACCAGATGCAAGTTTCTCTATTAGCCGACCTCCTCATCCATCTATATAGACTGACTCTATACGAGGCGTACTACCGTGGGAAATACACTTCAAGATCAACTCCTGAAAGCTGGATTGATAGATAAAAACAAGGCCAACAAAGCCGACAAAGAGCTTCGCAAGCAGTCACGCCAGCAGCGAAACAAAAAACAGACTGCCCAACCTACCGCACAACAACTGAGACAGCAGGAGAAAGCGGCCAAAGACCGGGAACTCAACCTGCGCCGTGAAGAGGCTCGAAAACAGCGGGAAATTGCCGGACAGATCAAACAGCTGGTCGATGCCCATCGCCACCCACGCAGCAATCACGAAGATGACAAACCCTTCTATTTCGATAATAAAGGCAAAGTCAAACAGATGTATGTATCAGCGGAGACCCATAAACTGATCATCTCTAAAAAACTCATCATTGTGAATTGCAACGGAGTATTCGAGTTGGTTCCGAATGATATCGCCGAAAAAATCCGTCAACGTAATCCCAGTCTGGTCATCGACCTGACTGAGGAAAAGCCAACCTCAGAGGATGATCCCTATTCTGATTATCAGGTACCTGACGATTTAATCTGGTAAAACTCTCCTAGGGTTTGAATGGTATAAGCCATGGCAGTGACTCACAATCAAAGATTGATAGTCTGCACAGGATAATACTAAACAGACCTGAATGGCGCTTACTCAAACCCTATTTGGTGGGGCATGGCCCCACCCTACAGCAGATGATTCATCTCTAATGAACCCTCATCCATCAGAAGTCCAGACTAATTAGAGCGGGATGTCTTGTTGATTTCAGGGTTCAGGAGATTTACCAGGCGTTCCGAACGAAGTACGAATACCCATTTTCTGCAACCGGTGGCTTTCTCCTGTTCTTAAGAATAATTTTAATTCGTTCCTGGCTTCCTCACTTGCGATACCCATCTCAACCAATTGCGCTAATAGCTCGTCAAACAAATGCCGTCTTCGCAAGCCAATCTCTGAAGTATCCCGGCGATCTGAAAAAAAATCCATCAATGTAGAACCACAACTACAGTTCCGATAGAGTTCAACGATCGGATCATCCCCTTCCTCGGGGCAACCGATATTCTCCATGAGTCCGCTCCGTCCCTCCAACTGCTGAGTTTCAGAGATGAAGGTTTTTAAATCGGGGTACTCCTTACCACAGTTAGTACAAACCCTGGGGAATGCGGTATTCGACAACTCCCGAAGTCCTTCTAGTAGCGTATCGTAATTCATTATTGGTCGTTGGTGTTGGTTCTCAAAGCAATTATAGTTTGATAACCGCTGATTCTAAAATACGCCGGTGATTGGTCTAACTTTCCCAATGGACGACAATTTTATTCATTTTCAATTTTGCTTGTCGGTAGCCAGGAAACATGAGTCCGTTAATCCATGAAATCTCGGGTTCTTCAGTCTGCTTAGTATTTAAACAAGAATTAAGCCGGACACGCCATCTGCGCAAAGCTGGACAGAACAGAAGATCCGCTGATTCATGCACTGGCTCAATGAAGCGATTGCACGTCAGGCCAAATTGCAGGATGGTTGAAGCAGAGCCAGCGTCTATGCCAGGATCACAATTCGGTGGTGCTTAGGGACATTTGAAGCAGAACCCCCTGTTCGTTGTCAGCCACCGAAAATCCTTCACAGATCATTATTCCGGGAACAGCAGCCAGCTCTCCATCGATATAGATTAAGGGTGTTTGATCCCTTTCCCAAGGGGGCACACCACTCTCCTGGAAAAGCTTTTTCAAGGACTTGTGATGACTACGACCGGCTGGAATACAGCGCTCTCCTCCCTGGCGGAATCTGACTTCAACCTTTCCTTGCTGCCAACGCTGTCTATCCAGGCCTGTTGAACCGTTTGTCGCAACCAGGGTTCCCAGTCCACCCGGCAGTACCAGCTTCTCTTTATCCTGCCAGACGATGGACTCCGGCAGGGATTCCGCAGGTCTGCTCTGTCTGAGGATCAGATCATCCCGATAGCGGCGAATCTCCCAGCCGCTCCAGGCAACCAACGGCTTTGCATCCTCGCGCCCGTGAATCGACTCTTTTTCAATCCGCATCAGCTTTTTTGAGTTGGGCATTGGCGCCCTGTTGAGATCGATCCAATAGCGCAACAGGTGCCTGATCCGCACGGAAGACATCTCCCTCAACAGCGCCACCGAGAGGCTGCCAGACGGGGAGTTTTCTACCCGCTCCAGCTCCACGGCCATCTCTTCCTTAGCCAGGCTCAGCATCTCACCGCTGAAGCGAGCAGACCGGGCGAGGGTCATTGGAGCCGACGGCCAACGGGACTGCAGCAAAGGCATCACACTGTGGCGGATAAAGTTGCGATCAAACCGCTGATCCTGATTGGATGGATCCTCCTGCCAATGCAGCCCCTTCTCTTCTGCATAGGCCTCGATCGACTGCCTGGATTCATGCAACAGGGGTCTTGCCAACCAGCCCGTAGAGAATTCGCTGAGCAGAGGCATTGCCGCCAGACCGGCAGGACCACCACCTCTCAGCAGCTGCAGCAACAGGGTTTCCGCCTGGTCATCCTGGTGTTGAGCTGTAAGTAACAGGTCGCCGGGTGCGAGCTGTCGGGCCAAAGCCTGATAACGGGCTTCGCGGGCCACAGCCTCCAGACTGTCACCCTTCTTCGGTACCAGATCCAGCTCCAGGGAGATCAGGGGAATGCGATAGTCGGCACACACCGCTTCGCAGTGCTGCTGCCAGGCATCCGCTCCGGTCTGCAAACCGTGGTGGACATGTATCGCCTGCAGGGGATAAGGGAGCTGTGGGCCAAGCTCATGCAGTAGATGGAGCAGCACGCACGAGTCCAGACCGCCACTGAATGCCAGATAACAACAGCCTGCCTGTGGCAGGCTGTCGAGAGTCTGTTTCAATTGGTCAGGTGAGAGGGACACGGCAGATCCCTGGGGATTAGTCCCCGGAGAACTGGCCGTACTGCATCAATCGCTGATAGCGGGTATCGAGCAGCTTGTCGATGGCCATACTGGTGATGTTGTCGATGCCTTCGAGCAGCGCATGCTTGAGGTTTTTCGCCATGGTTTCGATATCCCGATGGGCTCCACCAAGGGGCTCGGCAACGATTTCATCAATCAATCCGAGCTCTTTCAGCCGATCGGAGGTAATCCCCATGGCTTCCGCTGCCAGGGGCGCCTTTTCTGCGCTCTTCCACAGGATCGAGGCACACCCCTCCGGCGAAATCACCGAATAGGTGCTGTACTCCAGCATCAAAATCCGGTCACCGACCCCAATCGCCAGGGCGCCACCGGAACCGCCTTCGCCAATCACCGTGCAGATAATCGGCGTTCTCAGACCGGACATCACCTTGAGATTACGTGCAATCGCCTCACTCTGCCCCCGCTCCTCAGCACCGACACCAGGATAGGCTCCCGGTGTATCGATGAAGGTCATGATCGGCAGCTTGAAACGCTCGGCCAGCTCCATCAGTCGCAACGCCTTGCGGTAGCCCTCAGGGCGGGGCATGCCAAAATTCCGATGCAGCTTGTCCTTGGTGTCACGCCCTTTCTGATGGCCGATCACCATCACCGGACGCCCCTCCAGACGGGCCATTCCACCGACTATGGCATGATCGTCCGCGAAAGCGCGGTCACCATGCAGCTCATGGAATTCATCAAAGATCCGATCGATATAATCGAGCACATAGGGCCGTTGTGGATGACGTGAAAGCTGGGAGATATCCCACGGCTTGAGGTTGGAAAAGATCGACTCTGTCAGCGACTGGCATTTGGTTTCCAGTCGGGTGATCTCGTCCTGGATATTGATTTCATTATCGCTGCCCACCAGGCGAAGCTCTTCAATCTTCGCCTCGAGTTCTGCGATCGGTTGTTCGAATTCTAGAAAGTTCAGGTCCATAACGGGAAATATACCGGAAAACAGCCGATTGGGACAGCCCAGCCTGAATGCTGATACAGGCCGGAGCGGGTGAAAAAAAAGCCTAAGAAGTTATTGACTTAGACCAATTACCTCTGGCTCTTAGCTGAGATCAACCAATCCCACAGCTACCGCCGGGACATCCACCGCCGGTTGCACAGGGGGGAACGGGATCACTGCCAACTCCGCCGGTTATCACATTACCTCCGGTGGCGAGACGTTTCACCGGGCTTTCAGCCGGAGTATCCCCTGCTTCAATACCCGCTTTGCCGCAGAGTTCTCCCCAATTATGAATCTCTTCACTCATTCGATGGCTGACCTCAACCACCCGGCCATTGGCCTCACATCTGTAATCATATGTCGGCATTTTATGCTCCTGAAAACTTCACATCGGACCTACACGACAGCGGTTACTGAAGGGCCGGCGAATTCAATCGGCCGCACCTGCAGCCTGTCTCACGCGAGCATGGAGTAATCCACTGAATTCAGCAGCCACTCCTGTATCGCTCTCTATTGTGGACGCCGCCTTGAGGCGCGCCCTGCCCTTCAGTTGCAGATGATGGAGAAAGCTGTCGAAGGTCTCTCTCTATGTTGCAGTGGGCAACGATATCACCGATTACCGGCTTGCGGTAATCTATCTCACCTCTTGCCATTACCAGTTCTGCCCCTCAGGCAGGCGGAGAGAGTGGCGATCGCATAGAGAGAACCGGCAAATGCGGTGCCATGACCGTTATGGTTCTCATCGCTTTCACCAGCAACCGTAATCCCAACATCCGTGAGGGATTGCACACGAAACACCATCTGTGCTGCGATCGGAATACCTTCGCGGATGCGCTGTTCCAATGGGCTACCATTCATTTTGAACTGAAACTCTCTTTGTAGGTGTCGCGCAACTGTGCCTTCTGCACCTTGCCCATGGTATTACGCGGTAACTCATCGACAAAAAAGACCAGCTTGGGTTGCTTGAAGCGTGCCAGCCTCCCCTGCAGAGGTTCAATGATCTCCTGTTCATCAAGCTGACGACTGCCATCCTTGACCACGATGGCTGCCACAGCTTCACCGAAATCCTGATGGGGCACACCGACTACGGCAGACTCCGCCACCCCTGGGATGGTATCGATTTCCGCTTCAATCTCCTTCGGGTAGATATTGTAACCTCCGGAGATGATCAGATCCTTGGCACGACCGACGATGGAAATACGGCCAGTCTGGTCCATGATTGCATTGTCTCCGGATATGAACCACCCGCCCTGACGGAACTCTGCAGCGGTCTTTTCCGGCTTCTGCCAATAGCCCTTGAAAACGTTTGGACCTTTCAACTCCAACACACCGGTTTCACCCCGAGGCATTTCATCTCCATTGTTGTCGACAATGCGCACAGAAACACCGGGCAGCGCAAAGCCGACTGTGCCGGCCAGACGATCGCCATGATAGGGATTTGAGGTAATCATTCCCGCTTCTGTCATGCCGTATCGTTCCAATATCTGAAATCCGGTACGTTGTTCGAACTCACGATGGGTCTCCGCCAACAAAGGAGCGGAACCGGATATGAACAGTCGCATCTTACTGCATAACTGATCAGTCAACCTCGAATCACTCAGGAGTCTTGTATAGAACGTCGGCACACCCATCATGACCGTACAGTCAGGCAGAGAATCTATAATCTGATCCGGATTGAACTGGGCAAGAAAGTGTACCGAGGATTGACCCAACAGCGCACAATGCAACGCTACGAACAGGCCATGCACATGAAACACCGGCAGTGCATGCAGCAACACATCATATCGGTCCTGCCAATGCCAATAACCGTGAAGCACCTCTGCATTCGAGGCCAGATTATGATGCGACAACATGGCGCCTTTGGAACGACCGGTTGTGCCCGAAGTATAGAGGATTGCCGCCAGATCGTCGGCTTCTCGTTCTACCACAGACACTTCAGGCGCCAAACTTTCTATGCCAACCAATAGATCCCCATCGCCTTCACTACCCAGGGTTCTGGTATGAGGCACATCGCACGCCTGGGGCAGCGTGAACAAGCTCTCCCGCTCTCTCGGCTGATAGATAAACAGTTGTGGTTTTGCATCCGCGATAAAATAGCTGACCTCGGCCGGAGTATAGGCTGTATTGAGCGGGACATAGATGGCGCCGACACGCAGACAGGCCAGATAGACAAGCACTGATTCAGGCGATTTCGCCACCTGCACCATCACCCGATCGCCAGGATCGACATCGAGCGACTGCAGTCTTGCCGCGATAAGGCCGGTCATTCTGTCCAACTCTGAAAACAGAAGCGGTCGGCGCCCTGGCGTAATCAGAAAGGGTTGGTCTGACGCTTTTTCAAAGCGATCACCAACAAGTCGAAGATAGAGATTATGATTAGTCATGGAGTTCTGATAAATAAAAAACCAGTAGCATGGCCGGTCCCATATCGGGTATTGGATAATGTTCCATTACTCAAGTTGGTTGAACTATGACTCCGGCAATCGAAGAGTCGATGTAGAGCCGACGCGGCGTAAGAGATCGACACAAAACTGCAGAACAGAGAAGATCTTATAGATCGACTGAACATTTCGAAAGCTATATTTGAATTTGTCTATTGTCAGATACCTTCAACAGCATGGAGTATACCCCATGTGTCAATCAGCTGATTTGTATTACCGCTCTGAAAGCAGAGCTGACCACAACCCGCAACAGCTCAAGCGCCATCGAGATCAAAGCCTCTCACCAATGACGGACGACAAAGGTGATAGTTACAAAGAGATGGAGCGATGATTATATGAGATAGGAATGAGATTGAGGCATGGCGTTAATCGGTCATATGAACCAGTGAGAGCCAATAGCTCCCGATCTGAAGTCTATCCCAGGCAGACCGAGGCGATGACTGAAAACTCGGATATTCCAGTCTTTCAAAAGCAGCGGCAGTTTCACGATCCGTTGCCTAATCCACTGCTGGATACCTAAGCCGATACCAGACTACGGAATTTATGGCGTTTAGAATCGCATACACTGTCACTGGCTTGTTGGGTATTGGAGGCAGGATGATTACACCTTCAACTGTGACCGCCAAGTACCACAAGAACTCTTCTCTCGGGTGAAGATTGGTAAGCGGTAGTGATTGTGGATTAAGTTTCGCTTAAGAAGCGATACAACTGGCGAATTCTTATCATCCAAGCCAATTGAGATTACAACTGTTTTTCATATTTTCAATATCGATTCGAAGGCCTATTAATATAACAGCGTTATTTTTTAGTCACTCTAAATCCTTAAAAATAATTGACAATTGGGCTAATTGAATAGTGAAATGACATACAATTGATGTTGTAATTACGCGTTCCGGTGACTTTTTATACTTTTACTCGTCACCGAACCAATGCATGACACACAAGGATCAATTGATAGTCTAACTATTCTGAAGTATTGCGTGTATGGAAACCGCAGACATTTAACGGAGAATTAGAAGGATCTTCTATCGGATCAAGTAAGCATGCCGGATTCCATCAGTTACTCACCAACCACGCTGATACAGAGTGCCTGTAGAAGACAAACTGGAAATCATTGTTACTTTGGAAAAACTCAATCGTTTGCAAACGCTCAACACAACCTCGTCTTATCTCCTCAACCACAACCGGCCAAGCGGCATCGCTGTATCATGCATACAGGCCTGCAAAGTGGTGTGTACTCTCTCAGCACCGGGAAAACATCGGTCATAACATCCATGCTTTCCGTATTACAATCGCGTTTTAACTGAAAACGAGTCGCTTGATATGGATTTCATGTACACATAAGGGAAAACAACATGGTTGACGGCGGTATTCTTGATCATCGACAATTCATCAAGGCACTGGTCACCCTATGCAGAGAAAGATCCAGCGGGACGGTGTTCTACAACCTCAGCAGCGGCTTATCTGCGCGTATTGTCATGAATCGCGGCGAAATCAGCTGGCTAGCCTTTGGTGAACATCGGGGCGCAGAGGCCATTGAGGCGATTCGTTTGATCGACAGTGGCAGGATGAGTTTCAACCCTTCACTTAAACTGACCATAGGCAAACAGACGCTACCAACCACACCCGAAATACTGAAACTGATCAATACACGGAGCCACGAAAGGAAAAGCCGGCCTAAAGGCACCAATCACAAGTCAACAAACTCAAAACCCATAAACAATCAATCTAGCTTGGGCAGAGTATTCAATAAAAATGAAGTATGTGAGATTGTTGTCAAAGAATCGACCGAGTTCGTCGGCCCGATAGCCAGAATTGTCTGTGATGAATATATGAAATCCCAACCCACACAAATCAGCCTCAATAGTGTGCATAAGCTAATTGATAACATGGTGCTGGATATCGACGACGAAGCGAAAGGCAATCTGTTTAAGGGCCGCGTCAACGCACTATTGCAACTGGATTGATTGCACAATCCCCTCCCCTGACAAATCGGGAAGCCACCTCTCCTGTTGATACTCCCTCTGACCTTCCCAATGGCGCTTACTGATCAATACGGCTATTGATGCAGATGCGCATACTTCACACATTCAAATGGCAATAGTTACTCATCTTAATAAACAGCCAGGTGTAATCTATCGGTCACCCATGTAGTTCTTGCTAACGGTTTTTCGCTTCTTAAGCTCCGGGGGAGTCAAAATGAAAGCTAGCTACATAACCTTTATCCCCATCGTGATCAGTCTGATCACAGTCTCAAACTGCCAGGCTGTCTCTGCTGAATTCGATCCCGATGACTGGCAGATGCGGCGACTCATGTCACCTTCTGAGAGTGAAGTTCGAGCGGAGTCTGCAGGACAGGTAATGATCTACGATGGATTGACGGACAAACAGATCTCCTCTGCACTGGATCGGCATTTCAATCGAATTGATGCAATGATGTTCACCAGTGTGATCATCACCGACAGTGCGGGCTTACCGAAACAGGACCCGCTGACTGGCGAGATTCTCATCGAACAGGATGGATGTGACTGAATCAGTCTGGCCTTACAGAGAGCCTGGTACTCCAGCAATAGCGTCAAACAAGGTGCGAAGTGTGACGTTTGGTTGTTCCGATTGAATACCAAGTGGCACTTTTCACACCCCTCGAGTAACTCACGTTTGCAGACAGGGTCGGGTACCAGCTGTGCCAGCTCCTCCACTACCAATGCGCAGCGCAATGTCTGGATGCTGGTGTTGAGGGGAACTTGTGAAAAGATCGTCGGTGGCAGCCTGGCGGAAACATAATCCATGGATGTTATCCCGCTGGATGGACTGCGGTTATACCGACGCTATCCATGATGGCAACCAATCTCTCTCGTCAGACTACGCGTCTGCCCGATAGAGTAGCTCCAGGTAATTTCTACACTGAATCAGCTGCTCGGATGCAAGCTTAGGTTCATTCATCACTTTTGACAGCACAAAAGCACCTTCAAAAGTGGTCAGCAAATGATCGGCAACCTGAGTATGCGTGACCGGTAGCTGGGGTGTGTAAAGCTCATTGACCGCATCAAGTTTATGGCTTAACTGGTCCCGCCAGAAGTGCATCATCTCCTCGATTCTGCCCATCACACCTTTTGAGATGGCGCCGCTCTGATAACAGTAGGCCGCATACAGGCAACCGGGAAACGGATCCTCAAGCTGCTCCGTCATTTCGATAAACAGGCCGATGAAGATCAGTAGCTGCTGCAGTGGATCCCGGGCCAACTGTTCAGCCTTTGCCATATAGTCATGAAAGTGGTGCTGATCCTGATCGGCATAACGTTCGATCAGGGCCGCCGCCAGATCATGCTTGGTTTTAAAATGGTAGAAAAAGGTCCCTTTGGTCACCCCGGCCTCATCGATGACTTTATCTACCGAGGTACCGGTGAGTCCAACATTGAGCACCATCTGTTGGGCTACATCCATAATCTTGTTGCGGGTAATCGTACCGTCACGGGGCATAGTTGGCTCCAAGTCTAAACGCGTTTCCCGGTTTTTATCTGTTGATTTTATACCACAGGTCAGAAACCCGGCCCAATTGTAGCTCAAGCGGCAGGCCACCCATCAATCAAATCATATTATTTCTTTTATATTCATTGGTTTACAGTCATATAAATTAATTTCCATAGCTGTATTGTCTGCTTAAAATCCTTTCACCTAGGCTAGGGTTACCGCACACAGAATTCAAACCACCGGAGGAATCAAAATGTGTAATGCCTGTATACCCATGCCCACCCAGGGCAAAAGCGTCGAGGCCTTTGCCGACCAAATGATGGATATGCTGAATCAGGGCGCGCTCTCCCTGATGGTCTCGATCGGTCATCGTACCGGCCTGTTCGATGCCTTGGCAGAACTCCCGGCGACCACGCTGTCCCAACTCGTCAATCATACCGGCCTCAATCAACGCTATGTCAAAGAGTGGCTTGCCGCCATGGTATCGGGAGGCATCCTGGATTACGATCCACAACAGCAGCACTACAGCCTGCCTGACAGTCATGCCGCCCTGCTGACCCGCTCTGCCTCTCCCGACAATATGGCGGTATTCGCCCAGTATATCGGCTTGATGGGCCAGGTTGAGGATAAAGTGATCGACTGTTTTCGCCTTGGCGGCGGAGTTGGCTATGAACACTACCCACGCTTTCATGAAGTGATGGCGGACGACAGTGGCCAGACGGTATTGGCGGCCCTGGACGAACATATCCTGCCGCTGATCGAACCACTGATCCCATCACTCGAATCGGGTATCCGGGTTCTGGACATCGGGTGTGGCCGTGGCCGGGCGCTTTGCCATCTCGCCGCCCGCTTTCCCAACAGCCGGTTTGTCGGTTATGAGCTCTCAGAAGAGGCGCTCGACTATGCCCGTGATGTCGCCAGGCAGATGGGGCTGGACAACCTCCGATTCGAACAACGTGATCTGAGCGGATTTGAAAAGCGAGCGGAAACGGATGAGTTCGACCTGGTAACCGCCTTCGATGCCATTCACGATCAGACCACACCGCAAAGCGTTCTCAACGGCATACATAAAACCTTGAAGTCAGGTGGCACCTTTCTGATGCAGGACATCAGGGCTTCGAGTCATCTGGAGAAAAATATCGATCATCCCATCGGCCCCTTGCTCTATACCCTCTCCACCATGCACTGCATGACCGTCTCCCTGGCCAATGGCGGGGCAGGTCTGGGCACCATGTGGGGCGAAGAGCAGGCGTTGGAGATGTTGAGCATTGCCGGTTTTGATTCGGTCGCCGTGCATCAGCTCGATCACGATATCCAGAACAACTTCTATATCATGCGCAAAGGCTGAGCTGTCAACAGCCTTGAATCTGCTCAGCCACCGCTGGCCGGTCTTTGTCGATTGGCGGCCGGTGGCTGTTCTTTGGCAAAGGCGGCCTGACCCGCGGAGTTCCGATAACCCACACTGACCGAGCCAACCCCGAAGAGTTGCTCCAGGCGCTTCAGCAGTTCATCCGTGGGATTGACCCGCCAATCCTTGCCCAATTGGATATCGCCGCAGGCCTGTGCATTCCGATAGTGGAGTCTCACCCCGGTGGTCCCGCCAAGATAGGGGGAGAGTGTCTGCTGCAGGTTTTCACACAGCTGCCCCGGTTCCAGTTGATCGGTTCGCATGTGAACATTCAGCAGCCGCGCGTAGTGTGATCTGGCCTGCTCTATGGTCAACAGATTATCGGCACGGATACTCAACCCGCCACGAAACTCGTCGTAGTTGAGCAACCCTGAAACCACCAGAATCTTGTCCGCCGATATCAGATCCCGATGCTGCTCATAGTTCTCATTGAACAGGGTGCACTCGATGCGTCCGCTGCGATCATCCAGCAGCAGGGTGCCCATACGGCCACGCTGGGTCTGACGATGGGTAGCGGTAACCACCAGACCGCTGACAACCACCGGAACCCCCCGGCGACGCTGTCCTCCGGCCGGCGCACCGTCGAGACTCAGATCACCGATACGGCTACTGCAGATAGAGTCCAGCTCTATCAGATAGCGATCGATTGGATGGCCGGTAAGATAGAGCCCCAGGGTCTCCTTCTCACCCTGCAGACGCTGCTCCTCCTCCCACTCATCCACATCCTTGGGGATCACCTGGGTATGACTCGCCTCCGCCGGTTGCGGCTCTCCCATGCCGAACAGATCGTTCTGTCCGACCGCTTCCATGGCGTGGTGTTGCTCCGCCAGTTTCAACGCCAGGGGCAGTTGCAACATCAGGGTTGCCCGGTTGGCACCAAGACCATCCAGGGCACCGGCACGGATCAGTGACTCCAACACCCGTCGGTTGACCTTGCGCAGATCGATGCGCCGGCAGAACTCAAAGATATCTTCGAATACCCCGTGACTCTCCCGCTCCTGGATCACCGATTCGATGGCCGATTCACCAACCCCTTTGATCGCACCCAGACCGTAAACCACGGTCTGATCATCGATTGCGGTAAACTTGTAGTGGGAGAGATTGACCTGGGGTGCTTCCACCTTCAGTTTCATGCGCCGGCACTCTTCGATCAGCGGCACCACCTTATCGGTATTGTCCATATCCGCCGAACAGACCGCCGCCATAAAGGCAGCCGGATAGTGGGCTTTCAGCCACATGGTCTGATAAGAGACCAGAGCATAGGCCGCCGAGTGGGATTTGTTGAAACCGTATCCGGCGAACTTCTCCATCAAATCGAAGATGTAGGTGGCTGTCTTCTCCTCAACACCCCGCTCCACCGCGCCTTTGCGAAAGATCTCTCCCTGCTTGGCCATCTCCTCGGGTTTCTTTTTACCCATCGCCCGACGCAAAAGATCGGCGCCACCCAGCGAGTAGCCGGCCAGCACCTGGGCGATCTGCATCACCTGCTCCTGGTAGAGGATAACGCCATAGGTGGGCTTCAGGATCGGTTCCAGATCCGGATGGGGGTAGGCGACTTCAGCACGGCCATGTTTTCGATTGATGAAATCATCCACCATGCCCGACTGCAACGGCCCGGGTCGGAACAGGGCAACCAGTGCGGTAATATCGTCGAAGCAGTCGGGTTGCAGCTTCTTGATCAACTCCTTCATGCCGCGGGATTCAAGCTGGAATACCGCTGTGGTCTGAGCGCTTTTCAGCAACTTGAAAGAGCCTTCGTCATCCATGGCGATGGCATTGATATCCAGAGGTTCAAGGTTCTGCTTGAGGCGATCTGCGTTGACCGCCTTCAGCGCCCAATCGACAATCGTCAAGGTACGCAGACCGAGAAAGTCGAATTTGACCAGCCCCACCTTCTCCACATCGTCTTTATCGAACTGGGTCACCAGCCCCTCGCCGGTGGCCTCGCAGTAGAGGGGAGTGAAATCGGTGAGCAGGCCTGGCGAGATCACCACACCACCTGCATGTTTGCCCGCATTGCGCGCACAACCCTCCAGCTTTTTCGCCATATCGATGAGTTCACCCACCTCCTCATCGGTCTGGTAGGACTGTTTGAGATCGTCACTCTCAGTCAGTGCCTTATCCAGGGTCATGCCGATCTCGAAGGGGATCATCTTAGCCACCCGGTCGGTAAAACCGTAGGGATGACCAAGCACACGTCCCACATCCCGCACCACGGCCTTGGCCGCCATGGAGCCGTACGTGATGATCTGAGAAACCGAGTCCCGCCCGTAGCGATGCGCCACATAGTCGATTACCTGGTCTCGCTTATCCATGCAGAAATCCACATCAAAGTCAGGCATCGAGACACGCTCAGGATTCAGAAATCGCTCAAACAGCAGCTCATGCTCGATTGGGTCGAGATCGGTGATCTTGAGTGCGTAGGCAACCAGGGAGCCGGCGCCTGAACCACGCCCGGGACCGACAGGAATATCGTTGTCCTTAGCCCACTGGATGAAGTCGGCAACGATCAGAAAGTAGCCCGGAAAACCCATCGAGTTGATAACATCGAGTTCCACCTGCAGACGTTCGTCATAGACCTTGCGCTGTTCGGCAAACTCAGCTGCCCCGGCATCAAAGATATGATTCAAGCGCCAATCGAGACCTTTGCGCGACTCCGCTTCGAGAAACTCATCGATGGTCATGCCTTCAGGAATCGGGAAATCGGGCAGAAAGTTCTTCCCCAGAGTCAGCTCAATGGTACAGCGCTTGGCGATCTCCACGCTGTTTAGCAGCGCCTCGGGAATATCGGAAAATAGCGCCTCCATCTCCTCCGGGCTGCGCAGATACTGCTGATCACTATAGTTTTTCGGCCGCCTCGGATCGTCGATGGTACGGCCTTCATGAATGCAGACCCGCACTTCATGGGCATCGAAGTCACTCTGCTGGAGAAAGTGGGTGTCATTGGTGGCCACCACCGGCACCCCGAATTCAGTTGCCAACGCCACACTCTGATGCAGGCAGCGCTCCTCATCCGCACGCCCGGTCCGATGCAGTTCGAGATAGTAGCGGTCACCAAACAGCTCAAGCCAACCCTTCAGCAGCTGCTGCGCCTGCGTGGCGTTCTCCGCCAGCAGTGCCCGCCCCACATCGCCGTACCGACCGGCGGAGAGAGCGATCAGGCCCTCCGTATTGCCTTCCAGCCACTCCCGCTCCATCAGTGGCCGACCCAGATGCTGGCCTTCCCGGTAGCTACGGGATACCAGTCGGGTCAAATTCTTGTAACCCGCCTGATTCTGCACCAGCAGCACCAGTCGGAAAGGGGTGTTCACATCATCCGGGTTGCGGATCCAGGCATCCACACCGGCGATCGGCTTGACTCCGGCGGCCAGGGCCGCCTGGTAGAAACGCACCAGGGCAAACAGATTGGATTGATCGGTCAGGGCCACGGCAGGCATCCCCTGCTCCGCCACTTGCTTGACCAGCGGCTTGACCCTCACCAGGCCGTCAACCAGCGAATACTCTGAATGGACCCGAAGATGTACAAAATTAACTGTCATGTCACCCCAGTGACCTGTTGATGTGAGGGAGTTGTAGTGATCAGCCTTTTCCGAACCCCACTACTCAACCGAAAATCAGCTTCAACCTTTGCTACCTGCAAGCCCGGCTATTCTAACCCGATTCGAGCTCAAAAGATGAGTCTGCATGATCGAATGGGAAGTTGATTACGCAGGCCGATGTGCCATTTCGCCGTACCCATTCGACCACCATCTCAAGGTGATAATATATTGATTTTTCTAGATAAACCAGCCAGACACATGAAAAATCATGGCAAGGACACGACCTGATTCTTACCCTTTTGTTTCGCATTGTAGAGTGCGCTGTCGGCATTTTGAATCAGCTCATTGAGATTCTGCTGACCATCCCACATAGCGGCACCGACACTGGCAGTGACTTGCTGACCATCGAGCTCATCCAAAGCCAGATCGGCAATGTGTTGGACCAAACGCTGAGCAATACCCACAGCATCTTGCAAGGCTGTTTCGGGCAGGGCGATTATAAACTCCTCACCACCGTAGCGCCCTGCAAGATCACTTTGGCGTACCAGTTGCTGAATGATCGCTGCGACCTGCTGAAGAACCGCATCGCCCGCCAGGTGTCCGAAACGGTCATTGATAGCCTTGAAATTGTCCAGATCGCACATCAACAAACTAAGCCGGGCAGTCGAGCGTCTCGTTCGGCTCATCTCCTGTAGAAGTCGTTCATTGAAGTAGCGGTGGTTGTAGAGGGCGGTCAAGCTATCACGCTCTGAGCGGTGTTTATAGAACTCTTTCAGTCGATGGATCTCATCCGTCTGCTGATCGATGAGTGAATGGACCCGTCTGGATCCATACACGATCACCAGATAGAGAAGCATCTCGATCACGGCAAAACCGACGACCGCATAGACCAGGTTGAGCTTCAATTGGTGCTTGTTTGCCAGAACAGCCTCGCTGACATCCATCAGCATAACCACCATACCGACCTGCTGAGTTTCACCAGCGGCTTGAGAGCGGTAGTCATGCAATGGAAAGTGTGTGATGCCATAAAAGCGGTCACCGTGACTGAGTGTAAAAGTGCGTAATTCATGTTTATAGGGCTCCAGCACTTCGCAATTACCCAGCACCTCGGAGACAATAGGGTTTGAAATGGCCTCAATGTAACAGGACGACTCGCTCGACAGTTTGACGATCTGCTTTCTGATCGATTCCGGCCACATGGCCATGTGGACTTTTTCCTGATTCAGCAGCACCATCATCTCAACACCGGTTTGTTGATTGATCTTATCGAGTACGGTTTGATACGAGGAACCGACTTCGAGCACCCCGATCAACTCAGGAGCGTCCGACCCTGCCGTTGACCAGACCGGTGTCACCCCGCGCAAGCCGGCATATATCCGGCCGATCTCGAAACCGACCTTGGCCTGTTTGTGCTTGAAGCTGTCGACAATGATATGGCGAACATCATCCATTCGGTCACCGAATTTTTTCGGCTTGTGTACTCGAAGAAAACTGAGCGATCCGGGACCAAGATGAAAATGGAGCTGTCTGGCGCCGTACTCCTCCATCAGTGGCGACCAGCTGGGTATCAGCGACCGATAGAGCCTCTCCCTGACATCTGCCGCCAGCGCCCGACCGGCACCGCCACCCTCCTGAGCAACCGCCTGTTTACCGGCAAGAAACAGCTGCTGAACATTTTGCTGACTGGCGATATAGGTTGAGATCTGCAACATGTTCTCATAAACAAGCTCCAGCGTGAGCTGATACGCATGCTTGAGATTCCTGCCGTTACTATCCAGGGTCAGATTCAAGGCGTGCCGGCTGGCATAGTAGTTGATTCCGACAAAGATCAGATCGCTGAGCAGTATCAGTAATGTCAGGACGAGGAATATTTTTCTACTGTTCAATTAACCCATCCAAATGATCAACCACCCCAATCAGCCTCGCCTATACAAAGCTTTAAAATCTGGGGGGATACTTCTACATTCAAGTGAGAACGTTGCCAGAATAGATTGCCGGCAGTGTAAATACCAGTGCCATCAACTTTTTAGCTGACTGAAATCAACTCATAAGATCAGGCTTCAACCTACTTTTTCAGCAAACTCTTTATGCACGGGTTCACTCAATTTTCTACCACAGCGCAACATCATGAAGAGACTCGATATCGTATTTGCAATTTCTATTTCTCAACTGGATAACCATACCTCAGTTTAGCGATAAACCGAGCAATTCCTATGCAGGCCTAACCTCAAATTGACATTGAATTAAAATACTATCTTTCCAGTTAGCACGGGATTTATCTCGAATTGACTGATCGACATCAAACCCCCTCTCTGGATATGTCCTTTGTTAGGGGTTAATCTTCACACTTCACTTCTCTGGCAGAAAGGGAATTCACATGAAATACAGCCTAACAACGATAGTCATTGCCGCTTTTACACTTCTCACCGGATGCTCTGTAGTCAGCCATATTACAAAGCTTGTCCCGAACCGGGACCAGTCCGCCATCCAGAGCTTCTATGTCATCCACCAACCTCAGGATAAGCGAAATATCGATGCCGAAATCAGTGAACTGTTACGGGAGAAAGGCTATCAGGCCACTCACGGTCCAGCAGCAAAAATAGCCTCTGATTCGGATATTCTGGTTACCTATGAAGATCGCTGGTTTTGGGATCTGTCCAATTATCTGATTCAACTCAATGTTGAATTTCGTGACGCTAAAAGTCGTTACCCGATAGTCGCCGGAGAGACAATTCGTACCTCTCTCGCCCGCAAGTCCACCAAAGAGATGGCATCGGAAACCATCGACGCCATGCTATTGAAAATTGAAAAGGGTGAATAAAATGAATGGAATCAACCAATCCAGAGTTCTGATACTGGTAATAATCTTTCTCCTCATTACAGGATGCGCGCAGACCAAGCAGTTGACATCAGAGGGAATTACACCGGAAGGCACTACAGTTGGCAGACATTTCAACGACACCCTCTCGGTTTCAGTTTCCGGTGGCCGGGAAAAGGACCCTCTTGGCATCAATGAAGTACCCAATGAGACTCTGCTGAATGCTGTCAAGGATACCATCGTACAAACCAAGCTTTTCAAGCAGGTGGTTGATAAGAATCCTGATTACAAACTGGAACTGTTCATTGTCAAAGTCGGGCAACCTGTTGCCGGTAAAGATATGACTGTTAATGTTGAGATAGCCTGGGCGCTGAAAAATGGCAGCTCTGACGAGGTAGTCTGGAAGAGATCGATTGTCACTTCTGCTGTGAAGACCCGAGATGATGAAAGCATGGCGGTAAACCGAATCATGCTGGCTACCGAAGCAGCCACAAAGCTGAACATTGAACAAGGAATTGAAGCGCTATCCAATATTTAACAGACGATAGCAGACACTCCGGCAGCTGATTGAAAAGTATTGTCTACTGCCGGAGTTTTCCGCATTGCTTGACATCAAGGGCTCAGCCTGAATAGACGCCGGCATAAGCTATACCGGCGAGATGAGCCAGCTCCCGATCAAAGGTGGTCAGATCATCCAGAGCGAATCCGTTCAGGTGATCATGGCCGCAGGCCCGCGCCATCACCTGCATCAATTCGGTTGAGGCACGGAAGAAGTTATTCAGCTGTTCGGCCCCCTTCTCGATCTTCAGGCGCTTTCTCAATTCCGCTTTCTGGGTGGCGATACCCACCGGGCAGTTATTGGTGTGGCAGGCACGCATGCCCAGGCAACCGATCGCCTGCAGGGCCGAGTTGGAAAGAGCAATCGCATCAGCGCCCAGTGCCAGTGCTTTGATAAAGTCTGCCGGTAGTCTGAGGCCACCGGTAATGATCAGTGACACATCATCCCTGCCCTTTCTGTCCAGATAGCGACGCGCTCTGGCCAGTGCGGGAATCGTCGGCACCGAGATATTGTCACGGAAGATTAGTGGCGCAGCACCGGTGCCGCCACCCCGACCATCCAGGATGATGTAGTCGACCCCAATCTCCAGTGCGGCCTCGATATCCCTTTCGATATGCTGCGCGGAGAGCTTGACGCCAATCGGGATACCGCCGGTCTGCTGGCGAACCTCGGCCGCAAAACGCCGGTAATCCTCAACATACTGCCAATCAGGGAATCTTGCTGGAGAGACGGCCGACTTTCCCTCCTCCAGCCCTCTGACTTCGGCAATACGGCCTTTGACCTTGCTACCCGGCAGATGCCCACCTGTCCCGGTCTTCGCCCCCTGCCCACACTTGAAATGAAATGCCTGGCACTGCTTCACCTTCTCCATTGAATAGCCGAAACGGGCTGATGCCAGCTCATAGAGATAGCGACTGTTTGAAGCCTGCTCATCGGGCAGCATGCCCCCCTCTCCGGAACAGATACCGGTACCCGCCAGCTCCGCACCCTTGGCCAGAGCGACCTTGGCCTCTTCAGAGAGCGCACCAAAACTCATATCGGAGACGAACAGGGGACGATCCAGATGGAGCGGTCTTTCGGCCTTGGGACCAATCACCACCTCGGTTCCCACCGGATGGTCGTCAAGCAGTGGCAGCCGATGTAACTGGGCCGTCAATAACTGGATCTGCTCCCACTTCGGCAGCTGATCCCGGGGCACACCCATGGCACTGACCCGCCCGTGATGTCCCACCTTCGACAGACCATGCTCAGCCAGATGCTGGATATATTTATAGTGAGGCTCCTCAGGGCCGCCATGCAGATCCTTGTAGAGCCCCTGATAGCGCTCACGATGATAGGGTTGAGGATTGTGTTGTGCCCAAGCCCTGATCTCATCCTCATCCACCCAGACCTGCCCTGCTTCAACCCAAGCTTGAAACCGATTGAGTTTCTCAGCCGGATTATAGGAACTCACCCCGGTTTTATAGCCGTAATCCCAATCGTGCAGGCCGCAGATCAGATCCTCACCCTCGATACGGCCATCCGCCATCAATGCGCCACGATGCGCACATCGCCCATACAACACAGAGACCTGATCCCCCTCCTGCCAGCGGATAACAACCAGGTCCACATCAGCGACCAATGCATAAGTAGGGTTAAGCGGTTCGAGTTCGTCCCAAGCAAAAATGGCAATTTTGTTCATTGTTGTTCCTGAAGTTATTCGCTTGCCTTGAGCATCAACTTTGGACAACAGCAGTCAAATCAATCAGGCAAACATTTTTTATGGATACAGATAGGAGAAAAGCCTAGCCCAGGAGAGCCAATTCATCCAACCAGGGCCTGTTAACACGAATCCAATCGGCCCGATCAAGACAGATCACTCAAGGCTATGCAGGACGAATAATGGGCTGAGACGCGTACTTTTCTAATCGAGAGAGTTAAGCCGCGAATCGACGCCAATTACCACAAACAGTCACCAATAAAAGATCGGGGTGATGTTCGGTGATTCTGACGCGGGCCGAAATTGTGCATCAACTAAAATCTCAGCCGGTCCGATAGTCAGTGGATATCAACCAATCACACCCACATCTGTTCATCGGCACTATTTGCGTTCATCAGCTGAAAAAAAGCCAAGTACGATTTGCAGTTATTGGCGTCCAATGGCGGATAGGAACCCAAAGATCCAGGCAAGCGAATTTGCCTCAATCCAGTAGTCGCTTCACCGGTCCGAAAGATCGGCGATGGATGGGAGAGACCCCCAGATCCTCCAATCCCTGAAGGTGTTGCTTGGTGGGATAACCCTTATGCTTGGCCAACCCATAACCGGGATACTGTAGATCCAGCTCAACCATCTCTCTATCCCTGGCAACCTTGGCTATGATCGATGCCGCGCTGATCACCTCAACACGACTGTCACCACCGATCACCGCTTCGGCACTGCAACTCAATTGAGGCAGATGCTTACCATCCACCAATGCATGACCGGGGGCATCCGCCAACCCTTCAACCGCCCGCTTCATCGCCAACAGACTGGCTTGTAGAATATTGATACGATCGATCTCTTCCACCTCCGCACGTCCGAGTGACCAGCTGTAGGCCCTTTCACGGATGATCAGATCGAGAGACTCACGCCGCTTTTCACTCAACTTCTTTGAATCGGCAAGCCCTTCAATCGGCAGTTCAGGGTGAAGTATGACGGCAGCCGCCACGACCGGACCGGCCAAAGGACCCCGGCCGACTTCATCGACTCCAGCAATAAGCTGGGCAATAGGCAATTTCTTTTTATCATTCATAAGAGCGGGAGTTTCAAATAGGATTCTGCTGGTTACTGATCGACGATTTCGTCCATTAACTGCTGCGCCATCAACTTTCTGTCCAGTTTTCCATGGGGATTGGTTGGCATTGTGCTACGAAATATGATCCGGCTGGGAATCATATAACTGGTCAACTGTTTTTTACAGAGATTGATCAACGACTCTTCGGTAACCCCTTGATCAAGCTTGGGTGAAACAATCAGCACAATCGATTGGCCCAGCACTGGATGGGGCATCCCCAGGGCCACCACTTCGTTCAACAATCCCGTAGCCTGAAAAATTGATTCAATTTCATTTGGACTGACCCGATAACCCGAGGTTTTTATCTGATCATCGGCTCGTCTGATGAAATAGAGATAGCCTTCACTGTCCCGCTTCACGATGTCACCGGACCAGACAGCATTCGATTGATCCGAGCTGTCGGGAATCGGACGAAACCGCTGCCGGGTGGCCTGATCGTCTTTCCAGTAACCCTGGGCCACCAATGGACCCAGATGTACCAGCTCACCAGGTTGATCGATTTCACAGGGCTTGCCGTCATCTTGCAATACCCTCACTTCGGCATTGGGAATCGCCCGCCCCATGGAGGTTGGGCGACGATCAAGCTGGTCCGGCGGCAGATAGGTTGAGCGAAAGGCTTCGGTCAAACCATACATCAGATAGATATCCGTATTCGGCAGATTACGTCGCAACTGCTCTGTCGTCTCCACCGGCACCACACCACCGGAGCTGGTGATATACCTGAGGTGCTCTGCGACTTCTGCAGGCCACTGCAGCTCAACCAGCGCATTCCAGAGTGGTGGCACTGCGGCAAGGCCGGTGATGCGCTCTTTAACCAGGGTATTGATCACCTCCATCGGCAACAGATAGTTGATCAATACCGCCGTGGCGCCCACCAGAAACGCGGTTGTCAGCTGGCTCATCCCATAGTCGAAACTGAGTGGCAGGACGACCAGAATCCGGTCAGAGGGACGATTATCCAGATACTCCGCCACACTCTTCGCACCGATCACCATGTTACGGTGGCTCAGCATGACGCCTTTGGGTCTGCCGGTACTGCCGGATGTATAGAGCAAAGCGGCGAGATCGGTGTCATTGATTTGCGGCAGACCTTGCGGCTGATCCAGATGCATAAAGCCATCCCATGAGAAGAGATGCTGCACGCCTGCCGTAGCCTCACTGATATCACAATCGTCAATCACCACCAGATTGTTCAGATCCACAGCTTCATCGAGATCATCAACCAAAGCACGATATTTACCGCAGGTTGTGATCAACAGCTTGGCATCGCAATCTTTCAGGATATGCAACACCTGATGGGGCTTGAGTACCGGATTGATCGGTACGAATACCGCCGCGGCGGCCAGCGTGCCAAAGATGGCAATCACATTCTCAAGACATTTCGGCAGATAGATGGCGACACAATCCGAGGGTTCGATACCGATTGTCTGCAGTGAACCGGCAAACAGCCGAATCTGACGCTCCAGCTGCGCGTAGTTGAGCAGCGAGGACTTATACTGCAGCGCTGGCTGTTCCGGCCTGTCGATGGCAGACTCAAATATCAGCTCGTGTAGTAGTGTAGCCATTGCTTGAAATGTGACTCCTTCTATCGACTTTCTGCCAGGTACGATCGAAAACCAATAAAGGCCAATTTATCGGTTAATGTTTCAGCTGCTTCTACAGACCCTAACTAATCTGGCGGCGACCTCACTAACTACCGGATTGGGCCTGCCTCGTCACGTTTTCGGGCCAATCAAATCGAGAACCAGATCCGCCGCCCTTTGTGCCGCATTCTGCCGCAGATGCTGGTGAATCTGTTGATAAGTCTTCGCAATTTCTTCACGCTGCTGCGGATCATCCAACAGATCGATGATCGCCTGCCCCATCAACTCTGCCTGACAGGCCTCTTGTAGAAACTCCGGCGCCAGCATCTTCTCTGACAGCAGATTGGCAATCGCCACATAGGGTGTCTTAAGCAGCTTGAATCGACGGATCAACCAGGCTGTAAGTGGTGACAATCTGTAGGCGACAACCATCGGTTTCTTCAGTAACAAGGTCTCTAGCGTAGCGGTTCCTGAAGCGGTCAAAACCAGATCTGCGGCGCCGATCGCCAGCCTGGGTTCACCGTCAAGCAGTTTCACATCCACACTCGGTGACTGCTTTGCCAAGGCAGCCTGAAACGCCTGCTTGATTGTCTCATTGACCATCGGTGCGACAAACTGCAGTTCAGGTTTTAGCCGCTTCAACCAACAGGCCGTTTCTGCAAATGGTTCAGCCAACCGACTCACTTCACTCATCCGACTGCCGGGGAGCAGTGCAACCACCGGCAACTCGGGCGCCAATCCCAGTTTACTTCTGAGCTCAATCGGATCTGTCGGCCGCAGCGGAATCTGATCTGCAAGCGGATGGCCAACATAAGCGGCCGGCACCTGATGCTGCTGCAAAAAATCAACCTCAAAATCGAAGATACACAACATTAAGTCGACCGCTTGGCGCAATTTTTTAACCCGTCCCTGCCGCCAGGCCCAAACAGTGGGGCTCACCCAGTGGGCGGTTTTGATGCCCGACTGCTTGAGTCGGGTCTCCAGCGCCAGGTTGAAATCCGGTGCATCCACGCCGAGTACCAGGTCCGGGGGATCATTGAGAAAGTGGCTGATCAGTTGCCGGCGGGTTTTCAATAAACCGGGCAGATGACCAAGCACCTCAAACAGCCCCATCACCGGATCCATGCTGGCCAGGGAACGGCAACCGGCTGCCTCCATCAGTGGACCGGTCATACCTTCAAAGACCACCTCTGGCGAGCGCTCCTGCAAAGCCTGGATCAAGGCAGCAGCCAACTGATCACCGGAGACCTCATTCGCGATGATGCCGACTCTTATTGCTTTTGGCTGGTTTGCGGATTGCATCAGAGGGTGCTCTGAAGGCATTCGACAGAATGTCTATCGCAGAATGCCTCTTCCACTATGGGAGAGGAAATCGACAAGAATCTTCAGTTCAGGAGTCTCCGTGGCCAGACTTTCGATCTCCTCACGTGCTGCTTCCAGACGCTGTCCTGAGTGATAGATAATTTTGTAAGCCCGCTTGATCTGCCGGATGGCATCCTTACTGAAACCTCGCCGGCTCAACCCCTCACGATTAATGCCGTGGGGCTTGGTCGGCTGCCCAGCTGCCATCATGTAGGGGGGTAGATCCATATTGATCGCAGATCCCATTCCGGAAAAGCTGTGGGCGCCGATACGACAGAATTGATGAACCTTGGAAAAGCCTCCCAGAATGGCATGGTCGTCAATCATCACATGGCCACCCAGTGAGGCCGCATTGGCCAAAATCACATGATCACCCAAGACACAGTCATGGGCTACATGGATATAGGCCATCAGCAGATTATCGTTGCCGATGCGGGTGACGCCTTGATCCTGAACCGTGCCACGATGCAGGGTGGCAAACTCCCGAATCACATTCCGATCGCCGATCTCCAGAGAAGTCGGTTCTCCCGCATATTTCTTATCCTGGGGATCTTCACCGACTGAGGCAAACTGGTAGATGCGATTGTCCCTGCCGATGCGGGTCGGCCCATTGACAACCACATGGGGCCCGATCACCGTACCAGCGCCGATGCTCACGTCAGGACCGATGATCGAGAAGGGTCCGACGGTGACCCCCTCATCCAATTCCGCCTGTGGATCTATAACTGCGCGTGAGTCGATCAGTTGCCTATCTCCCGGGCAGTACACATGATCTCTGCTGTGGCCACAGTACGGCCATCCACAGTCGCTGAGCAGGTAAAGAAACCGATGCCCCGCTTGAGTTTGTTCTGCTGCACATCGATGATCAGCTGATCGCCTGGCTCTACCTGCTGCTTGAAACGTGCTTTATCGATACCGACAAACAGATAGATGGTGGTCTCATTCACTGTTTCCGGATTGGATTCCATCGCCAACAGGCCTGTCGCCTGGGCCATCGCTTCTACGATCAGGACACCGGGCATGACCGGTTGAATCGGAAAATGTCCATTGAAAAAGGGTTCGTTGTAGGTGACATTCTTCAGCGCCCGCAAGCGGGTATTTTTTTCATACTCGGTAACCCGATCGATCAGCAGAAAGGGGTAACGGTGCGGCAGTAGACTCAGCACCTTGTTGATGTCCATCGCTATCAAACTACCCTCCCATGACTCAAACGTTTCATTTGAATGACTCTCCAGTGAGAGATTTCACTGTTTTTTTCAATAATTTCAGATCCTTAGCCATATTATCAAGGCGTCTGAGCCTGGCAATCAGCTTTCGCCAAGCACTATTTTCCATCGCGGGAAGATTACCGCTGTAATAGCCTGCCTCGGGAAATGAACGAGAAACCAGGGCCGCACCTGAAATGTGTACATTATCACCGATCGTGATATGCCCTACCAGACCGGTTTGACCACCGATAGTACAGTTCCGACCGATCTTCGTCGAGCCGGCAACACCCGCACAACCCGCCATCGCGGTGTGCTCGCCCACCTCCACGTTGTGTGCGATCTGTATCAGATTATCGAGCTTAACACCATCATGCAGGATCGTATCCTCCAGAGCACCCCGGTCAACCGTGGTATTGGCACCAATCTCCACATCATCCCCGAGCCAGACCCTTCCCAGCTGAGGCACTTTGACCCATCGACCCTGATCGTTGGCCAGACCGAAACCGTCGGCGCCCAATACACTACCCGGGTGTAGCAGACAGCGGGCGCCGACTCGAGTCCGATGGCATAGGGTAACTCGCGCCACCAACCTTGTCTGCTCGCCGATTTCACAATCCGATTCGATCACTGAGCCTGGGCCGATAACCACATCGGCACCAATCCTGACTCGCTCACCGATGACGCTGCAGGGGCCGATCGAGGCGCTTTTGTCGATTTCAGCCGATGCAGCAATCACCGCAGAATCGGCAATACCCGGGGCGGCTTCCGCAACAGGAAAAAGCAGGCTGGCAGCCCGTGCATAGGCCAGATAGGGGTTGTCGGTGACCAGTGCGGCCACGCTACAGTCGCTTGCGGCCTCCTGCGACAGAATGACTGCTGAAGCACCGGTCTCCGCAAGGTAGCACCGATACGCGCTGTTACTGAGAAAGCTCAGCTGCCCCTCTGTGGCACGCTGCAGCGTACCGACCCCTTGAATGGCGATCTCCGGGTCTCCGCGCAGCTCAGCACCTACCGCCTCAGCTAGTTCTCCGAGTCGAATGGACAAGTGTAAAAATCCGAGTTATTCAGCTTTTCGTTCACGCAGTTTTTCCAACACCTTGTCAGATATGTCGATCTTTTTGCTGAAATAGACCACCCCATCTGAGACGATCAGGTCGATTTTTTCGCTCTTACCCACCTCCTGAATGACCTCACGAACCTGCTGACGCAGCTTCTTGAACTCCTCATTCTGACGCAGGTTCAGATCCTCACGAAACTCTGTCTGGGCATTTTTCAGTTTGCGACTGCGACTGAGGATATCACGCTCAAGACGCTTGACTTCGGACTCACTCATCACCGAACCGTCCCGCTGCAGTTTCTCCTCCAGCTGCTTGAGCTGCTTCTGTGAGGCCAGCAAGTCTTTCTCACGCCGGGAAAACTCTGTCTGCAGGCGCTCCCTCGCAGTTTTGTATTGCGGTGATTCTTCAAATACCTTGGTGGCATTGACAAAAGCAATGCGATACTCCTCAGCGTAGGCACTACCGGCAGCAAAAATCGCCAAGCTCAAAGTGATTAGTAAAAAACGTATTGAGTTCACCCATCGACTCCCTAATTAATTTTAGAATCCGCTACCAATTCGGAATTGAAGCGATTTAGTCTTGTCACCCTCTTCCTCCTTCAGCGGATATCCCAAACTGAACGAGAGTGCACCTACCGGAGAAAACCAGGATAACATCAGACCCGTAGAAGCCCTAAATCCATCCCACTTGATCTCCTCGTCATTCGCCAGATCGAAGACATTGCCCACATCGGCAAACAATCCGGCTCGTACTGTATCTTTGAAGTCGTCACCAAAGATCGGGAACAGTAACTCGATCTGTCCCACGATTCTAGCATTTGCGCCTATCGCATCGTCTTCTGAATCTTTCGGACCCAGGGTATTCTCTTCGAAACCCCTGACCGAACCTATGCCACCGGCGTAGAAATTTCGATAGAAAGGCAACTCTTCGTTATTTCCGTAACCGTCACCATAACCCAACTCACCATTCAGTTTTAAGGTCAGGTTGTTGGTTAAGGGGAAATACTGGGCATTCCGATAGCTGACGCGGTAATACTGAAGATCACTGCCCGGTGTGTTCAATTCCGTGGTAAAGACCTGACGACCACCTTTGTTCGGAAAGATTGCCCGATCCCGGGTGTCCCGGATCCAGCTACCCACCAACTCAAAATCGGAGAATTTCGTTCCATATTTCTCTTCGAAGTCCTGAATTTCATCCGAGGCCGAGTCGGCGATGAAAAATTTCGTATTTTCATAGGCCAGACTGAATCTCAGGCGGTCGTACTCGGATACCGGCACACCGAAATTGACCCCCAGACGCCCTACATCGGTGGAGTAGCTGGAGATATTCAGCTCTGAAAAGTCGGTCTCCCGATAGCTCAATTCATAACCCTGACTGACCCCATCGATGGTGTAGTAGGGATCGGTATAGACAATCGTCACCTTCTTGGTCGCATCACTGGTGTCAAAACCGGCGCTGACCCGGTTACCGGTGCCCAGAAAGTTGTTCTGGCTGATACTGGCATTGAACAACACGCCCTGGGTCTCCGAGTAGCCGACACCGGCGCTCAAACTGCCCGAAGCGGCTTCTGTGACGCTCAGATTGACATCCACCAGATCCGTGGTGCCGGGTACCGCCGGGGTCTCCATATTGACGTCATTGAAGAAGCCAAGCCGTTGCAGACGCTCTCGGGAGAGCCGGGTCTTCTCCCCGGAGAACCAGGCGGATTCCATCTGCCGCATCTCCCGGCGCAAGACCTCATCGCGGGTTGTGGAGTTTCCGGAGATATTGATATAGCGGACGTAGACCCGTTTACCCGGATCCACGAAATAGGTAATCGCCACCTTGCGGTTCTCTCTGTCGATATCCGGAATACTGTTGACGTTGGCGAAGGCATAACCCGCATCGGAGTACTTTTTGTTCAACCGCTCTGCACTGGCGGTGACCCGCTTACGCGAGAACACCCCACCCCGGCGCAAGTGAATCAGCGGAAACAGCTCCTCTTCCGGCAGCTCAAGATCACCGGCCAGTTTGATATCGCTGAGGGTGAATACATCCCCCTCATCGAGAGCGATGGTAATGTAGATATCCTTCTTGTCCGGGGTAATCGATACCTGAGTCGATTCGATTTTAAAATCGATATAGCCCCGGTCCAGGTAGAACGAGCGCAGGGTCTCAAGGTCACCGGCAAGGGCCTGTTTGGAGTATTTGTCCCGGCTGGAGAAGATCGCGTACCAGGCAGGCACTCCCAGCTCGAATTCATCCAGCAGATCATCATCTTCATAGGCTGAATTGCCGATAATGTTGATGTTTTTAATCCGCGCCGTCAGTCCTTCTGAGATCTCGATATCGATCCCCACCCGGTTACGCTCAAGCGGGGTCACCTCGGATTTGATCTTGACGCCGTATTTACCACGGGAGAAATATTGCCGGTTCAGCTCCTGTTCGACCTGTTCCAGCAGAGCACGCTTGAAGACCCGACCCTCGGCCAGCCCAACATCCTTCAGCCCGGCCATCAACCGTTCCGTATCGAGATCCTTGTTACCGGTAATGTCGATCTCAGCAATCGCCGGCCGCTCATGCACGAAGACGATCAGCACATCCCCTTCACGCTCCAGTCGAATTTCCTGGAAAAAGCCGGTTTTGTGGAGGGCACGAATGATCTTCGCGGTGTTCCCCTTATTCACTTCATCACCGGTTTTCACCGGCAGATAGTTAAAGACCGTTCCCGCTGAGATGCGCTGAAGCCCCTCGACACGGATGTCCTGGACGACAAAAGCGGCGGCCAATTGCGGAAACAGGGCACCGGCAGACAGCAGTAGAGTGATAAAAATCCGCAAGAAAAATGGCATTATGGTTTGAAACAACAGAGTTTATTCATTATTCGGCTGCCTGTTGGCAGAAATCTCCGACAAGTCAGCAATGTCACAAAGGGCGTAAGTATAAGTTATCTTACAGCTTCAGGATACAGAGCTATCCCCTTGAACGGATACGAATGGCTACCCCAGAAAACGGTTCAGGTCGACATAAAAAGCAAGACTCATGACACCGAGCAGAATCAACAGGCCGATTTTCTGTCCCTGCTCCATAAACCGATCGGACAGGGGCTTACCCTGAATCGCCTCGATCAGGAAATAAAAGAGATGACCGCCGTCCAACACAGGGATGGGCAAAAGGTTCAACACCCCCAGACTGATACTCACGACAGCGAGAAACTTAATAAAATAGACCAGGCCAAAACTCGCTGATTTACCAGCAGAATCAGCAATCGATATAGGGCCGCTGAGGTTTTTGACCGAGACCTCGCCGATGATCATTTTGCCGAGCATTCTCAGCATCAGCACCGACAGATCCCAGCTCTTGCTGACCGCCTGCCCAACCGATTCCAACGGTCCGTAGCGCACAATCGCCCGATAGTCGTCCCACAGTTCACTCGGTATCTGTTCAACCCCGGCACCGATCCGTCCGTAAGGCTCGCCCTGATCGGGATTAACCGTTTTCGGCGTCACCTCGATGATCAGCGACTCTCTCTCCCGACTGACCTCGATCAACATCATCTGACCTGGCCGCTCCCGAACATAGCTGACCCATTCGACCCAATCGGTAACCGGTTGATCATCAACCCGAATGATCCGGTCTCCCACCTTCATGCCAGCCTTGTCAGCCGCTTCACCAGCCACAATCTCACTTATCACCGGTGGAATCTCTGGTCGGTCAGGGGTCAATCCCAGATTAGTCAGCAATTGCCCCTCTTCCGCCATTGTCGCAAGATCCTGGCTTGGCAGCAGCAGTTGACGCTCACCCTGCTGAGGATTGGACACTCCGATCTGCAGGATATCCTTATCCAATGCCTGAGAGAGCATCGCATAGACCACATTCTCCCAGGTGGGGGTGGCTTTACCGGCAATCGAAGTAATCCGGTCACCAACCACAAATCCGCTCTGCTGCGCCAGGGACCCCTCCTCCACCTTACCGACCAGCGGTTTGAGGCCGGTATCACCGGTCACGAAAATCAGCCAGAAGGCAAAGATTGCAAACAGGAAGTTGAATAGGGGACCGGCAACCACAATCGCGCTGCGCACCGGCAGCGACTGGCGGTTGAACGCCTGATTCTGCATCGCCTCGGGGACTGGCGCCTCCCGTTCATCGAGCATTTTCACATAGCCACCGAGTGGAATGGCCGCAACGACGTACTCTGTACCATCCACCTGACTGGTCTTTTTCCACAGCGGCTTGCCGAAGCCGATGGAGAAACGCAACACCTTGACGCCCAGTTTACGCGCCACCCAGAAGTGGCCGAACTCATGCACAGCGATCAGGATTGCCAGTGCAACTAGAAACGAGATGATGGTGAAGAGTAGTGAATTCATTATGTCTAATCAGCTGATACCGCAGCTTGAGACCCTTTTCTGCACGACTTGTTCCGCCATATTTCGCGCCTTCTGGTCCGCTTCCAGCAGGCTCTGCAGATCCGTGACCTGCTCCACCGGCTGCTGTTGCATGGTCTCCTCGACCACTTCGGCGATTCCGGTAAAACCGAGACGTTGATTGAGAAACGCATCCACCGCCACCTCATTGGCCGCATTCAGCACCGCACTGGCGGTACCGCCACTCTGGATTGCCTGATAGGCCAGGCCCAGGCAGGGAAATCGCTGAGGATCCGGTGGCTCAAAATCGAGACGGCCGATCTGAAAAAGATCCAGGCTTTCAACCCCGGACTGAATCCGCTTCGGCCAAGCCAGTGCATGGGCAATCGGTGTCCGCATATCCGGCTGTCCCAGCTGGGCGAGCACCGAGCCATCCTCATACTCAACCATGGAGTGGATGACACTCTGGGGATGCAACACCACCTCGATCTTATCCGCCCCGGCCTGAAACAGCCAGTGCGCCTCGATCACCTCCAGCCCTTTGTTCATCATGGTTGCCGAGTCGACTGAGATCTTCCTGCCCATCTCCCAGTTTGGATGAGCACAGGCCTGATCTGGAGTGACATCATGCAGTGCTTCCACCGGGGTTTCACGAAACGGCCCACCGGATGCGGTCAGCAGAATACGCTTCACTCCGGACTGCGCCAGATTACCCTGGTAGTCCTCCGGCATGCACTGGAACACAGCATTGTGTTCACTGTCGATGGGCAGCACCAGTGCATTGTGAGCCTTCACTTCCTGCATGAACAGGTCACCGGCCACCACCAACGCCTCTTTATTCGCCAGCAGCAGACGTTTGCCGGCCCGCACAGCCGCAAGCGCCGGCAACAATCCGGCCGCACCGACGATTGCCGCCATCACATAGTGGGCCTGCGGCATGGCTGCCGCAATCTCCAGGCCGCGCAACCCGGAGAGCACTTCTATCGGCAGTCCGCGCTGATTCAGCCCTTTCGCCAACTGGTCGGCACAGTGAGGATCGCCCATCACCGCAATCTTCGGCTGAAACCTTTCACACTGGCTCAGCAGCCCCTCCACATCCCGATTGGCGGTCAAGGCGACAACCTGGTACTCATCCGGATGTCTGGCCACCACATCCAGGGTGCTGATGCCGATCGAGCCAGTCGATCCCAGAATCGTCAAACCTATCATCACGCTTCCCCCAACAGGGTCAGGCCGAAGAGAAATACTGGAGCCGCGGCCGTCAGACTATCGATACGATCCAACATACCACCATGTCCGGGTAGCAGGGTACCACTATCCTTCATTCCCCGTTGTCGCTTCAACAGACTCTCGAACAGGTCTCCGACCACCGAGGAGAGCATGGTAACCAGACAGAGAAGCAAGATCAGTATCGATTTCAGAACAGAACTCTCCAGCCACCAGATTAGAACGACTCCACACAACAGGGCGCTGCCCATGGCCCCATAGACGCCCTCCCTGGTCTTGCCCGGGCTCACCTGGGGCGCCAGCTTATGGCTCCCCCAGCGATGCCCAGCAAAGTAGGCTCCCACATCCGCACTCCAGATCAGCATCAGAACAAACAACATCAAACCGGGGCCGAAGCCGGGTATCTGATGCAGGGTGATCAGCGCAAGCCAGGGAGGAAGCAGCACAACGATTCCCTCCAGGCCTTTCAACAGCGAATGATCGGAGGGGGTCTGATCCGCCCGATAACGCATGATCCGCACCAGCACAAAACACCACCAAACAACCGCAAAACCGGTGATGACAGGAATCCATGATGGGGGCATCAAAAAGTAGCTGCAACCTAACAGTAGCAGCATCAGCAGCGTATAGAGCAGTTGTTGGGGCAGATTGGTAAAACCACTCAGTCTGGCCCATTCCCGACTACCCACCAATACCACGACGGCGAGAAGCAGGGCCACATAAGTGGTTGGCAGCAGCAGAACTGAAGAGATGACCAGAGGGGCCAGAATCAGGGCTGTGATCACACGCTGCTTCAGCATAGCGGACGGCTCAAGAGGCTTCAGCAGTCTGTCCCTGAACCTGCTCTCCGGTACGACCGAAACGACGTTGTCGGCCTGAATAATCCTGAATTGCCGCATCCAGGGCCTGGTCATCGAAGTCCGGCCAGAGCAGATCAGTGAAGTAGAGTTCGGTATAGGCACACTGCCACAACAGGAAATTGCTGATCCGTTTTTCACCGCCGGTGCGAATGAACAGATCGGGTTCCGGAACCCCGGCAAATGAGAGGTGCTGTGCCAGCGCCTGCTCATCGATCTGTTCGGCGGAGAGCTCTCCTGATGCGACCGATTGCGCCAGGCATCTGGCAGCCTGGGTAACATCCCAGCGACCACCGTAGTTGGCAGCCACCTGCAACAGCAGGCCTTGGTTGGATGCGGTCTGCTGCTCTGCTTCGGCGATCTGCTGCTGCAGCTTTTTGGAGAATGCGCTGCGATCGCCAATCACTTTGAGTTTGACCTGATTACGGTCGAGACGTTTGATCTCTTTCCTCAAGGAGCGGATGAAAAGATCCATGATCAGATTGACCTCTTTGGCGGGCCGCCGCCAGTTCTCGCTACTGAAGGCAAACAGGGTCAGAACCGGTATCTGGCGCACCACACAGGCTTCAACCACCCGACGCACGGCATCGACACCTGCCGGATGACCAGCGTAACGCGGTAGGCCACGCTTTTGCGCCCAGCGGCCATTGCCATCCATGATAATCGCTAAATGCCGAGGCAGTTCTGCGACGACAGTTTCGGGGTCCTTTGTCATGCCGCTTGTCATAGAGGTTTCATTGGGATCTTCAGGAGGATCAAATCTCCATCAAGTCCTTCTCTTTCTCCTCCAGCAACGCATCAACCTGCTTAATGTGTTTGTCTGTCAGATTCTGGATCAGTTCCTGCCCACGGTGTTCATCATCCTCTGAAATCATCTTCTCTTTAACCAGATCCTTGAGATCATGGTTGGCATCGCGCCGGATATTGCGCACCGCAACTTTAGCCTGCTCAGCCTCCTGGCGGACGACTCGAATCAGATCCTTGCGCCGCTCTTCGGTTAATGGAGGCATTGGCACCCGTAAAACCGAACCGGCACTCATCGGGTTGAGCCCCAGATCGGACGTCATGATCGCCTTCTCCACAACCGAAACCATGTTCTTTTCCCAGGGCACCACAGTCAGCGTGCGAGCATCCTCGACATTGATGTTCGCCACCTGGCTGATCGGTACATCCGATCCATAGTAATCGACCCGGATATGATCCAACAGACTGGGATGGGCGCGGCCGGTACGCACCTTGGCCAGTTCATGCACCAGGGACTCTACACTCTTACCCATACGGGTTGACGCATCACTCTTAATATCATCAATCATAGTCAGTCGCCTTTTTCCACCAGGGAGCCAATTGCCTCTCCACGCATCAAACGCATGAGAGCACCCGGGTCGTTGATATTCATGATCCGCAGGGGCATGCCATTATCCCGGCACAGAACGATTGCCGTGGCATCCATGACCTGAAGGTTTTCCGCCAAAGCGCGATCGTAGGTCAAACGGGGATAGAAGGTTGCCTGGGGATCTTTCATCGGGTCGGCTGAATAGACACCATTCACCTTGGTCGCCTTGATCAGCAGATCCGCTTTAATCTCCACCGCTCTCAGGCTGGCAGCGGAGTCAGTGGTAAAGTAGGGATTGCCGGTACCTGCCGCGAGAATGGCAACCCGACCCTGTTCCAAGCTACGCCTGGCATCTCTCGCGGTAAAGGATTCGCAAACATCGGGCATGGCAAGCGCCGAGTAGACATCGGCTTCCACGCCCAGGCGGGAGAGCATATCCTGCATCGCCAGTGAATTCATTACGGTGGCCAACATACCCATCTGATCGCCCCGTACCCGGTCAAAGCCACCCTGAGCCAGACCTGCACCACGAAAGATGTTACCGCCACCGATCACAACCCCCATCTGAATGCCGGCATCGATCAGATCCCTGATCTCCTCAGCAACCCGCTGAAGCACGCCAGGATCAATACCGAAGTCCCCCTCTCCCATCAGGGCCTCACCACTCAGTTTCAGCAAGATGCGTTGGCAAATTAGCGCACTCATATCATCCCTTTCCTGGGGTCTGTTATTAATGGTGACCAGCCATCGCAGTGGCTGGCTGTGGAAAGGCATCGGTTTGCGATGGATGCCTTCCCACTAGGCCCATGGGCTTGGCGCAGAAAACTCAAGACATCTTGGCTTGAGCCATGACCTCTTCAGCAAAGTTTTCCTGCTTCTTTTCGATACCTTCACCGACTTCAAAGCGTTTGTAATCCACAATCTGTGCATTTTTGCTTTTCAGCAGCTTTTCCACACTGGTATCCGGATCCTTGACGAAGGCCTGACCCATCAAGGTGTTCTCTGCGAGATACTTGCGCATCCGGCCTTCGACCATTTTGGTAATGATCTCATCCGGCTTGCCGCTCTCTTTGGCCTGAGCGGTGACGATCTCACGCTCTTTGTCCATCATATCCTGTGGCATCTGCTCCGCAGAGAGACAGATCGGATTGGTTGCCGCAATATGCATCGCCAGATCGCGTCCCAGCTCATCATCGCCGCCGTCGAGCTCAAGCACCACACCGATACGAACGCCGTGACGATAGCTGACCAGCTTACCGGATGAGGCATTGAAACGGACGAAACGGCGTACATTCATGTTTTCGCCGAGTTTTGAGACCAATGCCTCACGGGCCTGATTGACTGTGGTCTCTTCGCCTTCATGCAGCGGTTGCTCCATCAGTGCGGCGACATCGTCTGCACCACCGGCCAGAACACGCTCTGCAACGGCCTTTGCGAAGGAGGTGAAATTGTCGTCCTTGCCGACAAAATCCGTTTCACAGTTGACCTCAACCATTGCACCCTGGGTACTGTCATCGTTGAAGCTCAACACGATGATACCCTCAGCTGCGATACGGCCCGCTTTTTTGGCCGCCTTCGCCTGACCGGATTTGCGCATCTGCTCGATGGCTGCATCCACGTCGCCATTGGACTCAACCAATGCCTTTTTACACTCCATCATCCCTGCGCCGGTACGATCACGCAGCTCTTTCACCAGAGAGGCTGTAATTGCCATAATACGCCTACCTATAATATTTAAGTACTAAAACTGTCTTACAAGAAATGCTGACCGGACTCCGGGGAGTCCGGCCACTTTGCCGATGGATCAGGCCTGATCAGGCGCTACCTCGACAAACTCCTCGTTACTATTCGCTGCTACATTGTTTGCGGCGCTGGCGCGACCTTCCAGAATTGCGGCCGAAGCACCCTGCACATAGAGCTGGACTGCGCGAATCGCATCATCGTTACCCGGAATCACGTAATCGATATCATCCGGATCGTTGTTGGTATCCACCACGCCGATCACTGGAATACCCAGTTTGCGGGCTTCAGCCACAGCATTCTTCTCGTGGCCAACATCGATGATATAGAGAGCATCGGGCAGACCGTTCATGTTCTTGATACCGCCGAGGCTGCGCTCCAGCTTCTCCAGCTCGCGGCTCAATCCGAGCGCCTCTTTCTTGTTGAAACGCTGCTCAACACTACCGTCTTCGAACATCGCCTCAAGCTCTTTGAGTCGCTTGATGGACTGTTTGATGGTCTTGAAATTGGTTAGCATGCCACCCAACCAACGATGGTTGACGAAAGGCATACCACAACGCTCCGCCTCTTCGCGTACCACGGACTGTGCCGCACGCTTGGTGCCGACAAACAGAACTTTGCCGCCGTTGGCGGAGAGGGAACCGATGAAATTCATCGCATCCTTGAAAAGGGGCATCGTCTTTTCCAGATTGACGATGTGGATCTTATTGCGATGTCCAAAGATGTAAGAACCCATTTTCGGGTTCCAGTAACGGGTCTGATGACCAAAATGTACGCCTGCCTCAAGCATCTGGCGCATTGATACTTCACTCATGAGTGACTCCTGATATGTATCGGGTTAAACCTCCACATATCCCATAATCCAACCTTATGATACTGATTAATAAGCAAAACTTAGTAATACTCAGTATCTTCCAAGGCACCCAGGACCATGTGACGATATGTGTGTGTTTTCTACCCGCGAGAATAACCCTAGGGCCTCCGCGGACTTGGGATGCTGAAGCGTTTGCGATTCAGCGGGGCGTTTTATACCATAACCGGCTTGTTGCGACAATCTTGCCGCACCCGCCATTCCCTTTTAACCTGAATCCGAGGGTTGATGGCGAGTTCAGAGTGTAAGCTATTGATTCCCCAGTGGAATCAAACAATCTTAGCTCCACCCATAGGTTAAGCGGGCATTTTTTGAACCGCTGGGGAAGCAATAGCTTGCGCTATGTGCCGTCATGAACCCTCGGATTCAGGTTTAACTTCCCGGACTTTCAAGCGATTTCACATGGGCGTCACAATAAAAACAGCGCAAGAAATAGAAAAGATGAGACAGGCCGGCAAACTTGCGGCTGACGTACTGGAGATGATTGCTCCTCATGTACAGCCTGGCGTGACAACCCTGGAGCTGGACCGCATCTGCCACGACTACATCGTCGACCAGCAGCAGGCCATTCCGGCACCGCTGAACTACCGAGGCTTTCCAAAGTCGATCTGCACCTCGGTCAATCAGGTTGTCTGTCACGGAATTCCCAACGAAAAACGTCTGAAAAAGGGCGATATCGTGAACATCGATATCACCGTGATCAAGGATGGTTACCATGGCGACACCAGCAAGATGTTCACCGTCGGCCAACCCTCAATTCTTGCCAAGCGACTGATCGATGTCACCCAGGATGCCTTGTGGCTGGGGATCAATAAGGTAGAGCCTGGCTGCCGGCTCGGCGATATCGGTCATGCGATCCAGACCTTTGTCGAGAATCACCACTATAGTGTGGTCAGAGAGTATTGCGGCCATGGTATCGGCAAGGATTTCCATGAGGATCCCCAGGTGTTGCACTACGGCCAATCCGGCACCGGCATGGTTCTGCAGCCCGGCATGTGCTTCACCATTGAGCCGATGGTCAATGCCGGCAAACAACAGGTCAAATTAAAGCAGGACGGCTGGACCGTGATCACCCGGGATCGCAGCCTTTCAGCGCAATTCGAACACACCATCCTGGTTACCGAGAGCGGTTTTGAAGTGCTGACTCTGCGCGAGGAAGAGCGGGAAAGCCGCTGCTGACCGGGAGTAAATACCCTGCAGAGCCTGTCTTAATCAAGGTCCTGAAATCCACCGCAGTGAGTTAACCGCGAATTAACGCCAATCACCGCAAAATGCCGCGAATAATTATCCCATCGTGGCCTCGATTTGCGCAGATTCACGATAATCAGCGTTGATTGGCGGTTAATTCTCTTACAGCCTGAGCCTCACTGCCTTTATACTGAGTAATATGATTGATTATGCCGCCCTGAGAGAGGCGTTCACCCACGACGTCTCCCCAATCCAACCCTGTAAAGACTATCTGAAACGCTACGTTGAGGATGTCAATGAACGCTTTACCACTGGACAGACACCCACCAGTGAGCTGGTTGCCGAGCGGGCCGATCTGATCGATGAGATTCTGAAACAGGCCTGGAAGCGTTTTTTTTCCGACCAGGCGGCGGCCTCCCTGGTTGCAGTCGGGGGCTATGGCCGGGGGGAACTCCACCCTGCCTCGGACATCGACATCATGATTCTGCTGGAGCATGAGAGTCAGTTTGAATCCTATGAGGACCAGCTGCAGCAGTTTCTGACACTGCTCTGGGATATCGGCCTGGAAATCGGACAGAGCGTTAGAACCATCGATGATGCGGAACGTGAGTCCAAGCAGGACATCACCGTCATCACCAACCTGATCGAAGCACGTCTGCTGACCGGCTCCGTAGCACTTTACGAGAATATGCGGCTGGCAATCGCTCCCGACAGGATGTGGAACAGCGATGAGTTTTTTGAGGCGAAATGGAATGAGCAGCGTACACGCCACACCAAGCAGGGCTGCAGCCTGAGTAATCTCGAACCCAATCTTAAAGAGAGCCCCGGTGGTTTGCGGGATATACAGATGATCGGCTGGGTCGCGAAACGCCATTTCCAGATCCATGACCTATACGACCTGGTCAAACATGAGTTTCTTACCGAAGCCGAGTACCAGACCCTGATCGAGGGACAGAACCACCTCTGGCGGGTTCGCTTTGCTCTGCACCTGCTGACCGGACGTTGTGACGACCGGCTGCTGTTCGATCATCAGCGTACCCTCGCCAGTTATCTTGGTTATGACGCCGATCACGCCAACCTGGCTGTCGAGTGCTTCATGCGAGACTACTACCGCACGGTAATGGAGCTCAGTCGTCTCAACGAAATGCTGCTGCAGCACTTTCAGGAGAGCATTCTGTTGAAAGACGAGCTCGGTGAACCGGTCGAGCTCAATCAGCGCTTCCAGCAGCGCAGTCAATTCCTGGAAGTCACCGACGAAAGCGTCTTCAGGCGCAACCCTAACGCACTGCTGGAAATGTTTCTGGTGATGCAGGAACACCCGGACCTGATCGGGGTCAGAGCCAGCACCATACGCCTGATCAGAAACCATACCTATCTGATCGATGAGGCGTTTCGCCAGGATATCCGGGCGCAGAGCCTATTCATGGAGATTCTGCGTCAGCCAGTAGGGCTCACCAGAGTATTACGACGAATGAATATCTACGGGGTTCTGGCGGCCTATATCCCGATGTTCGAAAATATCGTCGGGCGCATGCAATACGATCTGTTCCACGTCTATACCGTCGACGAACACACCCTGATGGTGGTTCGCAATATCCGCCGATTGAGTGTCGACCAATTTGCAGATGAATATCCCTTCTGTACCCAGCTGGCCAAAACCCTGCCCAAGGAAGAACTGATCTATCTGGCCGCCCTGTTCCACGACATTGCCAAAGGCCGTGGTGGCAACCACTCAGAGCTGGGAGCCGTAGACGCCTACGATTTCTGTCGCCTCCACCACCTGAGTGAATATGACAGCCAATTGGTCAGTTGGCTGGTGCGCAACCATCTGGTGATGTCGATGACGGCACAACGCAAAGATATCACCGACCCGAAGGTGGTTCAGGAGTTTGCCGCACTGGTCGGCGACCTGAACCGACTGACCTATCTCTACCTGCTCACCTTCGCTGACAGCCGCGCCACCAATCCGGATGCCTGGAACTCCTGGAAAGATTCGCTGCTCAGGGATCTGTTCAATGCCACCCGACGGGCACTGATTCGCGGTCTGGAGAACCCCCTCGCCCAGGAGGAACTGATTCAGGAAAAACAGCAGGCCGCACTGCATCAGTTGAAAAACCAGCAGGTTGATGAAACGGCGGTGCGTCAGCTCTGGTCCACCTTTACCCATGAGTATTTCCTCACCCATTCACCGAATGCCATCCAGCGGCACAGCAAATCCATCCTGCAGGCCCCTGCGGACGCCTTTCCGCTGATTCAGATGCGTCAGACCCAGAAGCGGGGAGGAACCGAGGTGCTCTATTACGGTATCGACAGGGACAACCTGTTCGCCGTGACGACCACCCTCCTCGACCAGCTAACCCTCTCGATCGTCAATGCCCGGGTAATGAGTACCTCAAACGGCTTCTCACTCAACTCCTATCTGGTTCTCGAACAGGATGGCTCACCGGTTGAATTTGGTCTACGTAGCGAGGAGATCGTCAACACGCTGCGAGAGGGGATATGCCAGGATGGTGACCAGCCACTCAGCGTAAGCCGGAGAATTCCCAGACAGAACAAACACTTCGATAACTCGACAGCAATCTATTTCACCCAGGAACCCACCCTGGAACGCACCATCATGCGGCTGGTCACCCTGGACCGACCCGGCTTACTCTCTGATGTAGGGCAAGCCTTTGCAGAATGCAATATCCGCTTGCAGCACGCGAAGATCACCACCCTGGGTGCCCGAGTAGAGGATATCTTTTTCATTACAGATCGACAGAACAAGCCTCTATGGTCCGATTCCACGCTCGATTGCCTGAAAAGCGCCGTCATGAACCGTATGCCGGAAGCCACTGAACAGGCGGAAAACTGAAGCAGATCACACCGGTTCCATAGGCTCTGGAACTATCATGGACGAGGGCCTTGCTGAATCCAATTGACCGAGCGGGCCATGCGGTCGATGTTGAACGTTGCTTTGTATCATTTCAGTGGGCGCACCGTAAAACCTGCTTCCGCTAAAATGAGCACATAACCGTGCTAAAGCCACTTTGTGATGTAACATCTCAACAACGGATTCTGGCAACACAGAACAGCGGTAGGAAACCATGAAAAAATCAGCACTCTACACACTAGCGGTATTCGCCTCTGGGCTTACTGCCTGTGGAGATGGTGGTGGGGAGGATGACAATACCTCTGTTGATCCATCGGATAATCAGGTACAGCAGTTGATCTGGGTTGCCCCATCCACCAGAACGGACGGCAGCTTCCTGGACCTCAGCGAGCTTGCTGGATATAAAATCTATAGTGGCCCATCGTCAAACAATCTGGAGTTGATTGCCGATATCAAGGATGGCCTCACAACCGCTTACTATCTCTCCAGCATGAGGCCCGGCCGTTACTTTTTCGGAATTGCGGCCTACGATACCGATGGCCGGAATGGCCCGATCTCTGAACGTATCGAGAAAACCATTACAGAATAAAAAACCTGATCAGATAATCCGTTTTTCTTGAATCACTCAAGCATCGGTAGAGTGGGCAGTAGCTTTCATCGATGATGAAATCGTTATCGGGACTGACGGGGACGGCACTGTGGTAGCAACTACCTACGATATCAACATAGCTGAACTCTCCACCTGGTGTGTTCGTGTCCTGCTGGACATAAAAGCCATTCAACTCATCACCCTGTGCGGTGAGTTTGAGTCTATTGTGAATTGAATCAATCTTTTGAGAATGCTTCGATCGATTGTCTTAAAGAAGCCTCTACTGCATTTCAGACTGTTTTATTATCCAATCTGAGGCACACTCTCCGAATTGTAAAAAAGTGTATGGCACTCCTCGAATCGCTGCCAAAGATTTTTCTGATCGTTAGAATCAGTGTACTCTCCGAGCAAATCAGAATCAGTTATTGGCTCTCCCTTATCCACATTTCATCCAGATCAAGCAATCCAGGTATTCATAGATGAAGAGCAATCCAATCTCCGGTGTCGGCTATCTGTTAGAAGGTTTAAAGTTACTTTTCAAACCGGGAATCAGGCCCTTTGTTTTGATCCCGTTACTCATCAATATTCTGGTATTCAGTCTGCTGGTCTGGGTAGGTGTCGATCAATTCGAGCAATTGATGGATCGTTTTCTGCCCGATGATGAGAGCTGGCTGGCCTGGCTTCGCTGGCTGTTGTGGCCACTTTTCGCGATCGCCATCATTCTGGTTGTTTTCTATACATTCACTGTCATTGCCAATCTGATTGCATCACCGTTCAACGGCCTGTTGGCTGAGAAGGTGGAACTCTATCTCGGCGGTAAACTTGGCGATCAACCCGCTGGTGCAAAACAGATCATGAAAGAGGTATTACCCTCACTACTCTCTGAATTACGCAAACTCTTCTATTTTCTGCTTCGCGCCATACCCCTGTTGTTACTGTTTCTGATTCCTGTGATCAACCTGGCAGCCCCCTTTCTCTGGATACTCTTCAGCGCCTGGTTTCTTGCCCTGGAATATGGCGACTACCCGATGGCCAATCACAAGCTGCCTTTCAAGGAACAACATCAACGCTTAAAGCGGGCACGGATGACCTCGCTGGCGTTTGGCGGCGGCCTGACCGCGATGATGATGGTACCCCTGCTGAACTTTCTGGCCATGCCGGCCGGGGTGGCCGGCGCCACGGTATTCTGGCATCAGCAATTACAAAAGATGCCGAAGTTGTAGCCTGCGCCTGTGAACAGGCCCTAGTGGGCCACTAGGCAAGAAAACGGGCGATCCGTTGCACCCCTTCCTGCAGCTGATCCATTGCAGTGGTATAGGCAAATCTCAAATAGGATTCAGGCCGGTTGAAACCGAAATCGAGACCCGGGGTGACGGCAACGCCTGCCTCATTGAGCAGCTGTTGGGCCAGCTTTTGACTGTCACTGGCGTGCTCTCCACAGCCGGCATAGAGATAGAATGCACCTTGGGGGGTCACCGGCAGAGAGAAACCCAGCTCCCGCAGTGCCGGCAGCAGAAAATCCCGCCGCTGCTGGAAGGCCAGGCGTCGCTGCTCCAGAATCGAAATCACCTCTGGAGAAAAGGCACTCAAGGCGGCCATCTGCGACAGGGTTGGTGCAGAGAGAAACATGTTTTGCGCCAAACGATCGAGTGGATCGATCATCTCCTCGGGGGCAACCATCCAACCCAATCGCCAGCCGGTCATGGAGAAATATTTTGAAAAACTGCTGATCACGCAGATCTCGGAACTGATATCCAGGGCGGTATTTGCTTCAACACCGTAGGTCAGGCCCAGATAGATCTCGTCAACGATCAGTACACCACCCAATTCGGTCACCTTGTCATACAGCTGTCGCAGCTCGGCTTCAGCCAGCAATGTACCGGTGGGATTGGAGGGAGAGGCGATCAGAACCGCTTTGGTGTCATCCCGCCAGGCCTGCTCCACCAAGTCGGCGGTCAATTGGTAGGCGCTCTCCTCCCCGACCGGCACCCCCACGGGTATCCCATCGACCATCGAAACAAAATGGCGATTGCAGGGGTATCCGGGATCGGCCATAAGAACCGATTCCCCCGGATTGATCAGCACATTCATCAACAACTGCAACGCACCGGATGAGCCGGGTGTCACGATCACCTGATGCGGGTCCACATCGACCCGATATTTGCTTTTATAGTAGGCGGCAATCTTCTGACGCAACTGCGGCAAGCCGGTAGCCGGGGTATAGTGAACATTGCCGCCGCTGAGGGCCCTCTGCGCTGCCGCAACCACCGGTTCCGGGGTTGGATAGTCGGGTTCACCGATCTCCATATGGATGATCGAACGGCCCTGAGCCTCCAGCTGACGCGCTTTTGCCAGCAGATCCATCACGTGAAATGGCGCGATTTGCGCCATGCGCCTGGCGATCTCGGTCATTTCACACCAAGTCCATGGAGTGCTCGCAGCATCTCGATATTGGTGTAACTGAAATCACCGACACTGCCGTTCAGGCGCTGGAAAGGCTGATCAGGTTCACCCAGCTGGTCGATGATCAGGCTGGCGCCGGTAAAATCATCCTCCACGGTATAGCCATTGGTCGTCACCAGAATGGTATCAATCGAGGCGCGACTCGCCGACTGAACCCCATTATGGGAATCCTCGAATGCCATACAGACCTGTGGCTTCAACTTCATCTGCTGCATGGCCCAGATATAGATATCCGGCGCCGGTTTTTTCGCTGGTACGATATCGCCTGCCGCAATCACTTCAAACCAGGATTCCGCGTGCGGATCCAGACTGTGCTGCAGCAGCGCACTGACATTTGCCGGTGTGGTGGTGGTGGCGATTGCCAGGCGCATACCCTGCTCTCTCGCCTCCTGCAGTAACCTTTTGACACCGTTTCGCACAGGAATCATGCCCTCCGCAAGCATCCTGGTGTAGTGCTCGGTTTTTGCGGCGTGCAGCCCGGCTATGAACTGATCCAGCTCCGCCGGACCTTGAAAAGCGGTATTGTAGTTTGCCAGATAGTGGCGGATACGCTCCTTGCCGCCGGTTACCGCAAGCAGTTTTCCATACAGCTCCACAGACCACTCCCAATCCAGTCCGGCCTCTTTGAATGCCAGATTGAACGCGACCCTATGACCATCTCTCTCGGTGTCGGCAAGGGTGCCGTCCACATCAAATATCAATGCCTCTAATTCAGCCATTTTCACACCTTCATCATGTACAACCCGGGATGATTACCCCGATGGCGGAATAGTGTAACAACAAAACCGGAGTTGCTCGCACATGATCAAGTGGGGTAATTGATGCTGCGATTTCCCCGCTAAGTGTCAGGGTTTAGCATTTTTCTCGATTACCTCCCGGATATTCCGCCGAATGTACCGAAGTAATCCGGTCATTCAGCGGCTCAATCCATCGATAACAAATGACGCAAATGCCTGCTCTAGATCAACAACGAAGCATCTACAGGGAATGTTATTCCTGCTCTACCTTTATTTTTTCTGAATTTTGGCCAACCTTATTGATGGAAGAGAGAACTTCGCAATTGGCTGTTAATCGCCTTACACGGATGAGCGCCCTGTGCACCAACTCAGTGCCCGATTCTTGATTCTGGTTTAACCATGTATTGTGTCGTTCTCCCCTTTCTGGTATAGATATGCGCCTTCACGTAAGAGGTACCATGAATGGCCCAGAAGAAAGCCACAGCTAAAGGAGCTGGATCCTTCGGCATCGATCCCTATGAACCCGCTAAGGGTGAAGAGTATATGAGTGAGGGGCAGGAGAACCATTTCCGCTCCATACTTGCTGCTTGGAAAGCCAATCTGATGCAGGAGGTCGACCGTACGGTTCACCATATGCAGGATGAGGCTGCCAATTTCCCTGACCCGAATGACCGCGCCACCCAGGAGTCTGAATTCAGTCTTGAGCTGCGTACAAGGGATCGGGAGAGGAAACTGATCAAGAAAATCGATGAAGCCTTGGAGCAGATCGATAACAAAGAGTATGGCTATTGCGAGTCCTGCGGCATCGAGATCGGCATCCGCCGGCTGGAGGCCAGGCCGACTGCCACCCTCTGCATAGACTGTAAGACGTTAGATGAGATTCGTGAAAAACAGATGGGCTGACGCTGATCAGGTTTTTTCCAGTAAAAAAACCGGCGCAAGCCGGTTTTTTGCGTTATGGATAGGGGACGATGAGCCGTAGCACCTATCGGGGACGCTTTGCGCCATCACCGACGGGAAAACTCCATTTCGGCTCCCTGGTCGCTGCCGTTGGCAGCTTTCTCGATGCCCGCCATCACAAAGGTGAGTGGCTGGTGAGAATTGAAGACCTGGATCGTACCCGGGAAATCCCCGGGTCCGCAGCGGAGATCCTCTCCAGCCTCGAGGCTTTCGCTCTGCACTGGGATGGCGAGGTGATCTATCAGAGCCGGCGCACGGCAAGCTATGCCGAAGTGGTTGAACAATTGCTTGCCGCTGACCTGGCCTATCCCTGCAGCTGCTCCCGTAAAGAGATTCATGAACGTGCTCGGATCGGCCCGGAAGGCCCGATCTACCCGGGAACCTGTCGATCCGAAAAAAAACCGGGCATTGCCACAAACAGCATCCGGCTGGTGACCGAGGATCGGGAAATCCTGGTAGAAGACAGATTGCAGGGGAAGTTTCGGCAGAATCCTGGAACAGAGATCGGCGATTTCGTGATCAGACGGGTGGATGGCTATCACGCCTACCAGCTGGCCGTGGTGGTGGATGATGCCTGGCAGAAAATCACCGATGTGGTGCGTGGCGCCGACCTGCTCAGCTCAACCCCCAGGCAGTGCTACCTGCAACAGCTGCTCGGCTTGGAGCAACCCAACTATCTACACCTGCCGCTGGCAGTCGATCAAAGTGGGCGTAAACTGAGTAAACAGGATCGGGACAGGCCGGTGGAGCCGAAAGATCCCCTGAGCTCCCTGCTCAGTGTCCTTGCCTTCCTGCAACAGCCACTGCCTCCGGAGCAGCCGGAGAGCCCAGAAGCACTCTGGCAATGGGCGATTCCAAGATGGCGGACCGAGTCTCTAAGGAGCGCGAGCTCAAGCGGGCTCTGACTCCTTATGCCGGCAAGTGGCTCAACTGGTTTGACTGACGGCACCGCCAATAGGACATTGCGGTTCCTGCAGTGGCCGGATCACCTGGTACTGACCAACTGAATAGGAGAGATTCCATGACAGGGACACTATAGCCCGGACACTTCTCGCAGATACTTGAACAATTTGCGGAAGGCCTGAGGGGAACCACCCTTCTCCTGCTCCCGCTTGGCCGCTTGAATCAGCTGTCGAAGATGTTGACGGTCGGCATTTTGATACTCCGCCAGAAAAGCACCGAACGCTTCGCTGTCCCCCTCGATCAGGCGATCCCGCCAACGCTCGAGATTGTGAAACTTTGCAACCGATGCCTGATGTTTATTGTCCAGCTCATCCACCACCTGGTGGATCGCATCCAGATCTTCCTGTTGCAACAGTTTACCCAGGCGCCGGTAGTGCCTGCGCAGGGCATTCAGCGATTTGATCCGTTTTGCCTCCGCCAGGGCGGCCAACATGGTTTCACTCAGTGGCATTCTACCCAGCTGGGTCGCTGACAGACCGGTCAACCGCTCACCCAGTTTCTGCAGGGCGAGCATTTCACGTTTGATCTCGCTTTTGCTCGGCCCCTCGTCCTGCTCTAGTTCGTCGTCTCGAATGTCGATGCTATCTTCTCCACAATCAATTGCGCGCTCTTCTGACCACGAAATTCGTTCACATCCAGTCGGTAGGCCAGCAACACCTGCCCGGCAGGATCAGACAGCGGTGGCTGATTGAAGGCAATGGCATCGATCAGCCACTCACCACTGTCATCCCCCAGCACCAGCTTCAGATGGTGCTCGGCAACCACTCTCTGCTGCTTCACCGCAAACCGCCCCTCAAACATCGGCTCAGGAAATCCCTGCCCCCAGGGACCACCGGCGCGGATCTGTTCCGCCAGACTGAGATTCATCTCCTCCTGGCTGAGAACACCGTCGGTCAGTATAACCCCCTCGAGCAACTGGGGATCCAGCTGCTGTTCAAGCGTTTGCTCAAAGGCGTGTTTAAAATCGTCAAACCTTTCCGCAGAGAGACTCAAACCAGCGGCCATCGCATGGCCACCAAAGCGTTTGATCAGACCGGGATTGACGCTGTCGATGCGCTCAAGTAAGTCGCGTATGTGCAGCCCGGCAATGGAGCGGGCCGAACCCTTGATTATCCCGGAGCCGGCATCTGCAAAAGCGATTACCGGGCGATGATACTGCTCCTTGATCCTCGATGCGAGAATCCCGATCACCCCCTGATGCCAGCTCTTTTCGTAGAGACACAAACCCTGGGCCAGGACACCGTCGGCAGATGGCAGCTGCTGCTGCAACAGGCTCTCTGCCTGCTGCTTCATCTGTTGCTCGATCGCCCGTCTGGCATGGTTGAGCCGGTCCAGTTCGGCCGCGATGGCGGTGGCCGAATCAATACCTTCACTCAACAGACACTCGATACCCAACCCCATATCGTCGAGACGACCGGCGGCATTCAGCCTGGGACCCACGGCGAATCCCATGTCTGAAGCGACCACACGCTGATAGTTGCGCTTGGCCACGGCCAACAGCGCCAGAATTCCGGGCCTGCAGCGTCCGGCGCGAATCCGTTTCAAGCCTTGCGAAACCAGTATCCGGTTATTTCGGTCCAGCGGCACTAGGTCGCTGATGGTGCCCAATGCGACCAGATCGAGCCAATCTGCCGGTTGCGGGTGTTTCAGCCCCTGCTGCTGAAACCAGTCATTGGTTTTAAGCAGATTGTAGAGCGCAATCATCACGTAGAAGATCACCCCAACACCGGCCAGATAGGGGCTGGGAAAATCGTCATCCGTCTGGTTCGGATTGACGATCACGGCGGCCTCAGGCAGCTGTTGCCCCGGCAGATGGTGGTCGGTGATCAAAACCGGAATGTCCAGAGAGTTGGCCCGCTCAACCCCACTGAGACTGGAAATGCCGTTATCCACAGTCACAATCAGACCTGGACTGCGTGGTGAGGCCAGGTCGACAATTTCCGGACTCAGGCCATAGCCGAACTCGAACCGGTTGGGCACCAGATAGGAGACCTTATCACTACCGAATGCCTGCAGAGCGAGCACCGAGAGTGCGGTACTGGTCGCCCCATCTGCATCATAATCGCCGATAATGACAATGGGCTCTCCAGCACGGATGGTCTCGAACAGTAGCTCAGCTGCGGCTTCCACCCCTTTCAGCCGGGACACTGGACAGAGTTGTGACAGGGCCAGGTCGAGCTCTTCCTGCCGGGTCAAACCCCTGGCATGGTAGATCCGCTGCAGCACCGGGTGGATCTCTGCTGAAAACCGGTGAGGCTCTGACGGTTGATTTCTTGCTTGGATTTTCACTGAGTTATTATTCTGCCTGGCACGATATTTCCGTTTCAGAGTCGTTCTGTGCGATACCTAACGGCCTAAGGATATCAGAGTAAAAACTCTGTAAAATCCATTGGAAACTTATGTTTGCCACCCCCATCTAAAGGGGTGACCTTGAACCTGTCACGAATGCACGATTATAGGGCAAGCGAGCCTGAGTTGTGCCTGTGCAGGTCTTTAAGCAACACTCACAGTCACCCCGCTGCAACCCGGTAGTGCTGAAACAGAGGGTTTCCACAGCATACCAGCCAGCAGCCGGGTAGGATGGAAAACCGCAATACAACCAGGACTATGCCAGAGTTTTTAACAATCAACACCGCTCATCTTGCCCGCCTGATGGTGTTTCTGCTGTGCCTTCCGGCAGGCTTACTTCAAGCCCAGGTGCAGAGCCGGCTCTCCCACCAGGTAACCGGCCTGGATCAGCCGGTACGGCTGACCATAGAGATCGATGGCGGAGAGGATCTCTCTCCCAATCTCACCCCCCTAGAGCAGGATTTTGAAATTCTCAGCCGCTCCACCCAGCAGAGCATCTCGGTAATCAATGGGGAGATGACGTCAAAGCGTTCCCTCAACCTCACCCTGCTGCCGTTACGCAGCGGCAGTTTGACCATCCCGGCAATCGAGGTTGGTGACCAAACCACACAGCCACTGCCGCTGCAGGTGGAGCAAAAGTCCCAGGAGGAGGCACAGGCAACCAGGCAGGCACTGATCGAACTGAGCCTGAACAAGGATTCCGCCTATCTCGAAGAACAGATCCTGCTGACCCTCAAGCTCTACCAGGCCAAGGGAGTCCGGGGTGAGTCCCTGGATCCGCCTGTACCCTCCCTGGACAACACCCAGATCAGCCTGATCCATGAGGATCGCTACAGCAGCCGCAAGGATGGGGTGGACTACCGGGTGGTGGAGCGAGTCTACGCCCTGTTCGCACGCCAAACCGGCACGCTGACACTGAATGGGGTCAAATTTCGAGGCCGATCAGGTGGCAGCCGGGATCCCTTCAGTTCCTTTTTCAGCAATGGCTTTCCTTCACATCAACAGTCCGGGCGTATCATTCGAGCTGAATCCGACCCGGTCTCTCTGGAGATACTGCCAATTCCACAAGGATTTACCGGCGAACGCTGGCTACCGGCTGAAAATCTGCAGATTGTGGAGAATGGTATCGACGACGAGATGGCGCTGGCCGGCAATCCGATCACCCGGCGTGTGATGATTATCGCCAACGGAGTGATGTCGAACCATCTGCCAAGCATTGAACAGAGCATGCCAAGCGGACTCAAGCTCTACCCGGAGAGCCCACATCTGAATGACAAGCCGAATCGCTCCGGTATCAGTAGTTCACTGCAGCAGAGCCTGACCCTGATCGCCACGGATCCGGGTACTTACACCCTGCCCCCGATCGAGATTCCCTGGTGGAATACCGAGACCCGCCAGCAGGAGATTGCCAGATTGCCCGCCAAGGAGATCAGCTTTATGCCGAATCCGTCCGGGATGGCTAATCAGGCTCAGCATTCGGCCGCAGCACAACCCAGTGAACAGAGTCTGAGCGTAGAAAAAACAATCAGCGCCAGCCCGGAGTCTGCTGACGATTTCCCCTGGTTGGCCACCCTGTTCGGATTGGCCTGGCTGATAACAATCAGCGCCTGGTGGTTCAGCAGTCGACAGAAGCAACCCACCAAGCCGATGGCAATCAAAGAGCCCAACCAGCAGAGATCGAATCAGCCAGAGCTGGAAAACGTCCTGCAGCAGCTGACCGACGCCTATCAGGCCAAGGATGGGCAAGCGGCGAGAGATGCCTGGCTCCACTGGGCCCTGCTCAGCTGGCCCGACAACCCGCCCAACAACCTCAGCAGACTGGCCAGACGCTGCCATCCGGATCTGGCAAAGGCAGTAAATGCTCTGGAGAGGGCCATCTACAGCCCTAATTCTGAAATCAGCTGGTCGGATTATGAGATTCTGAAGCTGATCGAGGCAAAGGACGCCAGCCAATCCGCTGATAAAGCCGAACAGAATCTACTGATACCCTTGAATCCCTGACAGCTGGTGGCTGACCTCGGGCCTGTCGCCGAACCGAAGACGAGAGGGGAGCCTACTCCTCTTCCCAGCCTCCATAATCGAAGGTGATCTCTTCGTTGGCTTTGATGTCCTTCAGTGCGAACAGATCGAAGCCATCAAATTCAGCATTACCCTGATCATGATGGTTGAGATAGCGAAGCAGATTTCTACCGCTACGGCCGACCGGTTGCTTGTCATCTTCAAACACCCAAAGCACATAGGTGCCGTCCCGCTTCGCTTGCGGGCCCTCATAGGTTCCTATGTAGTCCCCTTTGGCAATGGATACCTTGGCAAACAGTCCATTACCGTGTATCCGGGAGGGAGCTTTATAGACGATATTACCGAGTCTTATTTTACTGTTTGCCATCTTTGATACCGCTTCGCTGATTATCTTTGGGAGAGCCGATCGGGCAACTCTCTCCATATACCGCCATGATGGCGCGCAATTCTTTCAAGACTTTCTTTCTTGAAAGGTCGTCTAGAACCTTCAATTCGGGTAATATAACGCCCTGTTCCAACAACTTAATGTCATCACGGACTGATCTGCAACCCTTCTGGCAGAGTATCTCGATATAGTGATCTATCTGATTATTTCCCATGAATCACAACTCGCATAGGATATTTCAAGTTGATTTGCGTCAATTCGCCATACCGTACCGGGAACCATACTGCTATTCAAATTTCTAACAGGTTTCAATAGGATTTGATCCTATCAACATTACAACAAACTGAAGGACAGATTATGCCCTTGATCAACCGACTGACACTACTTTTTCTTATTGTTACCAGCCAAACACTGTACGCCGCCGAATGGGGCGAGGGATATGATCCGGTGGATCCGCCGGTGGCCACTTCCGTTGCGGATGGCAAGGTGGAGGTTCTCGAGTTCTTCTGGTACGGATGCCCTCACTGCTACCACATGGAACCCGATCTGGAGAGCTGGCTGAAAGCGAAGCCGGAAAATGTGGAGTTTGTCCGCGTGCCTGCACCACTGAACAGTCGCTGGACCGCCCACGCACAGTTCTTTTACACCGCCGAAATCCTCGGTTTGACTGAAAAACTGCATACCCCCCTGTTTCAAGCCATCCACGACAAGAAACGCAAAATTTACGACAAGAACGCCCTGATCGACTTTGCGGCGGAACAGGGTGTGGACAAACAGAAGTTCACGGAAGCCTGGAACTCCTTCGGTGTCTACGTAAAGGTTCAGAATGCGAAGAAGCTGGGGCAGCGCTACCAACTGGATGGAGTACCTGCAATCGCGGTCAATGGTAAATATCTGACCAGCGGTAGCCGGGCCGGCTCCTACAGCAAAATGTTCGAAATCGTCAGCCAGCTGGTTGCCGGTGAGAACACAAAACCGGCCCAGTAGGCCGTATCAGAGTTACCGGGTTGATCGCAGCTGATCAAACCCGAGCTTTAGCGACACGCTCCCGACAGGCAGAGAGCATCCGCTCTCTGCCTTTGATCCCCAAACCTCAACTGAATAACAACGACAGGATGGGCCAACCCAACACGGCCGCATCCTGCATCAGAAGTGGTAGGACACACCAACATTGATCACCGGCCAGTAGCGGATGTCATCCAGATCCTCACTGTTGATCCGGTTCTCCTCAACCGCCAGCTCCGACTCCAGTTGGGCTTTCAGCGCCGGGTTGGCATCAGCCAGGGCACTGTCCGCTTCGAGTGAAATCGTCGGGTTGTCGGTAAACAGAATGCCGAAATCGACACTGAAGCTGAACTTGGAGCCCGGCTTTACCGCATTCCCCCAACCGATACCAAGATAGGGGGCCAGATTGCGGCTGTAATCCACCTCTGCCTCCAGGGTGCCCACCTGGTCCGGAGTGAAAGTGGTGCTGCCAATCTCCACGGGCTCGGTGGGTTGAGCGGATGCTGTGATATTGGACTGCAGGGCATAGAGTCCGCCGCTTACTCTGAACCCGCCATTCATCGGGTGCCAATCCAGCAGTGCTCCCCAAGTGAAGACATCCAAGTCTATGTCATACTCGATATCATCGAGCTTCTCTTCCGTGTCATAGGGCATGGTTGCCAGCAGAGTTCGAAAGTTGAGACTCTCTCCGCGCACAGGCAGAGTCAGCGCCAGGCCGGGACCGGTGGTACCGATGAACAGACCCGCCGCAACATGCTGATCCTCACCGGCCTGCACCAGATGGATATCCTCTGCCGGACCGCCAAACGGCATGCGCGCGCCGAGCTGCCAGGTATCCAGGTCCAGATCATCCCTGGCCAGCATGGTGCTGTACCGGACAAAACCTGTGATGCCGTTTTTGAATTGACCGGTGAGTGAGATGCCCGCATTGACATAGCTGTCATCCGGATCCTCATTGGTCAATGTAAAGCTACCCGCTTCCGGTACCAATGCAAATTCCGCTTCGATCTCCGGTGCTTCATTCTTGAAATCCTTGACTAACTCAAGTTCGAACTGCGGCACCAGCACACCAAAGCTGAAGCTGAGTGCGTTACTGGCCCGAACACCGAGCCGACCGGACAGAACATCGGTGGAGGTCTTGTAGATGTTCATATCCAATCCGGCATCGTTGCGCTCCCGGTAAGCATCGATTTCACTATTGCGATACTCTAGCGCGGTATAGCCGTCGATCGTCCAGGCTTGCACGTTGTAGCTGTATCCGGTACCAACCACGGCACTGAAGATATCCGCATCCGTTTCACCCTCGGCCTGGGAGGCAACACCCCCGATATCGATTGAGCGACTGGTATCGATGGATGACTCACCATAACCGAGCAACCAATCCACATACCAATCTTTGGCCGGATAGTAGTTACCGTAGATCGAGAGGTTCCAGCCATTCACATCGACACCGGTATCGCCACCATTTTCACTGGTCTCAGAACGGCTGTAGCCGAGTGCCGTACCCATCACCAGATCGTTGTTGAAGCGGTAGTCGAGACCGGCCAACAACTCCTGATTATCGATTTCGAAGGAGTTCTCCCGGTTGCGCGACTCTCCATCACCGATATTGATCGTTCCGGTAATAAACCCACCCAGACGCTCATTGGCCATGCCATCACCAGCACTTCCGCCCTGTTGCATGCCGGTCAGCAGGCGTCCAAAATTGAGCTGCTGGTCATTGAGGATGGCCTGCAACCCGGCCAGGCTGACACCAGGTACACCACTACGAATCTCCTGCAGACGTCCAGCCACATTCTTGATCTGGTTTGCAGCCACCCCTTTCATCGAGTTCGCCTGGGCGCCCACCTGCCTTAACAGCACCTCTTCCAGTGCACTGTCAAGCTCTGAACCGCTCAATGACGAGAGGGTGCTACAGGTGGTAGCCAAGGCTGCATCGGTCTGTGATCCGCCAGCGGCCGAGTTGGCGTCACAGGCCACCTGCATCACCCTGGCAAGACTGCTCTGTGCCTCATCCGCACCAGCATTGGCAATGGGATCCAGGCTCGGATCGAGGCTTATAGTGACACTGGCCGGTGCACTTACCTCACCACTGTCAGCCACCAGGCGATAGTCGAAACTGACTGAGGTCGGATCACTGATATCCGCTGGAGGCGTATAGAGATAGAGACCGGTAACATCGGTTGTGGAAAGTGTACCTTGACTGGGCTGGGAGAGAATCTCAACACGGAACCCGATACCCGGATGGATGTCGTTCTCCTGGGGAAAAAGATTGATTGCGCCGCCACTGCTGACATAGTGATCGTTGACGGTCTCCAGGGATGAGGTGGAGGAGACGATATTCAAGGTCACCAGGGTGTCATCGCTGGTGCCTCTGATGTCGCTGACACGATAGGTGAAGGTCACAGTGCCGGAGAATCCTGCATTGGGAAACACATTGATCGAGAAGTTGTCATCCGGATCGATCTGCACGGAACCTGCAGCGGAGTTGGAGAGCGTGCTGATCGAGACGATTTCAATCGCATTGATCGCTTCCAGGGTGGAGATCTCCAGACGATCATTCACCGTTACCACGATGGTTTCCGAGCGATCATTGGCATCGATGGTGTAGATGTCCGGCACCCCGGTAGCCGCTTCAAGGCCACTTGAAAAAAGCGTGGCCCCGATCGATACGGCGGCGACGGTAAGCGATGTAAACCCCTGAGAAATGGCAAATGGTTTGTGGCTTTGTTTAATCATGAGCTACCCGTTTATTATTTTGCTGAAGGTCCCTGGGACGCAGCAACGGTAAGGTTGTTAAGGAAACCTCTCTCCAGACAAGAGGCTCTCATAGCGACCATTTTAGTCGACCACGGACGAGACTCCACCATTGAATGCCTAATATTGACCCGGTGACTATGTAGGTTGTGTTCAGGGCTTCAAGCCTGCCTTTGATCAAGGCGTGGCTCGCAGGTAATGGTTGTTCCATTGGCAACAGCCACAACACCGGGCAAAAGCAGGCTTGAAGCGCCAATCATTGTGAGCTTAAAAGAGACGCCAGCACACGCCGCCTGAACACAACCTACTCAGTCGCCGGTTTAATTAGTTACGTGGCCTCGCTCAGGTGCCGCAAAAGGTACGATAACCCAGATCTGCATCGGGCGTAGTCTGCTGATAGAGTGCTGTATTATCTGTCAGGGAGTAGGGTGATCGTAGAACTTCGAGGAACTGTTCCGCAGCACTGGCGTCACCCTGTTGCGTGGAAATCTGAATCACCTGTTCCATCTGCTGATTTCTGGGAATCACCAGAGGATTCATCTGCCGCATGATCGGTTGCGCCTGTTCAAGCTCCCCGTCAGCGCTCAAACGGGCCTGCCACTGCTGATACCAGTCTCCCAAATCCCTGCTCAGCTGCTGTGCCAGAGCTGGAGAAGTGAGACTGCGAGTCAATCGGTCAAAGCTCTCTGTGTAGTCCAGGCGCTTCTGTTGTAGGCGCTGCAACAGCTCCGATATCAGTTTTGCATCTGAGGGGGCTGCTTGGGTGATACCGATTTTGCGCGCCATCATCCGCAGATACCGATGATTAAAAAGATCACCAAACTCTTCCAGTTTGTGGCTGGCGATCTCTACCGCCCGCTTCTCCTCAGGATGGATCAATGGCAGCAGAGTCTCGGCGAAGCGGGCCATATTCCATTGGGTGATCGCAGCTTGGTTGCCAAATGCGTAGCGCCCGGCCCTGTCGATCGAGCTGAACACCGTATCCGGACTGTAAACCCCCATCATCGCACAGGGTCCGTAATCGATGGTTTCACCGGAAATGGTGGTGTTGTCGGTATTCATCACACCATGGATGAAACCAACCCGCAGCCACTCCACCACCAGATCGACCTGTCGCCTGATCACCTGCTCCAGGAGTAGCGCAAAACGCGCCTCTCCCTCGCTCTGCAGTTCCGGATAATGGCGCCCGATGGCAAAGTCAGAGAGCTGTTTCAGCGCCTGGTGATTCTTTTTTGCAGCAAAATATTCAAAACTGCCCACCCGCAGATGACTCGCTGCAATTCGGGTCAATACTGCACCCTGGTTGGGTGTCTCCCGATAGACTGTTTCACCGGTCGTGATTACTGCCAGACTGCGGGTGGTTGGAATGCCCATGGCATGCAGGGCCTCGCCCATGATGAACTCACGGATCGCCGGGCCTAATGCGTAACGTCCATCCCCGCTTCTGGAGTAGGGAGTCGGACCGGATCCCTTCAGTTGAATCTCTTTCAGTTCTCCGCAACAGTCGGTCAACTCACCCAACAGATGGGCTCTGCCATCACCCAGCTGAGCAACAAAGTGACCAAACTGATGGCCGGCATAGGCGAGTGCAATGGGATTGGCGCCGGGTAGCAGCCGGTTGCCGGAAAAAACCTGCGCCAGCGAAGACCCGTCGCTCTCCAGTATCCGCTCCAGTTGCAGCGTTTCAGCGAGGGGGCTGTTCCAAAGAAACAGTTTCGGCTCTCTCACCGGCTCGGGGGGAATGCTCTGATAGAAGGCCCCGCCCAACTCCGTGTAACTATTCGACAACACCATGACTCTAAACTAGCATAGCAAGGAACTGATTTATCCATGCAAGATCAATGGGTTATCTTGCACCAACCATTAATTATCAGAAGCATCCCCAACACAGAGCCAGCTGTTTTTCGACACCAGGAACGCCTTGTATCGATGCGCAAAATCCGTTACCACCGACTGCTGCACGGCGGGACGCTGCAACAGACGCTGTGACCAGCTGCGTACCGGATCCGGCATTTTTACATCAGCCTGCTGATTTAGTTCAGCCAGATGCTGGATGCGCATGAAAAGTGGTGCAATGGCTGCATCGACCAGCGAAAACTCATCCAGATTTGCAAACAATCCTTCATTCAAAGGCTCGGACAGGCGCGCAATATCCTCTTCAAGCAAATGCTTTTTCTCTAAAAACGTATCTTCGTCACTGGCGGTCGCCATGGCATGTTGCGCCATCAGCAGAGTCGATCCAAATTCGATCCAGGATCTATGCTGAGCTCTTCTGAGGGTGTCTGCCGGCTGGAAGCCGGGCGGAAATGACTCATCCAGAAAAGCCAGGATGACTGAGGACTCAAACAGGGTGGCGCCATCAACCAACAACAGTGGTACCTTTCCAGTCGGGGATAGCTTAAGAAACCACTCCGGTGGGTCGTTCAGGTCGATATAGTCAATCTCATGATCGATCTGTTTCTCCCGCAATAGAATCACGGAACGCTGTACAAATGGACAGATTGCAAAGCTGACCAGTTTCAGTTTCATATCACCCACCACATTAATTCATACCATCTGCGCTTCATCGTCTCTCCGGCACCCCTGCTGTCTTGCTCTATACCGCCAGATCTGCAGTTGACCAGTAATCTCCACGCAGGTAAACGATCGGCTACTTGCAGGTGGTACTCGTTGTTCATGAACAGACCGATTACCATTTCATGACATTAGACATAACCTTCTGATTAAACTGAGGAATTTAAGGCACTATTGCAATCCGTCAAAGCTCGGCTTATATTGATAGGATAGCAAGCGAGTTGACAGACATAAACTCTTTATTATCAACAGCTTGAGAAAAGTAATCAGGGAATATACAAGGCATGGAAAGGGCTATACCCAGAGTTTACAGGGTTATTTACAAACGTTTACAAAATCTGTATTTTTCCTATCTATTCAAGATACTGAATGACCTGCTCACGGATGACCTGGGGGCTCAGGTATCCCATCCCGCAGACCTATCCCGTCGGAGAGATCAGCTCGTCAATCCTCAGCAGGTTGTCAGTGGGGGTGTTGTTATCCATGGTCTCCGGTGTCTAACCTGAACAGTTATTACAGAATCGGATCATAGAGTCAGTTCTGTGTATTTGATGGAAAAAGTGACTAATCTAATTTTATATGAGTAACAGTCAATTTCGGTGGCAAAAGTAATATGGCAACCAGCAATCCGATCGGCTTGAGAATTCCGGAGCAATCCTCCCCGTCTGGCGTACCCTTTTATCTGAATGATAAACAGGTCGCAGCTTGGGCGAAGGAGCTGCCAATGGCCAATATCGGTGAAACGTCAAGACAGATCTTCCAATCCCTGCGTGCCTTCAACCGCACCAGTCTGGACGCCGCGCAGCGACTTCGTAGTATTGAGAATTTCCGCGAACCCTTATCCTATGTCGCCTCCAATCTGAACAAACACTATCTCGGCACCCGCTTTCCGCTCAGTGAGAAGTCACACAAGATAGCCAACCTGAATCGTGAGCTCCACAGTGGCATGGCAACCGCCTATAAGGCGGTCATCGTCAACCTGTTGACCCATGCACAAGAGGGTGTGGATCGGGCCCAACTGACTCTGGCTCTCCATCGATGCATCACTTATCTGTCAAAAGTGGTTCTGCTATCGGCCATTGTCTATGACCCCTGCCCCAAACGCACCTGGCAGGAACTCCATGTCTGCCACAGGCTGGCCAGCCGCTATGGTGTCGGTTCAGATCTCATCAGTGATCCCTACGAAGCATCGGAAAAACAGTCGACAATCGATCAGAACTACACCCGCTGTCTGCTATTCTCTCTGGCATCCCCTTACAAAATGCGTCAGGAAGAGAACTTACAGCTCTTCGATACATTGCTGAACTGGAGTCAATACACCAATCTTTACGGTTATGACGACGCCCCGGAAGAGAGCTCCATTACCATCCATCAGGATACCGACATGGCGCCCAGCCATGAGAGCAAAGCGACAAGCATCGCAACCAAATATCTGTTGATTCTTGAGGTTTCCAGGCTGTTGTCGCAAATGCGGGAGCACTTCACCGATGAGCCGGATTCGGAACCAACCCTATCCGGTATCAACGAGCTGGACAAAGGGGTTATCCGCCAGTTGATCATGCTCTGGTCGAAAGCACAGAAACGCGCCTTTGTCCGCACCAAGTTGAACTTTGAGCTGCGCATCGCCGTTGGCCTTCGCTCGGTGCATAAGCTGATCACACTGGGAGATATTCCGGACCCAACACCTGAATCCGAAGTTGAAGATGAGGCCACCTGGATCGATGCTCAATTCGCTCACGGCCAAGATATGCATGTGGAAGCCAGATTCTCACTGCAGCCAATGGATATCGCCTCCTACAATCCCCGTCGGGGTAATTTCGAGGAGTTTGGCCCTAACTCCACGGATATCAGCGAGACCACCAACGAGCCAAATATTGAAATCTGGCAGGATGACAAGGAGCAACAGGTGGACAAGGCGACCTGTCTGTTCACCACGATCAATGAGAGTGCCGGTGGCTATTGCCTCGACTGGCGCGGAAAAGAGATCCCCAAGATCCAGGTTGGCGAACTGATAGGCGTTCAATCTGCCATGTCTGCCGCCCAGTTCGGCGTTGGCATGGTACGCTGGATGCAAAATTCCGATGATGAATCGATGCAGGTCGGGGTGCAGATGATTGCACCTAACGCGATGGCGGTTACGGCCCAACTCTCAGACCAGAACATTGGCCAACAGGAGAAGTGTCTGCTTCTGCCGGAGGTTGGCACATCCGGCCAGCCCACCAGTCTGATCTGCCCTTCATACCCATTCAGTCTGGGTAAGACACTGCTGATCAATGATGGGGAAAATGCCCAGGAGATCAAACTCACCAGATTGCTGGAGTCGAGCGGCTCCATCTCTCAATACCAGTTTGTTCACCTGGATGAAAATGCCGCTTCGAAAATGAAAGAGGATCAGAACGATCTGGATGACGACTCAGATTATGAGAGCCTCTGGTCAACTCTGATCTAGGGCCTGCCGTTCAGAATCCGGCCAGCTTGTACCAGCGCTTGGCCTCTTCAGGATCTTTTTCCACTCCGCGCCCCTCTTCATAGAGCATCGCCAGAGTGGTTTGAGAACCGGCCAGCCCCTGCTCCGCCGCCTTCTTGAACCAGTCAACGGCTCTTTCCAGATTCTGCTCCACACACTCCCCTTCCAGATACATGAAACCCAGCCCATGCTGAGCCATGGCATGACCGGATTCGGCGGCCGCCTTCATGTACTTGTAGGCCATCAGCTCGTTGACAGCGATTCCCAGTCCACCCTGAGACATAATGGCCATGCGGTACTGGGCTTCGACACTACCCTGCTCGGCCAACGGCGAGAGCAGTACGGCGGCACGGGAGAAATTTTTACCTTCAAATGCTGCGATGGCACTGCTCAACTCAAAATCCATATCACTGTTTGAATCAGTCATGTTAACCTTCTCACTGTTTCAGTTTTCTCATACTCTACTGGCCCTGGCTAGCTGGTCGGATAGCCACCCTGTTGTTTACCCAGGCGACTAGCTCGCCATCCGTATCGTAGATACCAAACTCAAAAGCCGGCGTACTTCGATTTCTCTCAGCCAGCTCATGGGCAATTTGTTTCGACGTCCGATCCGGAAAATCAAAGCGTAACTCCAGATCACTCAGCCCGGGGCGGCGGAAATCCACACCCAACTCCTTGGTCCATACATCATAGTCCGGAAACCGATGATTGCAGGCCAAGGCCGGTACTGGATCAGCCAATGCGGCAATACTACCACCAAACATACTGCCACCAGGATTCCTGGTAGCGTGGTTCAGCGGTAGAAGCAGGCGTACTTGAGCCCAATCCTCACTGATCGACAATAGCTTCACCCCAAGGCTCTGAAAGGGGGGAAAGCGTTCCAAATCGTCGGCCAGTATCAGCTTGTTGTCACTGTCGGACATACCCTGCCTCAATCCCTGTGCCTGTTAGGGCCTGTTAACACGAATCCAATACGCCCTGTTGTGCCTGAAAAAGTTATACCACCGGCAAGCTCCACAACTCCCTTCGGGATCTTATGGAATATCTTGGTTTTCCATCGAAAACACATCACAATACTCGGACCTCATAAGGTGCTGAGTGAGTAACCCGCCGAAGATTATGCAGACTCAATTAACCTCCGACATTCTATCATCTGAACAGGGCCAGGAAGCGGAAACCATTCTGCGCAACTGTGTGCATTGTGGATTCTGCACCGCAACCTGTCCGACCTATCAGCTGCTCGGCAGTGAACTGGACAGCCCCCGTGGTCGAATCTATCAGGTGAAACAGTTGCTTGAGGGGGCCAGCCCCAGTGCTGCGGTACAGCGGCATCTCGATCGCTGCCTGTTGTGCCGCGCCTGTGAAACCACCTGTCCATCCGGGGTTGATTACAGTCGGCTGCTTGAAATCGGACGACAACACCTGCATCAGCGGCAATCCCGCACACTACCCGATAGATCCATTAGATGGCTACTGCGCAAAGTGATTCCTCGCAGCGATCTGTTTGCCACCCTGCTGAATCTAGGCAGACTGTTCAAACCTCTGATGCCATCAACCCTGAGCCGTCTGATTCCAAAAAAAGTGTCGATCGATGACAGCGATTGGCCGCCAGTGCGGCACCAGCGGAAAATGCTCATTCTGGATGGCTGTGTTCAACCAGCCCTGGCACCGAATATCAACCTGGCAACCGCCCAGGTACTGGACCGGCTCGGCATCTCACTGATCACCACCCCCAAAGCCGGCTGCTGCGGCGCTGTCGAACACCATCTGGATGATCATGAAGCGTCACGCCAGGCCGCCAGACGCAACATTGACCAGTGGTTGCCCTTGCTCCAGGATCAAGCCGAAGCCCTGGTCATCACGGCCAGCGGTTGTACTCAGATGGTGAAGGAGTACGACAGGTTACTGGCTGACGATGCGCAATATGCCGACAAGGCCAGGCAGCTTGTCAGCCGCTGCAAGGACATCGCTGAAATCATCCAACAGGAAGATATCGAATTCCTGAGTCAGCCGATGAGAAGCCTCCCAAAGATCGCCTTTCACGCCTCCTGTACCCTGCAGCATGGGCAGCAGATCAGCGGGGTGGTAGAGACGATTCTGAGCCGAATAGGCTATCAACTGACCCCGGTTGCTGAAGCCCATCTCTGCTGCGGTTCAGCAGGCACCTACTCGATCCTGCAACCGGAACTGTCAAATCAACTGGGTGAGCGTAAAACCGAGGCGCTGATGAAGGGGCAACCGGAACTGATCGCAACTGCCAATATCGGTTGCCTGAGCCATATCAGTAAAACCGCACCGGGCAGCACACCGGTTGTGCATTGGATCGAGCTGCTCTCTCCCAGCCGCTTACAAGCACCAACTGAAAAATCAGCAAGCCGGTAACCCGATTTTACAGTCTGGTTATCAGCCACAGCGAACAGGAATGGGATCCCCTGCTGCAACTCTGATCCTCTATTTTTGATTATTCCTTAACAATGTCTAATTACACCAATCGCAAACCGAGTTAAAGCTGATATGCGACCGGCCGATAAAACACTTATCACACATCGTTCCTGCCAGTTTCATCGCAGGACAAATTTTTTACAATTTAGGCATTAAAAGTCGTACTTTTTCAGCTTATACTCGCCTACAAATATTGTGTAAGCCTTTGCGTTGGGCCGATCCTGATTCAGGATTCATAAAAACAACAAAATACCGACGCAGTTAACTGGGGTGATCTGATATCAACAGAACATCCCGTTGGTTGAATACCTGCAACGGATGACCTAAATGACCATGACATCTGTGTTCGCCAAATCGCTCTTCATCGGATTGCTGATCAGTCTGCTGCCTATGACTACTCTGGCAGTCGAGGTGAATCTGAGTGAAGAAAAACTGGCGTTACAAAGGGAAAGCTTCCTGGCAGCTGAGAGAGCACTCTCAAAAGGCGATCTGACAACCTACCAGGCCTTAAGAGATGCGCTGATTGGCTACCCGCTCCTGGTCTATCTGGATTACCAGGAGACGGTGAAACATATCGACCAGCAATCGGTTCAAAGCATCAGCAACAGACTCTCTCGCCTCGAAGGGACACCACTGCAGAGCATGCTCAACAATCAGTGGCTCAGGTTTCTGTCGAAACACAATCTTTGGCAGACCTATCTGCAATTCTCCAAGCCCGGAGGCAGTGTCAGACAGCAGTGTCGCAGACTCCAGGCGATGCTAAAAACCGGACAGACTGAACAGGCCTACTCCGAGGTTCCCGGATTGTGGCTCAATGGCCGATCCCAGCCCAAGGTATGCGATCCGGTATTCAAAAGCTGGATCGATGCAGGTCACCTCACTGAACAGCAGGTTTGGCAACGATTCAATATGGCGATGTCCCAGCGCCAGACCAGGTTGGCCAACTATCTGAAACGCTACCTGAGTAAACCGGAGCAGCAGATCGCAGACCTCTGGCTCAAGCTCTATCGCCAACCCCGTAAAGTTGCGATGCTGTATGGCATCGATCACCCGATGAAGGACGAGATGGCCATCCAGGTCATCCGCAAACTGGCCTGGCGCGATGTGGAAGCAGCTTTCGGGGCATGGGAAAAACTCCAGCCCATGGGAATATTCTCAGACAAACAGCATCAAAAGGCGATCTATGCCTTGGCCGGTGGACTGGCGAGAGAGCCAGACAAGCAGCTTACTCAGCGTTTCAACCAACTCCTGCCGGAACAGCTGAAACTGGATAGCAGAGTTTCGGAGAAAGCACTACAGGCCGCACTCCAGATCAATGACTGGGTTTGGGTGCTGCAGCTCGTGGAATCCCTCTCTGCAACGGAAAAACAGCAGGCCCAATGGCAATACTGGCATGCCCGTGCACTGACCAAACTGGATCGGGAAAATGAGGCAAGAGCAATTCTCAAGCACCTTTCCCAGGAGCGCAGCTACTATGGCTTCATGGCGGCCAATCAATTGGGAGTACCGCCGAAACTGGAGCATATCGCGCTGCAGTCAGATCAGACGATCACAGCCGTGATGGCCCTAAACCCAGGCCTGCAAAGAGCCCGTGAACTGCATATCCTGAAACGCCCCATGTCGGCCCGCAGGGAGTGGAACCTGGCACTGAAGAAGGCCCCACCGGATGAGTTGAAGGCGGCGGCGCACCTGGCGCAAAAATGGAACTGGCCGTCCCAAAGTATCATCACCCTGGCGAAGCTGCGCCACTGGAATGATCTGGAGCTGCGCTTCCCCCTGGCACACCAGGAGACCATCACCGGGCAGGCTCGGGGACATGGTATCGATCGAGCCTGGGTCTATGCCATATTGCGTCAGGAGAGCGCATTTATCAGTGATGCAAGATCCTCAGCTGGCGCAAGGGGCCTGATGCAGCTGATGCCGAAAACCGCCAAGCAGGTCGCCAAGGAGCTGAAACATTCGCCGCTCAAACTTGACGATCTGTTTCGGCCGGAAGTGAATATCAGGCTGGGTACCGGGTATCTGAATAAGATCTACCGACAGTTGCAGGAGAATCCGGTATTGGCGACAGCGGCCTATAATGCAGGCCCACATCGGGTGAAAAGCTGGCTACCAGAGCAAACTCAGGCCACCGATATCTGGATTGAGACAATCCCTTTCCACGAGACCAGAGAGTATCTGAAGCGGGTACTGGCCTATACCGTGATCTATAACTACCGTCTCGGTGAGCAGTCCAAAGTGGTGCCTAAAAAGTGGCTGACCCCGATCGAGGCCAGAAACAGGACTTCAGGAGTCTGATTCAAGGCTGAGAGGAATAACCTCCTCTGTCTGCTGACCTTCCATCTGATTTGGTGCGCGTTTTGCGTTGAGGCGTTTTTTAACCTTACCAATCAGTTCTGGATCGGTCACCACTTCATAGAAGCTGGCGTCGGCTTGACCCACACTGGGCATATCATCCTCACGCTGCCAGGTCTTGATTACAGCCTCTCTGATAACCAGCCAGTGAGCACTGCCCCTGCGGTCGACAAATCGGCCTACATGGTAGGTATCCCCTTCGCCGGAACGACTATGTACTTTCATCTTGTGCAGTACCATTTCCGATCTGAGCTTTTTGAATGCAGGCGGAGCCAACTCAATTCCGTTGACATTGAAACGCAGTCGTCTGGCACCTTTTCTCTCAGTACCGGCATCATCGGAAAAGACCTCGACACGATGACGTTGGCTTTTGCGCCAACTGGTGTCATAACGTAACTCAGAGGAACAGGACGACAATCTATCTGCTTCGTTGATGGCCGGTGAAATCATGATTTTGCGCTGCTCATCATTCAGATAGGCCGGCGCCTCACTACTGAACGCGATGCCCAGACCCAACTCCAGCTTCGGCAGATTGTGTGCTTTGTTCTGATTGTTTTGCGCTTCCATGACCAGCAGTATCTTTCTCGCCAGACCGCAGGCATTGGCGACCGTCATCCCCTGAGTGGTCATAGCGCCCGTCTCTAAGACACTGAGGATCAGAGCATCCCCCTCAACAAACACCTTCTTGGCGCCAAAGCGATTCAGCAACTTGGTGATCGGTCCAAAAAAGTTCATACTGAAATGGGTGGCTGGATTGAGCCGTTTCTCTACCAGTTGGCTGGTGATTTCAGTAGAACCTCTGACATCCGCTTTAAGAATTGCATGCGCTTTAATCTTGCCTTCCTGTGCATCACCGTCCTGACTGAGACGAAACTCATAGAGACTGCCGTTATCCCGCGACAACTGAATGCTCTCGCTGTCCTGCAGAATATTCAATTGGCTCATCTGTTGATAGGTATAGTAGGCCAGTTTCAGGTCCCTACGAAAGGTTAGAAAATCCTTCAGGTAGCGTATCGCGTAGCCCTGTTGCTTGATTGCCGGCATGCGGCGGATATACCCATGCACCACGTCAAGTGCCTTGACAACCGATGCACCTTTGTCGGCTGTTGATGAGAGCTTTTTCAGTAGCGTTCTTTTCGGAAGCGCATCCACCAGGTAGTGATAAATATCCCGATTTGAGATCAAACCGTTAAATTGCCGATAGAGTTTTTCAGTACGATAGGCCGCAATCGCACGACGCGTCAGTCCGGATCGGTCAAACTGTTTAAGCAGGTTCGACTTCAACTGTTGCTGTACTTTGTTGTACTCGGAATTATCCCAAAGCCCTTTGTCCTGTTTCACCGGAGCACGGGAAAACCATCCACTCCTGGCGTCGCCACTCTGCTTAAGCAGCATCTCCATATTTCTCGGATCATCCAACCAACTGACATAAATCTCTTTGAACTCTTCTGCAGAGAGATTGCGTTCCAGCAATCGTTGACCCTCAAGAAAATCTGAAAACCCGCTATGACGCTCTCGCTGGGTGATTTGAAACTGAGTCGTATCGCCCGATTTCGGGTTATCGGCTTCAGACGCTTGAGGCTTTGCCCATTCTGGAAGATAGTCGCTGTAGGTTGTGGTGATATAGCGATTGGCCAGATCAAAGTAGTTGCCGCCTTCCCGGTCGACACAAAGCAACGGATAGTGATTTAGCAGATACTCTTCGCTGGTAAGGTCCGGAAGATGCAGTAACGGATTGAACAAAATTCGTTTGGAAACCACCCAGGAGCTACCTACAACGGATTTACGCATTTTGCGCAGCTCCTTCGATTCAAGGCGCTGTACGATCTTGAACAGTCGACTCAAGGTACGGTAACGAATCCCTGGTTCGAGGCGGGCGAGACCGACAATCCGATCATGCATCTCCATGGCTCGGCCACTGTGCAGATCGGCAGCGGATTCGACGTCCTGCTGTAACTGTCCCCGCAGCTTCGATAGCGCACTCTGCGGTGCATCCAACATCAACTTGATTAGCACCAGATGCAGCAATTGCAGCAGTTCCTTGACTGCCGCATTCGCATGAATCTGTTCCAGCGCACCTTGCAGAACATTGCGATAGTTTGATTTAAAACTCTCGATATCCGCACCGGACGAGAATTGTCCGGTATGGGCCCAACCATGTTTAGCCAGATCTTCGTGGACAATCTTCTCAACCAATGATAACAACGAGCTACGGAATTGATGACTGATCGCCACATCGATACGGCGATTATCGATGCCGATTTGAAACTGCTCCAGACTGACCTGCCATGAGGGACAGCGTCGTAGCGGCGCAAGAAATTCTCCAACATTCGGTTGAACGCCCAAGGTAATACAAATCCTCAATGTATTGGTGGATTGACGGTCTGGTGGATCAGCCCAAAAAGCATTTGCCGATATGAACTTCGTATCCAACCAGGCTAGGGCCTGTTAACACTAATCCAATATACCCTGCTGGGACTGTTTTTGTGCCCAGCAAGGCAGAATGAGCGTGGTGTAGTGATTCTACATGAGCGAATGATAACGCCGCTGGGTGCAAAAACAGACCCAGCCCTTCGGGTTGCGCCTGAAAAAGCGCCACTCGGCGTTGCTCGTCACTCATTTGGAACAACCAAACTACGCTCCTCGCGCCTTGATTGGCGCTTTTTCAGGCACAACAGGGCATATTGGATTAGTGTTAACAGGCCCTAGAGTAAAACTATCATGAAACTCAGCAAGTTACATAGAGTGAGTCTAGATGAAGAGGTTAATTAATTAAATATTACAAAATGAGATTTATTCACATCGGAACAGAAATGTGAACAGCGTTTTAATATTACAACGATCAATTATTGTTCCGACTACCTGCTTTGCAGGCAGCTCAATAGCTTACGGGGAGTAATCAGATGGATGAGTGGCAGTTCTGTGATGTCATTTATCCCAAGTAGGGCATCACTTTTTGTACAAGCAATGGGTTACACCAAGGCTTGGCCAATCCGGACTATCGATCAAGCATGGTTGCCAGAAGCTGATCTTCCAGTTCGATACGCACAGCCAGCTCTTCACCAAGTTGACAAAGATCTTCCGATAAATGGTCCAGCTGTAACTCATGGTCAGACAGATCATAGCGGTCATTGAAACTGACTGCGACTTCACTCGCCCTGACAAACTCCGGATAGATTTTTTCGGCGACCTGCAGGACGCCGCTGCGTCGCTCATTGCCGTTACTCACATAACCGAAGACTTCAAAGTGGCCAAATGCGGTATAGTCGATCAGTACCTGACAAAAGGTCTGTAACTGCTGATCCAATGAAGCAGACCGATGGTATGGCTCCAGACCGGCCACTTCACAAAATAAGACCAACATCTCTTGTCGCTCTTTCAAGAGCTTGTCAATCAAATCTCGAGTGACGGTTCTGCGCTCTTCTGCTGCTCCCCCTTGAGAACTCATCAAAAGCCTCCGTAACGGCATAGTATTTTGGGCAATCTCAAACTGGCCAGATCAAAATGCAGCCACCGGCCAGAGTGAACATTCGATTGCGAAGCGCATCCTGTATCGAGGATGACACTTCACACAAAACCAAAACCCGTAGAAATCGTCTAAAAGACAGGAACAGGCTCTGAAAGAAATTACAATATCACAACAATCGTCATTAATGTATGTCGCGAACTGTAAAGTATAATCCGATGATATCATGCATTTTTGCAGTGTGGCGACCGTTATTAGGTCAAGTTAACGCCAATCCAACAGACCCAGCTGCATCATCGCTCGCTCATCCGGCCGGGCTTCACCGCACCCATCCCACCTGACTGGACATTAAACGACCCCAGCGGGATCGATTGGATTGGTGTTAATACCCCCAAGTCCATAACCTGGCCGATGGATTGCAATTATCTATCCGCAGCCATAGTATGTTCAGAGTGTGGCTTGCTCATCAGTATGAAACGATTGGCGTGACAAGATTGTGCTGCAATCGGACTGAACTGATGCGAAGCTTCATACAGGCGCTTGTTCAGCGAGTTACAATCCAGCGAAACCTATCGATTTCATCGCGGAATATCGGAATCTCAAAAAATGCCCTCCATCACCATCAAGCTGGATCTTGTTTAAGGAATCTGCGAACAAGTCATGGACCATCATCCTGTTGAAAAAAAAGTGTGTTTGTTGCCTGTAAATCTTGACATAAACGGGCAATCTCATGGCTTGTACAACGCCAAACGTTCCAATTTGAAACGCAAAAAGTGTGCTATGGGTTGGCTGAGGAACAGCTTGATCTGGTTGATCCTGCTGCTTCCGATGGGCCTATCCCAAAGCCATGCGGGAAGTTCAGCAGCAAGCATCATGAGCAGCGCCATGCTCACCATGATGGACACCATGGGTGATCTGGCTCATCGCTATAAACGGGGAGACGACTGGCATAGCGATAACTACCGGGTCAACCCGAATCCCTACTCCTACTGGGCCTCACCAACCTATCCGGAGTACTATCCACCGACACAACCTCCCGGGCCTTACCCCATGCCTCCCCATTACACAACCGAGCCTCGCTCTGAAGTCGATGGCATCTGGATTGGTCAAGGTGGAGAGATCGTACTGGTGATGTATGGCTATTTTCGGGTCTATGCCGACACTGAGACATACCGTGACGGGCGTTACCAGATCGATGGGGATCTTTTACACATGCACGACCTGGAGAATGGTATGAGCCAGACCTACCAGTATGCACTCGATAGCGGCCGCATGATCATGCGTAACCGGGAAGGTGTATTGCTGCTGTTCAAACAGCTGCCTATCCCGATTCCCCCGCAAACCCTGATCCCGCCCCCCCAACCACAAATCGAACCACCCAGTGATACGGATCTGCTCGAAGAGCCCGACAATCTTCCGGAAAAGTAACCTGTCAGGCAACAATCCGGACAATCAAAACGATCCAGGCAATCAAATAGTTTGATTTCTACCGGGTTGATTGGCCGTCTGGGTATTGCCATCTTCGTCAATCTGGTTAATATTTCGCAGCCAAGCACAGGTTGTCTTGCCTAGCCTGTCAAACTATTCACAACTCTGTAAGAGCCTTTCCAGGCACAGATAAAGAGACCAGGCTCTGATTATCAACCCGCTATTCCGATATCAAGGAACAGACTATGAATCGAATTTGTATACTTGGTGGTAGTGGATTTGTCGGTCACCGACTGGTATCGGTATTGAGTAAGCGGGGTTACCCATGCCGCTTGCTATCCCGCCATCCACAACGCCATGCCGGATTGAAAGTCTACCCAGGTGTGGAACTGGTTAAAGTCACTCAATTTGACTCACCCAGCCTGCAGCAACACTTTGCCGGTTGTCAGTGCATAATCAATCTTATAGGCATCCTCAACGAGACAAACAAAGCCAGTTTCATGGATACTCATGTGGCACTGGTGGATCAGATCGTTGAGGCTGCGATCAAAAGCGGAGCGACCCGGCTGCTGCATATGAGTGCACTCCACGCCGATGCAGGCAAGGGTTCCAGTGAATATCTACGTAGTAAGGGAGAGGGTGAAAATCGCGCTCATACCCATGGTGGCTCAGCGCTGACTGTAACCAGCTTTCGACCGTCTGTGATCTTTGGCCCGGGAGACGGACTTTTCAACCGCTTTGCCTCTCTGTTGAGCCTTTCTCCCGGAATATTTCCACTCGCCTCCCCTGACAGTCGTTTCGCCCCTGTCTATGTAGGTGATGTAGCGGAAGCCTTTGCCCGCGCACTTGAGGACTCATCGACGGCCGGGGCCCACTATGACCTGTGTGGTCCGGAGGTCTACAGCTTGAAAGAGTTGGTCCGGTATTGCGCCAGACAGCTGGGGCTCCGCCGTTTGATTATACCGCTCAATCCCAGCCTCTCGCGCCTGCAGGCCAGGCTGCTTGGCCTGCTACCTGGCAAGCCCTTTACCATGGACAACTACCTCTCACTGCAGACAGACAGTGTCTGCAAAAACAACGGCCTCCTTACCTTGGGCATCTCGCCCCAATCCATCCAGAGTCATGTTCCTCGCTACCTGGCCGACCAGGGCTACCGAAAGCGCTTCGACCGTTACCGGCAAGTCGTTGAGTGAATCAGGGCTGACAGCCGGGCCTGACTAAAACGGCTCAGGGATTCCTGCGGATACCTGCACAAGTTTTACCACGATGCTCATCAGCTATAGCATACTGCTATCTTTTTAACACCGATACTTCAATAAAAGTGAAATGTTTCACATACGGAATCAATACTGAGTATATATAAACCGTATATATTGCAATATTAGAAAATTTGTATATACTACCTTTCCAAGTCATCAATCATGTAGTAAATTCTGATGATAAAGAAGTTATTGATCTCGATGTTTCTTCTCTTCGGCAGCGGTCTGAGTGTTGCCGAATCCCTCAACTCCACTATCAATTGGGCGGATACCTCAGCCCTGGCCCGACAAAACCATACGGTTATCATGGTGGTGTTCGAATCCGAGGATTGCGGCTATTGCGTCCGCTTGAAGCAGGAAGTTCTCAAACCCTTTTCGGATTCAACCGAGCAAAATCCACCGGTGATCAAAGAGATTGATATCTATGCCGGTGGAAAAATCACCGACTTCAACGGTGATCTGATTCGCAGCCGTCAATTCAAGGATCGCTACCAGGTGTTTGCGGTACCGACTCTGCTGATTCTGGATCCGGATGGAAATCTGCTCGCCGACCCGATTGTTGGTTATAATTCCCAGGAAGAGTACGAGAGGCTGTTGCAGGACTCTCTGCTGGTATCCTACGAAGCCCTCGACTGACCGGGCGAATCAACAGGCGCTTTGCTGCATCGGGGATTCCTGAAGCCCAAGCTTGTTGATCATCTGTGAGGACGCCGCACGCCTGTCTGTACACGGCGGCTGAAAGCGATATACTGATTTTCCCGCCCTATACGCCATAGCAATCATTCAATCCATGCCAATCCGATCCAAGTTGCCTCTTTCGATCACGCTCATACTCTGTTTGTTGCTCCTTAGCCCGGCGTTTGCGGATCAAAGCGCCATTCCACAGGTCCACGATTTTCAAAGACTCGCAATAGAGGCCAACCAGAAAAAGCTACCCATTGTATTACTGATCTCACAATACCATTGCGGGTATTGTGACCGGATGAAAGAGGAGGTGCTCTACCCGATGAGCATCAGCGGAGACTTTGAACAGACAGCCCTGGTGAGAGAGCTGTTGATCGATGAGGGTGAAATGGTCAACGACTTCCAGGGTAACCGTGTCGCCGCCTCGGCTTTTTCGCAACGATACAGCGTGTTTGTCACCCCTACCCTACTGTTTCTCGACAGCCGCGGAGAAGAGGCGGCAGAGCGGATACTCGGCATCAACACCATGGATTATCTGCTGTTTTATATTCTCAATGCTGCGGAAACCGCCGCCGAAAAGCTCACTGACATCTGACGGTGCCAGCCACACCCCAGAGCTATTGAGCGGATTGCCAGCTCTGCAGGGATTTCGGCAACGGATAGTCAGGATAGGTCACCATAAAAGCATCCAGTGATCGCCTGGCTGCCTGATCCTGACCGGCTTCGATCAGCGCTTCAATCTCGGTCAGCCAGAGTTGCGGCGTCCTGTGGGCTTTCTCAGAATCAATCGACTGCAAGATTGTCTCTGGCGCTTCTTGCAGCTGTTTTCTTTCAGCTGCGCCTTCCCGGGCTTTTGCCCTGGCGCGTTGCTCCATCAGGGGGGGTCTAGTCAACTCGGCCTGAGGAACCGGCTCAGACCGTTTTTGCAGCTCAATTGCACTGCTGGCTGGTGCTTGAGCGGGTATTTGTAAGGTTTGATCACTTTCAAAGCGCGATTCAGCCTGCGGTGCCGGGGCTGGTAGACGCGGTGGTTGATCGTAAATGTCATTGCGCAGATCGATCAACGGCAACGACAAACCGATCCCAAGCAACAGCAGAGCGGCTGATGAGAGCGGTACTATCCAGCGGTTGCGATGCTTTGCTGTCGCTTTGCGTGCCTGGTTCAAAACAGCCTGATCAAGTGCTTCACTTGGCGCTTCATGCCGACCGGCATGATAGAGTCTGTTGAGCCCCGAATCCTCCGGGAGCTTGTCTGATTCGCTCACAAGCACTCCTCCAGCCGTTGGCGTAACTGTTTCAGGGCATATCGCATTCTACTTTTTACCGTCTCTCGACCCGTATCAATCATTGCCGCAATCTGTACCAGTGTTAAACCCGCCTCCTCTTTCAGCAGAAACACCTCCCGCTGCTCAATCGGGAGTTGACCGATATGACGTTTCATGCGTTCACTGCACTCCTCATCCTGCATCTGCTCTTCCACAGACTTACCCGGCTGGACCGGCTCATGCAACTCTCCCTGATCGGTGACCAAGGTGAGATGTGCACGACGATGTCGATCGATGATCAGGTTACGGGCAATACGAAACGCATAGGCCTTGAATGAACCGCCATCAAACGGTTTAGCGGCAGAGATGATTCTCGACCAGACATCCTGATAGAGCTCATCCGCATCCCCCGTGCAGTGGGTGCTGCGTAACAAAAACAGATAAAGCGTTTGACGATAGCGCTGATAAAGGGTTTCGAATGCTCTGTCATCCCCGTTGCAGAACAGTCGAAACAGCGCTTCATCACTCTGCTCCTTGTCACTCATGCCTTTGAGACCTTATTCATGGGATTTTAAAACTAAAATATAGTCCGCCGATGAACCCTAACCGATGCAAATCCTTTACTGCCTTGTTTCAACGATATGGAATTCGCCACTGAGCAGGAGCAGATCATATCAGCCGAAAGCAAATTTGTGATCATTAGCGTTCATTTGCGGACGCAACTCAAACATTCACTCGTTCAGGCTCAGAGGTGCTGCAAGTGAACCCGCCAATCTGACCAATCGGATAAACTCACCGCGATAGCCAAACCGATCCTCACCCCGGGCCGAATTGGCCAACGCCACTGCATCATCAAAATCGAAAGCTTCGGTATAGCGCCCACCCCTGAGCAGTTGGGCGAAGCCGGCAACCGCAGCACTGAAGCGATAGGCTTCACTGGTAGTCGACAGTTGCTCTCGATCGGATAAAAAAATCGGCTGGGTGATCAATTGTGACCGGTGTTGATCGGGCTGTTTGTAGCGCAGCCTTAAAAAGGCGAGTTCCCCCGCCTTCTCATGACTTTCGGCAGGGGTCGAATGGTAACGTCGTGGTGAGAGACGCTGCCCATCACTGTCATGCAACGCAATCTCATACAGAGCTGTCACGTTATGTCCGGCACCAATATCTCCTGCATCAACCTTATCGTTATTGAAATCCTCAGCAGCCAATAAGCGGTTCTCATATCCGATCAGGCGATATTCAGCCACCAGTGCCGGATTCCATTCAACCTCGATCTTCACATCCTTGGCAATGGTTTCAAGGGTCGCACTCAGCTCCTCCACCAGAACTTTTCTGGCCTCGTTGATGTTGTCGATGTAGGCGTAGTTGCCATTGCCTTTATCTGCCAGCTGCTCCATCAGATGGTCGTTGTAGTTACCCTGCCCAAAGCCCAATGTGGTCAATGAGATGCCCCGTTGGCGTTGCTGTTCGATCATCTCCACAAGGCGCCTGTGATCCACCGTACCGACATTGAAGTCTCCATCGGTCGCCAGAATCACCCGGTTGATGCCACCCTCGATGCGGGCCTGATCCGCCATCTCATAAGCGAGTTTGATACCGGCCGAGCCATGGGTCGAGCCACCCGCCTCCAACTGCGCCAGGGCTGAGACGATTTTGCCCCGCTGATCCCCGGCCGTCGGCTCCAACACCACACCGGATGCACCGGCATAGACCACCAGACTGACCCGGTCTTCCGCGGTGAGCTGGTTAAGCAGAAGTTTGAAGGCGGATTTGAGCAATGGGAGTTTGTTTTGATCACTCATCGAACCGGAGACATCGACCAGAAACACCAGATTGGCGGCCGGTCGCAGATCGGCGGCCGTGGCGATACCCTGAATACCGATATGGACCAGACGGGTATCCCTGTTCCAGGGAGTTGCTCCCACTTCGGTAGTCAGGCTGAAAGGGTGCTCTGCCGAATGAGGAGCGGGATAGTGATAGTTGAAATAGTTGATCAGCTCTTCCGCTCGCACCAGGTCTCTGGGCGGCATCCTCCCCTGATTGAGAAACCGCCTGACCAATGCATAGGCACCACTATCCACGTCGACACTGAAGGTGGAGACAGGCCTATCGGCCACCGAATGAATCCCATTTTCATCCAGTTCACCATAGCGTTCCCGGTCAACTTCGGCGGTTGGCCTGTGCCGCTGCGGCAGGGCTGCGATTTTTGCCTTGGAGTAAGCCTGTCCGGTGAGAGATAACCGGGCCGGGGCCTGTGTCGCCATCTCGGCTTGATCCTGATGCATGGATTGAACAGGTGCCGGACTCTGTACCGCTTCATTTAACGTCTGCTGATGCCGCTTCGCAGAGGCATCGGTAACCCGATCCCTTTCCGCCTCCGGTGCCGAACCACAGGCCGCCAGCAGCCCGCTCAATATGGCGGCAGAGAGAGTTAGGCTCAATTGTCGTAATTTCATTGTTTGCTCCCAAACGAGTTGTGTTTCATTAGGGCTAACGCAGAGAAGTCGACAGTGGGGTTAAATTAATTTAAAAAACACGAATGGGTCTTTTTTCAGTCCGTAAATGGATAATCTTTGATTACTTTTTGCCAGGGCGGTCAAGACGAATTCAATTGACCCTAAAAGGCTGATCAGAAAAAAATAACCAATCAGTGAGATGCTGACACAGAATGTGCCCGGAACATCCGGTAAAAAACACGCGCGTTCATTTGAGGTAAAAAAACAATTGATCGTCAAACAGCTTGTGACTACAGACGCTCGCACATATCCCGCATGGAGAAGCCCTGAAGATTGAGTTGTAACCCTTTCAGTAGGCCCAGCACTTTGAAGCGCTCGCCCATTTCGGCCGGCAATGTCAGCCGTTTGACCCCCTGCATCAGAGACATGTGTCGGGCTACATCCTCAGGATCGGAATCCGCCAGCAGGCTATCGAGTCCGTTGGCCAGCAGAAAATGCGCCTGGGTTGTATAACCCCCAAGGCTGAACCCCGACTCAACCGCCACTTTGGCAGCGGTGGTAAAATCGACCTGGCAGGTAATATCCTGAATACCGACCCAACGGAATGGATCGCTATGGGCACGATGCCGGTAATGGCACATCAGCGTGCCCTGATCACGTTGTGGATGGTAGTACTCGGAACTGCTGTAGCCATAATCGATCAACAACACCACCCCCTGACTGATGGCCTGGGCCAGGCTTTTTATCCAGGCACTCTGACGCAGGTTCACCTCAGAGTGATAGCTGGATTTGAAAGGACCATACTGAGCCTGCAACTGCTTTATCGCAGCCTCAAGCCCCGGAGTGACCGGTTCACGATAGCTGGCCTTCAGTTGCTCCCCATCCTGAACGACGAAACACTCCTGTATGGCTCCATCCTCAACACGAAACCGGCTTACCGGAAGTGCATCCAGCAGCTCATTGGCCAACACACAACCGCAGAACTGCTCAGGCATGTGTTCCAACCAAACAACCCGCTCCAGCAGATCAGGCACTCTGGCCTCGAGCGTGGCTTTCTGGCGGCTCTTCAACTCCGGGCTGACCTCCAGAATCTGGTAGCGATCCGGAAGTTGATCAAGCGCTGCAAGCGCCTCCAGCAGGTCGGCAGCCAAAATGCCTGAGCCGGCACCAAACTCAAGTATGTCGGCTGAGGGCAGTAGATCGAGTATCGGCGCCACCTGGCGGGCAAGACACTGGGCAAACAGGGGTGAGACCTCAGGTGCGGTGATGAAGTCCCCCTGATCACCGAATTTTCGGCTACCTGCCACATAGTACCCCAGGCCAGGTGCATAGAGGGCCATATCCATGAATCTATCAAAAGGTATGGCGCCACCGGATTGCTCTATGGCACGTACAATCTGTCGCATCAGACGCTCACTGACAGCCTGCGCTTTGGTATCCGGCATGGGTAGTGCCCGCGTTGAATTTCCTGCTTGAGCGCTGAGACAGTCCGGCATAGTTCAGAAACCTATATGAATCCGTTAGAGTAGAGGACACCATTCAAACATGGAGTCACCAAATGACGCAAAGTCATTCCTCTCTGTCGGGCCAAACCGCCTTGATCACCGGTGCGGCACACCGGATCGGTGCCGCCATTGCAACCGAGCTGCACCATCAGGGTATGAATATTCTGCTGCACTACAGAAATTCAAAAACCGGAGCGGAAAAGCTCAAACAGCAGCTGGAACAACAACGGCCCGATTCGGTACGGCTGGCCCAGGCCGACCTGAATGACACCGCAAGTTTGGGCAAGCTGGTCGATCAGACCAAACAGATCAACAACCGCCTCGATCTGTTGGTCAACAACGCCTCCAGTTTCTACCCAACACCGCTGGATGAGGCCACAGAGGTCGAATGGGATGATCTGATCGGCAGCAACCTGAAAGCCCCCTTCTTTCTCTCTCAGGCGGCAGCGCCACTGTTGCGTGAGCAACAGGGCTCGATTGTCAATCTGGTCGATATTCACGCCCTGAGACCCCTCAAAGCTCATCCGATCTATTCGGTGGCCAAGGCAGGCAACGCCATGCTGATCAAGTCGCTGGCGCGGGAATTAGGACCCGACGTGAGAGTCAATGGTATCGCCCCGGGGGCGATTCTCTGGCCGGAACAGGGATTGAGTGAAGCCGCGCGTCAGACCATCCTCGAACGTACTGCACTGAAACGCCCGGGCAGTGAGTCGGATATTGTCAACACCCTGCTGTTCCTGCATCGAGATGCACCCTATATCACCGGCCAGATCATCCCGGTTGACGGTGGCCGAACCCTACAACAATAAAATACTGGAGAACGATCGATGAATGAGCCAACCACAGGACTGACATTCAGACAGAGTGTCGACCACATGGTGGACAGAGCCCTTGCCTATATGGATCTGGAGCCGGGTATCGCCAATGCCATCAAGAGTTGCACCTCCGTGTTACAGGTCAGCTTCCCGGTGGAGATCCGTGGCAAGATGGAGGTATTCACCGGCTGGCGTGCGGTCCACAGCATTCATCGGCTACCGGCCAAGGGGGGATTGCGTTATTCAGAATCGGTTGATCAGCAGGAGGTCGAGGCGCTGGCTGCCCTGATGACCTATAAGTGTGCCATTGTGGATGTACCTTTTGGTGGCTCCAAAGGTGGTCTCTATATCAATCCGGAAAACTACAGTCGCAGTGAACTGAAGCTGATCACCCGGCGATTCGCCCGTGAGTTGGCAAGTGCCGGTTTCCTCAGCCCCTCCACCAATGTACCGGCACCGGACATGGGTACGGGTCAACGGGAGATGGCCTGGATTGCCGACACCTATAAACATCTGAACCCGGAAGATATCAATGCGCTCGCCTGTGTCACCGGCAAACCGGTCGCCCACGGGGGCGTGAACGGGCGTACCGAGGCAACAGGTCGTGGGGTCCAATACTCCCTGCAGGAGTTTTTCCGCCACAAAGAGGAGTTGCGTGCCTGTGGCCTGGATGGGGAACTGGAAGGCAAACGGATCATCATCCAGGGCCTGGGCAATGTGGGTTACCACGCGGCGAAATTCCTATCCGAAGAGGATGGTGCAAAGATCATCGGTATCATTGTACGTGACGGCGCCATCGTCAATGAAGAAGGCATACATGTCGAAGAAGCCTACTATCACCGCTGTTCCCATGGTGGTTTGAAAGGTTTTGCCGGCGGCCGGTTTATCGAAGATGGCGCCTCGGTACTGGAACATGAGTGCGACATCCTGATACCGGCCGCCATGGAGTCGGCGATCACCGAGAGCAATGCGCCCAATATCCATACCAATCTGATTGCGGAAGCGGCAAACGGCCCAATCACTTTCGAAGCGGATCGAATCCTTCGCAGTCGCGGAATCACCATCCTGCCGGACGCCTATGTGAATGCAGGTGGTGTCGTGGTCTCCTACTTCGAGTGGATTCGCAATCTGAGTCACATGCGGTTCGGTCGTATTGAACGACGACTCGATGAATCGCGGGGACGACACATTCTGGCCGCCTTGGAGCATACCAGTGGAGAGAAAGTACCGGACTGGATCAGCGACAATCTGTCCAGAGGGGCCGACGAACTTGATCTGGTGCGTTCAGGCCTTGATGACAGTATGCGACTCGCCTTACAGGAGATTATCGATGTTCGAAAAAGGATGCCTGAAATTGAGGATTATCGAACGGCTGCCTATATCATTGCACTACAGAAACTAGCCCGCTCCTACATTGATATTGGCGTTTAAAACAAGTCATTCTCAGCCCCGCTTAGCAACTTGCTACAGTGTAAAATTTAACTGCTTTACATGCGCAGATTTTTATATAAGAATCTCTTTCCCATCGCGATAGCGGATTGAATATAAAAGTTATCGTTCATTTAATCGCCTACTGATTACATCATGGATTGTTATATTGAAAATGGAAACCCAATCTAACTATTCCCGTTATTCCACTACCGCAATCTTAGCGATTTCGCGGACAACCCAGTTTCACTCAACGCGACTGCAACCACTCATTAATTGTCACTCTGAATAAACTGACCAGCAAAGCGCCTGTAGTCGTGACACTCTAAACAACAACTAACATGAGTGAATCGCATTGCTGTTTATAAAAGACGGTAAGGGTTGGCTTCTTATTACTATTCCACAAATGAAGCCAGCGGCAATCATGACAGAGATGTTCATTTAATGAATCAACATATGGAAATAACCTAAAAGAGGAAGTAAAGCATGGCTTTAATGCAATGGATAGATGAAAAATACAGCACCAAAGTGGATGTTTGTGATACACAGCATAAGGAGCTTTTCAATCGCGTAAACGCTTTGAACGATGCGGTCTCCACCGGCGCACGCCAGGATATTGGCGCCACACTGGACAACCTGATCGATTACGTTGTGGTCCACTTTGAAACTGAAGAGCGTTTAATGGAGGAGCGTGGCTACAAAGGGCTTGATGCCCATAAGGAGGAGCATAAACAGTTGGTACAAACCTGTGCCGATCTTCAGGAAAAGTTTCACGCCGGCGAAGCAGAAATAGAAGATGGAACTATGGTATTTATCAAGAACTGGCTGGACCACCATATTCCTGTGATTGACAGAAGCTACAGTTCCGCTTTGAGCAACTGATTACGATAAGATGAGTACGGATACCTGAGCAATATGAAGAATAGATACTGGAATAGACCGAATACTCATGTGATTCAGTCATACAGTAAATCAAGGTAATCCTTGTTTTATCGTTTGATACCCTGGGGGACCCCCGCCCAGGGTATTTTTTGGACCCTTACCTGACTGAGAAGAGGTGATGATAATCAGATAGATTCTGTGTAAGCGAGATAGGTACCGCTTTATCCGGGACCAGCTGCTCAAACTCCTGTCTGTCCTTACACGCAGCGCTATTACTTTTTCTATCCCCTTGAAAACCACCCTCACCCTTGAGCTCCTGCTCTGCACAATACAGGGAACAGATCACTACCAGCGCCTATGACTGGCTTGATATGACCACTTCGCTCAATCAGCACCTGACTATAATTCATACATCTTGGAACGGACCTGTTGCGATCTTAGCGCTAACCTCAATTTAAATTAAGAAGTTCGCAACATTCTGATATTTAGAAAGATATTCATTCGTTCAGAATTCCCTGCTGCAGTCGCTATGATTAGAACATAAGCGAATTTTCCAGTTTTGAAATGGATTTCAGCATTTTGCATGGGCTCAACCGTACAACGCTCTGATTTAATGACTGATCTCTCTTTTCCATCGGTACAGACACTACTCCTACTTGTCCTGTTGATATTACTGGGACTGGTCATCTACCTCTGGTTTTTCCATACCACCAGAGCCAATCTCAAAGATCACAAACGCAACGAGAAGTACCGTAATCTGTTCGAGCAGGCGGGTGACGGCATCATCGTCCATGATCTGCAGGGAAAGATCCTCGACGTCAATCCCGCAGTCTGCAAACTGTTCGGCTACTCACCAGAGCAGTTCTGCCGGCTGCATATCTCACAACTGCACCCCGACAAACCTGATGTTGTGGAAATAAGCCGGGCGGCATTCAAGATGATTTCCAGGGATACTGAGATCAAGTTCGAAAACGAATTCATCACCAGCAGCGGTGAAATCCTCATCGGAGAGGTGACTTCAACCATCATTCACGAACCTGATGGAAACTACGTCCACGCCGTCTTCCGCAACAGTACCGCAAGGCAACAGGCTGAAAACACACTCCGCAAGCAGAACCGTATCTATCTCTCCCTGCTGGAGAACGTGAATGCCATCACCTGGGAGTTGGAGTTGAGCACAGGCCTGTTCAACTATGTCTCTCCCAATGCGAAACGTATATTGGGATACCCCCTGAGTGATTGGGCCGATATGCAGTCCTGGCTCGATATGGTGATCGAAGAGGATCAGGAATTTGCCAGCTCATTCTGTTCCGCGGAAACCAAAGCAGGCAGGGATCACTCATTTGAATATCGAATGCGCAAGCAGAATGGGGATGTCATCTGGGTTTTGGACCTGGTCAGAGTCGTAAAGAACGAAGCGGGTAAACCGATCAAACTGGCTGGTGTCATTTTTGACAACACCGACCAGCACCATATGGCGACCGCACTGAAAGAGAGTCGTCGCGCCTACAAAGAGGCGCAGGAGACAGCCCATCTCGGCTATTGGCAGATAGATATCAAGTCAGGCAAGGCCTTCTGGTCTGACGATATCTACAACATGCTCGGTCTCAATCCGAAGCAGGAGGTGGGCCCCGAATTCCTCTCGACGATCGTCAATCCTGAAGATTGGCCAGCGGTATCCGACTCACTGAGAAATGCCATCGACAGTGGCCAAAAACACGAGATAGAGTATCGCGTCAAGAGTCAACTACCTGAAAGCCATGAACTCTGGCTCTACTGCAAAGCCGAACGGGTACTGGATGATAAAGGCAATCCGGAAAGGCTTTCCGGTATCGTCCAGGATATTACCGAACGCAAGCAGACCGAACTTGCACTACGCGACAGTGAAACTTTTCTGCAGGATGTTTTCCATGCCATTCAGGATGGCATCATCGTGCTGGACACCGACTTCAATATCATCAGAACCAATCGCTGGATGGAGGAGCACTACAGACATCTTATGCCTTTGGCAGGCCGCAAATGCTACCAGATTTTTCGTGACCGGGATGAGCTCTGCGATAGTTGCCCAAGCCATCAAGTCATCAACAGCGGTTTGCCAAAAACGGATGTTATACCGGTAACCCTGAACAATGGAGAGAGAGGATGGTTCGAGCTCTCAGTCTATCCGGTCAAGGATGATTCAGGTCAAGTGATCAATATCATCGAATATATCAAAGACATCAGCGACAGGAAAAACGCCGAACAGAAGCTGGAACGCTTTCGGAAACTACTCGACCAATCCAATGATGGTATCTATATCATCAATGCCGAAGATGGCACTTTCCTGGATGTCAATTCTGCCGCCTACAGCAGTCTCGGTTATCGTCTCACAGATCTGCATCAGATGCGTGTCTGGGAGATTGATGGAAAAATCGATGATAAAAAGCAGTGGCATGAAATGATTCACCAGCTTGAAGCGACTAAAACCTCTGTCTATGAGAGCAACTACCGACATCAAAACGGTGAGCTGATCCCGATGGAGGTCAATGCCCAGCTGGTCGTACAGGACAGCGTCAAATACCTGATCGCAATCGCCCGGGACCTGACAGATATCGAAAGAGTCCGTGAGCAGCTGATCAAAAGCGAACAGGAGATGCGCACGATACTCGACAATGTGGACGCCTTCATCTATCTCAAAGACATGGATGGTAACTATCTGTTTGCCAATCGGCAGGTGCGTGACCTCTGGCATGCCGAGATGGATGAGATTATCGGCTACGGCGATGAGAAGTTCTTTGATGAGTCTAGCGCCTCAGCCATACGCATCAATGACAAAAAGGTTTTACGGCAGGGTGAGGCGGTACGCGCCGTTGAAACCAACACCGTACCACAAACCGGTCAGACCGCAGTCTATCAATCTACCAAACTGCCGCTCAGGCATGATGACGGCACCACCTACGCGCTCTGCGGCATCTCACTGGACATTACTGAGCAGAAACGGGCTGAAGATGCCTTGAAGGAGAGTGAACAGCGCTTCAGGATTGCGGGTCAAGCAGCCTTCGATCTGATTTATGAGTGGAATGTCGAGACTGATGAACTGAAGTGGTATGGGGATGTGGATCAGATTCTTGGATACAAAAAAGGCTTTTTGACTGACGACATCCAAAGCTGGCTGCAACTGATCCACCCGCAGGATCTGCAGCTGATGCGGAACAGTGTCGAGTTACACCGCAACTCGACCAAGGAGATCAGGTACGAGTACCGTATTCGACATGCCGATGGCAGCTATCGCTATTGGAAGGATCATGCCCTGCCGTTACTCGACCAAGATAACAAACCCTATCGTTGGGTCGGCGTCTGTACCGACATCACCCTGCAGAAAGAGCACCAGCTGCAACTGGAACACCACGCCAACCACGATCTGCTGACCGGACTACCAAACCGAGCGCTGTTGAGTGACCGTCTGACCCAGGCGATGCATCAGGAGAAACGCCGGGAACAAAGACTGGCCGTGATCTATATCGACCTGGATGGATTCAAGGAGATCAATGACCGATACGGGCATGATGTGGGCGACCTGGTACTGATCGGCATGTCGAAGCGGTTCGAGAGCGCTCTGCGGCAAGGGGACACCATCGCCAGATTCGGCGGTGATGAGTTTGTCGCCGTACTCAGTGATATCGAAAGCCGGGAAGCCTGCTATCCCATGTTGCGCCGTCTGATGGAAGCCGCCATCCGGCCAATCCAGCAACAGAACCAGCTGATACAAGTCAGTGCCAGCATCGGAGTAACCCTCTACCCCCAGGATGAAGAGGTGGGTGGGGATCAGCTGTTACGACAGGCGGACCAGGCCATGTATCAGGCAAAACTGGCGGGTAAGAACCGCTACAGCTTCTTTGATACTGAGTATGACAGGAGCCTGAGAGGCAAGAAGGAGGACCTGCAGCGGATAAGAGAAGGTCTGTTCGACAATGAGTTCGAGCTCTACTACCAACCGAAGGTCAGTATGAGGAGCGGTCAGGTGATTGGTGTGGAAGCACTGATACGCTGGCAGCACCCGCAACAGGGGCTACTGATGCCGATCAGTTTTCTACCGGTCATTGAGGATCATGATATCGCCGTAGAGATGGGCGAGTGGGTTTTGGAAAATGCACTTGCCCAGCTAAGCCAATGGGATGACCTTGGATTGAAGACTTCTGTCAGCGTCAATATCGGTGCCAGACAGCTGCAGAGAACTGACTTTGTTGATCAACTGAAAAAGATCGTGCAGCGCTATCCCGCAATCGCATCCGATCGCTTACAGCTTGAAATACTTGAAACCAGTGCACTGGACGACATGAATCATGTTTCCAAGATCATACATGAGTGTCTCGAATTCGGCGTCAGTTTCGCGCTCGATGATTTTGGTACCGGCTACTCCTCACTCTCCTATCTGAAGCACCTGCCCGCCACCACCATCAAGATCGACCGGTCGTTTGTGCGGGATATGCTGATCGATCCGGATGATCTGGCGATTCTGGAGGGCATTCTTGGCATGGCCACAGCGTTTCGTCGCAACGTCATTGCCGAAGGCGTGGAAACCCCTGAACATGGAGAGCTGCTGCTCAAACTGGGATGTGATCACGCTCAGGGTTATGGAATTGCCAAACCTATGCCGGCAGCTGAGTTTCCCGCTTGGGTTAAAGAGTGGCGTCCCTTCGAAACCTGGCAGCATCAGCTAAGATTGAGTCGCGATGACCTGTCGCTACTGTTTGCAGCCAGTGAGCACCGCGCCTGGATCAACACACTGGAGGAGGCCCTGCGTAGTGAGGAGATTGAGTTTCCGGAACTGGATCATCACCAATGCCGCTTCGGCGACTGGCTCTACAGTGACGGACAACGCTATGACCATCTTACGGCCTATCAGCAGATTGTCGCCCTGCATCAGCAGATGCATGAGCAGGCGAAGCAGCTCTATCAACAGAAACAACAGGGTAACGAAGAGGATCTGACAGATGGCCTGGCGAAGATACGTGACAAGAAACAGCAACTGTTGCAAAGAATGGATCTACTGATGCGCAATAGTCACGGTACGAATTGAAGCGGATGAGCTCTCAGCCCCGCAGAGACAGTAACCTGGCAAAGATCATTATCGACAGAACTATCAGCCCAAAGGGATAGGGAAAAATCCCGTACAGAAAGGCGGCCAACGTTATACCCAGTAGGGCGGCCAGTAACAGCAGAAATTTGTCATCGAGCAGCTTCATGATCATCGATCAATGTGGATTGAACTTATAGACAACTGATCGTGGTCGACGTTTACCAGTGCTTGTTAACCCGGTGATCTAATCATTACTCTGCCTGTTTTTGCAGTACCCCCATCAATGAGAAAAACCGCTGCACAACACTCAGATCCCGGGTCTTGGTCATCGGCGGCAGACTGCGGATGAAGACTTTACCGTAGGGCTTGTTCAGCAATCTCGGATCACAGATCACCAGCACCCCACGATCAGTCTCATCCCGGATCAGACGACCCGCTCCCTGCTTCAGGGCAATTGCCGCCTGGGGCAGTTGAAAGGTCATGAAAGGATTACCACCCTGCTGGCGCAGCGCATCGATGCGGGCCTGCAATACCGGATCGCCGGGAGAGGCGAAGGGCAGCTTGTCGATAATGACACAAGAGAGTGCCTCACCACGCACATCGATCCCTTCCCAGAAACTGGATGTCCCCAACAACACCGCATTCCCCAGTTCACGAAACTGCTCCACCAGCTCGGTGCGTGGGGCCGTACCCTGCACCAGCATCGGATAGTCGAGTTTATCCTGCAGATACTCCGCCGCCTCCTGCAGAGCCCGGTGGCTGGTATAGAGCAGAAAGGCCCGTCCGTTACTCGCTTCGAGGATCGGCAGAGAGAGATCCGAGACGGTCCGGTTGAAGTTCGCATCCGAAGGCTCCGGCAGACCCTGCGGGACATACCAGACAGCCTGCCTTGGGTAGTCGAAGGGACTGTCCCAACAGTGGGTCTTCGCCTCCTGCAGACCCAGCTGGTTGGCGAAGTGATCAAAGCTGTCACCAACCGCCAGGGTCGCCGAGGTAAAGATCCATGCGGCATGGTGAGCCTTCATCACACCACGAAAGATATTCGCGATATCCAATGGGGTGCGATTCAAGCGAAAGCTCTGGCGCTGGGTCTCATACCAGCGGATCGACTCCTCGGCCTGATCATCCAACAGCCCCTGTAACCGCTGGATCTGAACTTCACAACGCTCCTTGATACTGTCCAGCCCCTTACCCCGACCTTCGATGGCAGTCAGTGCTTCAAGCAGATCATCCAGCGCCTGCTGTAGATTTTCCAACTGCACATTGACCGATGGATTGTCTGAGAGATCGGACCAGGCGCCACGTCGCACCTCCAGACCGAAAGCCAGCCGCAGATTCTGGGATGCCCGCTTCAGCGCCTCTGCACGATCCATCAGTTGCGGGGTATCCTTGGCCTCCTTGTGATACTCGGTGATGCAATCCTTGGCCAGCTCATTCAGCTGACGACCACTGAGGGTGACGCCGAAAAAGTTGCCGGCCACCTCCGGCAGCTGATGGGCCTCATCAAGAATAAAACAGTCGGCGCTGGGCAGCAGTTCACCAAAGCCCTCCTCTTTGAGCGCCAGGTCTGCACACAGAAGGTGGTGATTGATGACTACCAGATCCGCCTCCTGGGCCCGTTTTCTTGCCTCTACCAGGTAGCATTTGCTGTAGGCGCTGCACTCCTGTCCCAGACAGTTGTCCGTGGTGGAGGTGACCACCGGCCAGATCGAGGCATCCTCCGGAATCTCCGACATGTCGCCGATATCACCGCTTTTGGTTGCGGTGGACCATTCGCGGATCTCCTGCAACTGTCCGAGTTGTTGTTTGGTCAGACGTATCTCTTCCACCAGGGTGTTTTCCAGTCGATGGATACAGAGATAATTGGAGCGTCCTTTCAGCAGTGCCGTACTGACCGGACTGGAGAGGCTCTGACGCACCTTTGGCAGGTCGCGGTGATAGAGCTGATCCTGAAGATTTTTTGTGCCGGTGGAGATGACCACCTTGCGCCCGGACATCAGTGCCGGCACCAGATAGGCGAAGGTCTTGCCGGTCCCGGTTCCCGCTTCACAGATCAGCACACCACCCTGTTGCATGATCTCAGCAACCTGCTGTGCCATCTCCTGCTGCTGCGGCCGATAGGAGAAACCCTCGATACGACTGGCAAGCCAGCCTTCAGGAGCGAAGATCTCGGCAATCTCTTTCATGATTCAGTGACTGGAGGATGCATTGGATTGAAAAGCTGGGTACTGCGATAAAATGTGTCGACCTATCGGGTGAGAAAACTCAATCTGACTGGTTATCCCAGACTTCCTCTTCAAGACCACTCTCTCTGGTCCAGGCGAGTCTTCCAATGATTTTGAATCGGGCCACTGACATCGCCCCCCGTTTGGCCCGGTTGCTACTGCTCTCCTCGATATATTCGAGAATCTCTTCCCGTTCCGCTTCATAGATCTCATAGGGTTCATAATCTTCATCCATGAGGACCAGCACCACACTGTCCCAGCTCTTCTCCAGCTTCAGCTGACCAATGCGCTGTCCCGATTTGCTCTCATCGAAAATGGTACGGGATTTTATCTGGATGCGTTTACCGTCACGCTCAGGATCAATGGCGTTAAAGCCCCCCTCTGGCGTGTTGTTGGGCTCCAGCTGCAATAATTTGATCGCATCGAATTCGGCAATTTCATTACTGATGCCAGGCAGCGGCTTACCCATGGTACGCCGATACTCGGCAGCCAGTACCCTGGCCTGACTGATCAACTTGTCAGCTTCGTATACGCTCAAGCCTTAACTCCCGGAATTGAGATTGAGGTCCAGGCGGGATTGTAGCCTATCTTCCACTGCTTTCGCATTTCGCATCACTCAATCCATCAACAGAATAAAATCCAAGGGTGGCCGTTTGTAAAATGTAATACAGTAAACTATACGACCGGGCCAACACACAGGCTAGGGCCGAATGGGGCTTACTTAAGCGTTATTTGGTGGGGCATGGCCCCACCCTACTGTTGAATTCATGGTGTAGGGTGGGGCCATGCCCCACCAAAACCCTCTGATAAAACGAGATGCAATGAGTATTAGTGCTTAAGTTAAGTGCCATTCAGGTTAGGGCCTGTTAACAGGTGCTAAGACTATCTGAACAAACCCTGCAACCACTCCACCCCGTCATCCATGAGTGAATGGCTATTGGCACAGGGCGCGTTATCCAGTGTGATCGACCCGCTGATAACAGGATAGTCTACCGCACCCCGACACCCCTCACCCCGCAGCCCGGAAACCGGATCTATGGCCACCATCTCAACGCCTCTTGGCAGATCCTCGAGCAGTGACTGGATACCGATACTGTTCATCAGTTCTGCCCAGACCCGCATAGCGCCGGATGAGCCTGTCAATCCGGTTGGCGCATTGTCATCACGACCGATCCAGGCCACCGATACCCGCCGACGGTCAAAGCCGGCAAACCAGCTATCGCGTAGCTTATCGGTGGTACCGGTCTTGCCGGCGACTGTAATGTTAGCCGGCAATAACCATTGTAACGCCTTACCGGTACCGCTGCGGGTAACCTCCTGGAGCGCCTGTCGCAACAGATAGACCGCTTTGCTATCGGCTCTGGACTCGATCTCCAGAGGGTAGCGGGAGAGCGGTTCGCCCTGGCTGTCGGTAACCTCCCGAATCGACTTCAGTGTCGCACTGAAGCCTCCGTTTGCCAGCGTCTGGTACATCTGGGTCATCTCAAGAGGCGACAGTGAGACCGCACCCAGCAGCAGGGAGGGATAGGCGGAGATCGGCCGTCTGATACCCAGCTGGTAGAGGCTGTCGAGCACCGATTTCAAGCCGACAGTGAGCCCCAAATGGACCGTCGCCAGATTCAGCGACTCCACCAAAGCTTGCTGCAGATTGACATCCTCATGGATCAGATTGTCGTAATTATCCGGCGCCCAGATCTCACCATTGGCCCCTTTGATGCGAATCGGCTTGTCTTCCAGGGGTGTAAACAGCTGATAGCGTCCCGGCTGGTTCAGGGCACTGAGATAGATCGCTGGCTTGATCAGCGAACCAACAGGCCGTACCGCATCGAGTGCCCGGTTGAATCCTGCGTAGCGGGGGTTTCGATCACCGACCAGTGCCGTCACTTCACCCGTCTCCACATCGGCCAGGGTAACGGCACCCTGCAGACTGCCTGCGGCTATCCCCCGTGCCTTTTCCAGCGCTTTGAGCTGTTTTGACAAAGCCAGTTCCGCGCGCTCCTGAAGCCAGGGATCGAGGGTTGAAAAGACCCTTAAGCCACCCGCATTCAGATCCGCCTCTTTGTAGTCCCGACGCAATTGGCGCTTCACCAGATCCATGAACGCCGGGCTGCCGGAACTGTGCAGACTACCCTGCTCAACACCCAAAGGAGCCTGTTGAGCCTTGGCCGCCTGCTGGGCATCGATCACCCCCTGATCACGCATCAGCTGAAGCACCAGATGGCGGCGCTGTTTGGCCTGTTTCGGGTGACGCCTGGGATCGTAGGCCGAGGGTCCACGCACCAGCGTCACCAGCATCGCCACACGAGGCAGATCGAGCTCCTCGAGCGGACGGTTGAAATAGAAACGGCTGGCCAGCGCAAAACCGTGGATTGCGCGACCACCCTGCTGCCCCAGATAGATCTCATTAGAATAGGCCTGCAGAATCTCATCCTTGCTGTAGCGCCAATCGAGAATCACCGCCATCAGCGCCTCATTGAATTTACGCCACAGACTCCGCTCCGGGTTGAGAAAAAAGTTTTTGACCAGTTGCTGGGTCAGGGTACTCCCCCCCTGCACCACACGTTTGGCTCTCAGATTGGCCCACAGAGCTCTAGCGATCGCGATCGGATCGACACCGAAGTGGTGATAAAAATTCCGATCCTCCACAGCGATCAGGGCAGCAACCAACCGTTCAGGGAGCTCATCCCGGCTCATCAGGATACGATCCTCACCATGGGCGGACCTGAGACTGCCGATCAGCCTGGGTTCGATGCGATAGTGGCCAACTGGTTCACCGCTCGATGCCCGTTTCAGGGACCTAACCCCCTGGCTGCCCAAAGTGACCTCCAGATAGTCGCTGGGGCGATCGATATCGGGAAAGCGAAATGCCCGGGTACGCAGCAGCACCCGACCCCGGTAGCTGGAGTATTCACCGGGCCGATCCGGGTGTTTGGCCTGACGGTACCCCAGTCCCAACAGGGTCTGCTCCAGGTGGTTCAGGGTCACCGGTGCGCCGGGATAGAGATCGAGTGAACGACCGTAGACTTTGGCTGGTAGAGACCAGCGCTGCCCCTCAAAGCGGGCCTGAACCACCCGATCCAGGTAGAGGGTGTACAACAACATGGCCAGCATCAGGGTGATCACCATCAGCCACAGCCAACGCCGCCATGAAACACCCCGTTTCGGCTTGCGCTGTTTACGAACGGATTTTTTACGGGGCTTCGCCATGCTGAATCAGGTTTCCGGTACTATCAGTCAATCAGTCGCGGCTGGAAGGTTTTCCACTGTGCACGCGTTCCAGGCGGCATGATACCCTAGCCGACAGGCAAAAAAGCCCGGCAGTTCCCGTTTATGGCTTTGCAAAATTGAATTAAATCGATGATTTCAGGCAATTAATGCCTAAAATTCAATTTCGTGAATCAAGTCTCAAAAACGACGGTCGCTAAATACTGACATGGACACTGAACAGCGTTAGGAATAAGTATGCAAGCGATGTCTAGCTATTTTAAGCCATTACTCTCTATCCCCCTTCTGTTTCTGCTGTTGTCGGCGCAACAGGCAGTGATCGCAGAGGTGGATTCCGATCAGGCGATGCAGCTGAGAAACATGCTCGAAAAGCGCATTGCCGAGATTGCCAACAATGAAAAAATGAAGAAGCGTATGGCCAAAGAGGGCCGCAACAGGACGGTATTGTGCAATACCTGCCATGGCGATGACGGTATGGCCACACAACCTTTGACGCCCAATCTGGCAGGTCAGAATCCAGTCTATATCGTTGATCAGTTTCAACGCTTCGGCGATGGTCGTCGCAACGACTATCTGATGAGCAATCTGGCCAAAACCTTCACCCTTGAGGATAAGATCAAAATTGCCATCTACTATGCAGAGATGGATATGAGACTCTCCGGCGGTGGTAAACCGGAGTTGATGCAGGAAGGCCAGCGGATCTACAAAGAGGTCTGTGTGGAGTGTCATGGGGATAATGGCCGGGGTCAGGAGGGCTATGCCCGATTGGCTGGTCAGCGCTACGACTATGTGGTGAAGATGCTGAAAGAGTTCCGGGATCGTACCGGCAAACGGACCAATGTCTGGATGACTGGCGTTGCCATCCGCCTGAATGACCAGGACATGGAGGCTGTGGCGACCTATCTGGCGAATTTGAAGTAGTCTGCAGCGCGGCTAGTCAGCCCGTTCAACGTCACACGCAGTGAGCCTGCCTGAGGTGAGTTTTACAACAAACGCCGGGTAGGCTCAATTTGGTGCCAATTGCGCTCCATAGCCAACCCTGGTGCAACCCAAACCACAGCCTAACCGCTTCTCTGACAACGGAAACTTAGCCAGGCGCAATTTCAGATAGCCGTAGAGATCATCCAGCCAGGCAGGCTCTTCTGTCGCCGTGATTGCCCGGCTGCGGAAATCATAGGGGACGATCAGCACAGCGGCCTTCTCCACACCCAGCCTGGCCACCAGGTAGAAAAGTTCCTCGATGTAGTGATTGCCGATGGCCAGGCAACCGGCCGACCAGGCACTACCGTGGATATAGATGTTCGAGCCGGGTTTATGACGATCCTCACGACCCGCCTGCACCCAATCGAAGGCGTTTGGGTAGTTGAGCCTCATCGACAGATGAAAATGGCTGTTGGGGTTGAGGCCGACGATGCGGTAAAAACCTTCCGGCACCTGTTTGTCACCCTCCCGCAGCTTGGGTCCAGCCTCACCGCTGGCGGCAAACATCGCGTAGTCGTGGATGAACCACCAACGCTGTTGTGAATAGGCCCACAGCTCCAGACGGCGGCTCTCTTTCAATGCGATCAGCTGCACCCGCTGGGGCGGAAAATCGACACCGACCTGTTCGAAACGGGCGGCGATACGCTGCCCGGCATCCCCATCCAACCGCTCCATGACAGCCTCAAGTGGCGCATTGGAAGAGGCCTGGGCAGCCAGTGCCCAGCCAGAAACCAGTAGTAGAATCCAAAACCTCATACCCTGCATAGCACTCTGTTCAGCCAGTTACCGTAGATAATAGCGGAGATCTCATGCAGCCGGTCAATCTGCAGATCCAGATTCTTCAAGATAGTCTCGACAGATTGGCGACAGGTCGTGTGAGTCTCCAGATCGCTGCCATATCGTTCAATCCAGTTCCTGATCATCGGCTGTGTCATCTCCAGATGAAACTGCAGGCCCAGATGATCCCCCAAGGCAAATCCCTGGTGGGGGTAGCAGTCACTCTCCATGATCCATCGGCTGCCGGCAGGTAAAGTGAAGGTATCCGCATGCCAGTGAAAGGCCATGAACTGCTCCGGCAAGCCCTGCAGCCAGCCCGCCTGGTCATGCTGCGGAATCCCCCGCACCGGATGCCAACCGATCTCCATGTCGTCACCCCGGGTCACCTCACCACCCAGCGCCCGACTGATCATCTGGGCGCCGAAACAGATCCCCAGGATCGGCAGATCCTGTTCAATCGCCTTGCGGATCAGTGCCAGCTCCCCCTCCATCCAGGAGAGCTGGTCATTGACACTCACACCCGCCCCCATAAAGACCAGTGCGGAGACATCATCCGTGCTCTGGGGGACCGGATTGGCCTCATCCACACAAACCAACTCCCAGGGTATGGATCGTTGCTGCAGATAGTCCCCCAGATAGCCCGGAGGTTTACAGACCATATGGCGGAAGATTCGGATCGGCTTCATCGACGGTTTTTTAACTATTTGACGATTCCAGTGCGACACCATCGGAGCGGATAGCCGACCCGATGGTGACGGATACTTGATTCTAACCTGAAACGCTCACAAATGTGGATTCAACCGGTGATTTCAGCACGCACAATGTAGCGAAGAGGCCCTCCAGGCATCAGGGCATCAAACGGGAAGCAAGTGATCAGCAACAGCTCCTGAGGGCCAGTCAGGGGGATCTGCCAACCGGCCCGCTGATCCACCACCAGGCGCTCAACCACCCGATAATCCATCTCTCTGCCATCACCTCCCTGAAGCTTGAGAATATCACCGATCTGCAGATCTTCGAGAAAACGAAAATGGGTATCACGATGGCCGGAGACAAAACTGCGCCCCACTCCACCGGGCAGGGTACTCTGTTCCGCCCAGCCCGGACCAAAGGCCAGCGTTGAGCCACTGTCGCCACTCAGCACCAGACGACTCACCCCAAGGCGGGGTGATTCGAGCCGGGCTACCGGCCAGGTATCGGCCCAGGGCCAGGGGGTCACCTGCCGCTGACCGTTCAGCGTCCGCTGCCAGGCAAGATCGATCAACCCCTCGGCGAGCCAGGCCTTGGCTTCGATCCAGAGCCCGTTTACCACCATACCGCAGCCAAATAGCGCCATCAGCAAGGCCATTGCCTGAGCCACTCTCAAACCCATCGGCCAGTGATCCTCGAAGCGAAACGCAGGGTTATCCAGGCCAGGCCCAACAGACCGATACCGAGCAACAGATTGAGCGGTGCACCGGTAGCCGTCCTGGGCAGGCGACCAAATACCGCCTGCGCAGACCAGCCGGCGGGCAGACTGACCGGTAGATCACCACCGTGAAGTGACTCGTTCTGAGGACGCACCGGGGTCTTCTCAACGGCCACCAGGCTGGTATAGGGTGAGATCAGTTGATGCTCCAAGGCGATTTTCAGGACCGCTTCACGCCGCTGTTGAGGCGTGGTCGTGGTGGTCGAGGCCATGATCGATCTGATCCGCTCCCTGGCCCACAGGGCATGAACTCCTGGACGCTGAGTCTCACCCTGGCCAAGATCGACCAGTCGTCTCCAGGCCACACCATCCCGCTCACCCACGACCTGCAGCAGACCATCGAGGTCGCTCCCTTTAAGGGCCAGTAGCAGAGGTTCGCCAAGATAGAGGTCGGGTAGGCGCCCCGGCTCTACATCCAACTCTCCCCGGCCCTGCCAGCCGAGCCGAATATCTCTCATGCTGGGGTGCTCAAGCTTCGTAAAAAGTGCCTGCATGGTGCTTGAGACCTCGGAAATATCCCCAATGTAGCTGAACGAGCCACGGCCAAAATCGGCGGCGCGTTGCATGAAGTGGCTGTTCGGCGCGGATCCGATACCGACCGTGAAGAGCCGGCTATCGCCCAGCTTGTCCTGGATCAGGGAGAACAGTTGCGGCTCATTGCCCACACTGCCATCGGTGAGAAAGACAATCTGGCGCAAGCGCTCCATCTGGGCCTGCTGGTTCAGCGCCAGCTCAAGGGCCGGCATCATCTCGGTTCCTCCATCGGCTCGCAGCCGATCGATAAAAGCCAACGCCCGCTGCTGATTGGTGTCGGTTGCGGACTGGGGATTGGAGAACAGGGATTGACTGCGATTGTTGAAGGCGATCAGATTGAACCGGTCATCCGGCTGCAGACGGCTGACCGCCAGTCTCAGGGCGGCTTTAGCCTGCGCCATGGAAGGACCGCTCATCGATCCGGAACGATCGATAATGAACACCAGCTCCCTGGAGAGCGCTTCCGCTGCTGTTGCTGACGCCGGTGGCATCAGCATCAGCAGGGCATAGTCCTGACCCTGCCACTGTTCGCGAAACAGGGCCAGTTCCGGCTCTGCACCGATCTTAGGTCGCCAGTTGATGACAATATCCCGATCTGCCTGCACCTCACCGTCCGCCAATCGAAGATGGACCACGCCCGGCTCTTTCCGCTCTTCCACTATACGGTGATAGCGGCTGACCACCTGTGACAGTGGCATACCGGCATCGATCCGAACCTCCATCGCCAGGGGATTGATCAGGCCGGCGCCTTCAGCAATCACCGGTGGTGATAGGGAAGCTGCCTCATCCAGCGACAACTGATTCGGGATATAGCGGGGTGCAACCACCATAGGGAAGCGCAGTTCAAACTCCTCTCCGGAGTAATGCACGGTCTGCTGAAATTCGATCGTTACCCGCACCTGCTCACCTGGTGCAATATTGGTTGCTGAAAGGGTAAAAATATTAGGCCTCTGCTGAGACAGCAGACTGGCCTTTTTGCCCGCCTCTCTGGCCTGCCTGAAGATCCGTTTGGCCGCCGCCTTCTCCTCGATCACCCCTTCAATGTGCCGCTTGCCGATCTGCATCCTCATCCGTTCCACAGCACTCCCTTCGGCCAGAGGAAACTGGTAGTTACCCTCCATCCAGAGCTGGCTGGGATTGGTAAAGACCTGCTCCACTTTCACCCAGGCCAGCATACCGGCCACATCGATCTCGACTCGGGTGTTGAGCAGTGGTGCCATCTCGATCTGACGACCATCCAGGCTCATCAGCTGCAGCCCCGCCGCGGTTTCACCGGCTGGATCCGCCTGTGCACTACTCCAGCCGAATACCAGCAGGATCAGCAACACGCCAGCGGACAGTCCGGTCATTACCGCTGCCAGCAGGGTAAACAGCATATCGACGATAAAGGCCCGGCTGAATTGAACCTTATTTGGTGGTTTAAAATCAGTTTCTGTGCTTACACCCATTGCGACCTCCCAGTTGCACTTTTTTCCCCTTTACGGCCCGCCGGGGAGCGGCTGCAACCCGGCGATAGCTAAAGCTGAGGATCTGTTCCGGCGAGCCGTAGACAAAGGCTTCGCTGATCGGCTGAAGCCTGCCTTTCATGAGGCATCGCCATGCAGCAGGGTGAGCTGCACCATACGGTCAAAGGCGAGTCCTTCCACATCGGTCAGCGGGTAGATGGCTGCCGACTCCCCCTGATAACGCAGTTTGATGCGTTCTGATGAGAGTCCTGCATCGATCAGCATGGTTGCCACTGCTTCAGCGCGCTGACGGCTCAGCTGATGATTGAACGACTCCGTACCACGCTGGTCGGCCCCGGCTTCGACCAGCAGCTGAAACTGGGGAAAGGCTTTGAGCATCTCCGCCAGGGAGTTCAGTTGCTCAACCATCTTCGGTTCAATCTGACTGCTGCCGGTACGAAATCCCAGACAGAAACTGAATCCCTCCTGCAGTGCCAGCAGCGAGCCATCCTGCTGCTGTTGCTCGAACTGCTGCTGATGGGCCTGAGCGAGAAGGAAATCCGACTCAGACTGGGATTTTGGCGGGGCTTTCGCGGCCAACTCCAACTTTTCATTCTCGGCATGAAGGTCGCCGATTACCGCTCCGCTGGTAAAACCGAGTACCGCTCCCGGCGGTCCACCCAGCAGGCCACCGGCCAGCATACCGAGCAGCGAACCGTAGAAGCCCTCTTTTGGTGCCGTTTCAACTTGCTCCTGGGCAAACGCAGGTGTCTGCAGCAGCAGACCGGCAAGGGATACGATGATAAGATGTTTTTTCATTTTGCTAACTCCTGGATGTTGAACCAGCGCACCATCCATGGTGTTTATTGGCACTCCGTGCCGGCGCCGGAATTCTTTGCTTTGCGGGAGTAATTACACGCCAGAGAAATGGCCTGCATGGAGCAAAATGGTGGCGAATGAGTGGCGAAATGTGGCAGAAATATGGCAGCAGTCAAAACCTTGCCTACAATAGACAGCGGAGCTGTGAGTCGATTCAAGGGAATACGGGGAGGTCGACGCGCACCTAGGACGTCTGGGGAGATGGCATGGAACTGCGCTTCCTGAAAGCTGTGACGGAGTGGCAGTTCCATTAGCTGTTTAAAAAACCATAATCTAATTATGGACTAAAGTTACTGATGGAGAATGCCGACATGGAATAGCATCTGCAAGGAACTGCCCTTAAAAAAATGACAACCAACTATCGCGCATTTGCAGTCGGTTTGCTGCTCTGCCTAACCAGTTCAGCAAATTCCGTCGATCTGGTGATCAATCGGGACATCGATTACGAGAGTCTTTCCCGCAATACCCTGCGTTCCATTTTTAGTATGCGTATGACCCAGTGGCCGAATGGCAAGCCGATACGCGTCTTCGTTATGGGGGATAAAACTTCACAACACGCCGACTTCAGTAAACATGTACTTGGGGTTTTTCCCCACCAGTTGCGTCGCGCCTGGAATCGGCAGATCTACTCCGGAATGGGACAGGCCCCCATGAAGGTCAATACTGAATCAGAGATGCTGGAACAGATTGAAAATACACCCGGCGCTATCGGCTATCTTACCGAGGACTATATCAATGAGCGTGTACGGAAGCTCTCCGTTGAATAAGTGCTGGGCCATGAGGCTGCTGGCGCTACTGCTGTTATCTGTCAATGGTTTATCAGCGTCTCAACTCGACCAGTTGGACGGGGCTCTGCAGGTGCATGGCTTCCTGACCCAGGCCTACGTGAAGACAACTGAGAACAGCTTTTTCGGTGACAGCCAGGATGGCAGCTGGGATTTCCGGGAGCTGGGGATCAACAGCTCCTATCGGTTCACACCGAGCACCATGGCATCAGTCCAACTCCTCTCCCGCCGCGCGGGAGAGATGTACGACGGTTCCCTGGACCTCGATTATGCACAACTCGACTCCACGATCTATACAGCGGATGCCAATCGCGTTGGCATCATCGTAGGTCGTTACAAGAACCCTTTCGGTCTCTACAACGACACCCGGGATGTGGCAGCAACCCGTCCCGGCATCTTCATGCCCCAAGCGATCTACTGGGACCGGGTGAGAAACATGGTGCTTTCGAATGACGGCGCTCAGCTGTTTGGCGATATGCAAGTCGATGAGCACCGTTTTTCCATCCGTTTGATTGGAGGAAAAACCCCAATCGATGAAAATGTTGAAAAGTCTTACCTCAACCCACTGGTCGATCCAGAAATGGAACAGGATGGGCTGACCTTGGGTGGCCGTCTACTCTACGAGTGGGATGGAGGGCGCTTCAATCTTGCCTACAGCAGCGCCCAGTTAACCCTCGATGCCGAGACCAGTATGTTGCCGGATGGTGAGATAGAGATCGATTACCGAGTCCTTTCGGCACAATACAACAGCGGCAGCTGGAGTCTGACCTTAGAGTATATGCAGGAGCCACTTAACTACTCCGGTTTCGGCGGAGTGATGGATGCCGGTGATACAACCCTGGATGGCTACTACCTGCAAGGCACCTATCGTCTATGGGATGATCTGGAACTGTTTGCCCGATATGAGGAGAGCCACTACGACAAGGAGGACAAACGAGGTAAAAAGACAGCTCAGCGTCTGGGATTGGAAGCGCACAATTTCTATAGCAGGGTCTCCACTCTGGGTCTACTCTGGGAGGTAACGGAAGGATTGATCGTTCGGAGTGAATTCAGTCAGGTGGATGGCACGATTTTTCTCTCCAACCTGGAAAATCCACCACCGAATGAGCGGTCACGTAACTGGAACCTCTTCTCATTGCTCGTCTCCTACAGTTTTTGAGCAAATCGATGCCGCAACAGAATCTGAATGGCATAATAGAAGAACACCAGGCAGAGAAACAGCCCTACTTCCTCAGTCTGAAGTGGAAGGTCATGCTGCTGTTCAGTCTGGTGGTGCTGATCATGAATGCCGGCCTGGCTGGCATGGGTTATCTGCAGCAACTGAAGTTGTTCGAGACCTATCAACAGCAGATTCATGAACAGCAGAACAGGCAGGTCAAGTCGTTACTGGATACCAGTTTCTTTCGTCTGGAACAGATTGCGCTGATGATTCCCTCCCTGGCAGAAGCGGCCAGCCAGGACACGAATATTCCACTGAGTGAAAAACTGCAGACCTTCTTCCTGCACAGCGCAGTCACCCTGGAGATGGAGTGGGGGCTTGAAGAGGCGGCCTACTACAGTAATGAAAATGTATTAGAGTTTAATTGGCAGACCGGCAGTCTCGGCGCCCCCTTCACTGAACTGGTCAACTCGGTCAACAGGCTGGAAACGCCCATGACTATGCTGCAATGTAATATCCGCTGCAGCCAGTACGTGGCCACGCCTCTGTTGTATAAGGGTGAGCACGCCGGAGTCATCCTGGTGGGACGATCCATCGCCGACCTGATTATTGAATTCAATGAGCTGGCAAAGACCGATATTGCGGTCATCAGCCATCTCGATCAGCCCTCCCAATTTGCCCACCACTCCCGTTTTTTAGGTAATTGGCAGCGTCACATCAGCGCCTCAAGCAACCTGAAAAAACTTTTGCCTCTGTTCCAGGATACGGCTGAAAAAGTTGATCTGAAAACCCTGATCGATGAGGGACACACAGCCAGCTACAACGGCAGGGATTACACCTTCAATCTGGTTCCGGCCAGCAGTGATGCCTCGGTGCTTTCAGCGGATTTCATTCTGGTGAGTAATATCACACCGGTGGTACGGCAGATCCGTCAGGCAACCACCCAGTCGGTATTGATCGGCATCCTCGGCTTCATTCTCTCGGAACTGATGCTGGCGGCCGTACTCTGGAATCCGATGAAACGTCTGCTGATGATCTCAGACAGCCTGCCTCTGCTGGCAAAAAACGCCTTCGATCAGGTCCGCCAAACACTCAGTCTGAAACACCACGACTGGTATCAGGATGAGATCGACATCGCCAGTGACTCCGCCATTGAATTGACCTATACGCTGGAGAGTCTCAACGAAGAGATCGCCCACAATACCAACAGCCTGATCAAACGCAGCGAAGAGCTGGCGCGGGAGCGGGATTTCCTCAGCACCATCATGAACAGTGCACAGGTGATCATCCTCACTCAGGATATGGATGGCGCGATTCTGACGATGAATACCGAAGGGTGTAAATTTATTGGTATCAATGATTATCGACGGGCTAGCGGCTACTTCAGCGACCTCTACATGAATGCCGAGGTCGCCGATGAGATGTTGCCGGTAATGAATGGATTGAGGCAGGGTATGATCCATGTCTACCAGCATGACGCTTCAGCCTTCTCATCGGATGGGCAGAATAAAACCATATCCTGGGTTCACTCCAATCTGATCGAAAAACCGGTTGCCGGCATACCGGTCGTGCTCTCAATCGGGCTCGATATCACCGACCGGGAACTGGCGGAACAGCGGTTGGCCTGGCTGGCCAATCACGATCCGCTCACCGAACTCAACAACCGGCGTTACTTCCAGACAGAGTTTGAAAAGATCATCACGCTGGCAGAGCGTTACAACCACTCCAGCGCATTGCTGTTTTTCGATCTGGATCAGTTCAAGTACATCAACGACTCCAGCGGACACCACACCGGTGACGCCATGTTGCAGATCGTAGCCCGTAAACTGCGTGAGATCACCCGCTCAACCGACCTCATCGCCCGACTGGGGGGGGATGAGTTCGCGATTGTCATACCGGAAGCCGATATACCGGCCGCCACTCGCTATGCGGACAAAATTCTCAGCGAGCTGAAGAAGATCACCATTCCGCTGAAGGGGCACAGCCATCGGGTCTCCGCCAGCATCGGTGTTGTTGCCTACCCAAACCACGGTAGCAATGCCAACGAACTTCTCTCGAATGCGGATCTCGCCATGTATCAGGCCAAAGAGTCGGGCCGTGACCAGTGGCATCTCTTCTCCAGCAGCGAACAGGCACGGGAACAGATGAGTGCCCGGGCCACCTGGAAAGACAAGATCGAACAGGCCCTCTCCGAGGATGGCTTCATACTCTACTTCCAACCAATCCTGGAGATCAGCAGTGGCATCATCTCCCATTACGAAGTACTGATCAGAATGGTGGAGAAGGATGGTTCGATCGCCATGCCCGGTGAGTTCATCCCGGTTGCCGAGCGAACCGGACTGATCCACCAGATCAATCGCTATGTTTTGCGGGCATCCGTCGCCAAGCTGGCCAGTCTGAACCAACAGGATATCGATATCACCCTGTCGATCAACCTGTCGGGACGGGTGATCGATGACCCGGAACTACTGCCCCAACTGACCCACCTGGTCAACAGCAGCGGTATCGACCCGACCAGACTGGTATTCGAGTTGACCGAGACCGCTGCATTGGCCGATGTGAATGCTGCCGAGCGGCTGATGAAAGAGCTGCAATCGATTGGCTGCCGCTTTGCACTGGATGATTTCGGCGTCGGCTTCTCATCCTTCTACTATCTGCGTGAACTGCCGTTGGACATCGTCAAGATCGACGGCTCCTTCATCAGACAGCTACCCACCAACTCCATGGATCAGGTTTTCGTCAAGGCACTGACAGAGATGGCCACCGCACTGGGCAAGGATACAGTCGCCGAATTTGTCGAAGACGAAGCGACTCTGATCCTGCTGAAAGAGATCGGTGTGATCTATGCGCAGGGATATTATATTGGCAGACCTTCACCGGAAATCCCGGTTAAGAACCTACCCACACAGAAACGCCTGGCAGAGACACTGCAAAGCTAAAGCTGATTTTTTCAGCCGTACATGGACACCAATGATCTGATTGATTTACGGACTTGTAAAAGTAGACGATTGGCCACCAAACTCGACCAACTACCGAGTTTCCGAACCCTGGAAACAGCTCAAGCAATAGTGAGAAACCCGCTCTACAGGTATAATCAAACACCTGAGCCCAACCATGGGTCGATAGATTTACCCTAACTCAACTGATAACCAGACTGCACTGTGGCCAAAAGAGAAATTGCCATCATCGAGGACGAGCAGGCGATCCGGGACAATACGATCGACTTTCTGACCCGCCAAGGATACAGCGTCATGGGTTTTGCCAGCCGTGCAGAGGCTCTTTCCGCCTTTGCCGGCAACCTGCCTGACCTGGTGATTCTGGACATCGGCCTGGCGGATGATGTGGATGGGGGATTTGAGCTCTGTCGTGAGCTTCGCAGTCGCTCCAGCACGCTGCCGATCATCTTTCTAACCGCCAGGGACAGCGATTTCGATAGCGTCGCCGGGCTGCGCCTGGGTGCTGACGACTACATCAGCAAGGAGACCAGTCTGCCCCATCTGGTGGCACGGATAGCCGCTCTGTTTCGCCGCATTGAGGCGATGCAGGAGCCACACGAGCCACAGCAACCGCTGCAACGCAATGATCTTCGCATTGATGTCGAGCGGCTCATGGCTGAGTGGCGTGAATCCCCTCTCCATCTGACGGTCACCGAATTCTGGATGCTGCATGCCCTGGTTCGCCACCCGGGCCATGTACGCAGCCGGGACAAGCTGATGGAGGAGGCCCATATCTACGTCGACAGCAGCAGTGTCTCCACCCACATCAAACGCATTCGACGAAAATTCCTCGAAATCGATCCCGAGTTCGCTCATATCGATACGGTCTACGGTGCGGGATACCGCTGGAAACCCTAAACAGTGCAGACGGCTCCCGGCTTCCTTCGCTCACTACGCTTCAAGCTGCTGCTGGCCTCACTCACCCTGTTACTGATTCCCTGGGCCGGTTACCAATATCTGCAGGGGATGGAGCAGACATTGAGAGAAGCGCAACAGCAATTGTTGATGAACCGAGCCGAAATCATCGCCAATCTGCTGGCTGTGCAATCGGTGAAATGGCTTTCGCAACAACCGGTCAATGCCGGTATCACCCCCTCACTCTACGCCTTCCCGCTGAACAATCCTCCAGTGATCGATGGGTATGCGGATGAGTGGCTCAGCCTCAAGCCACAGGCAGAGAGTTTCAACTCAGTTGGCTCACAAAAGCGGAAACTCAGCTTGGATTGGCTGGCCGGTTTCCATGACAACGACCTCTATCTGCTGCTGGAGGTCAGGGATCAGCAACTGAGCTACCCTCCCAATGAGCAGAACCTGGCCGCAGGCGATCATTTAATACTTGCACTACCCGGTGACGGGGGTGACACCAGACAACTGCGGCTCGGGACACCGGCACCCGGCTGGGTGCATGTTCAGGAGCAGGATAACGCCCGGCCAATTCCGGGGTTGTCCGGTGAGTGGCAGGAGACAGACGCGGGCTATCGTGTCGAGCTGCGCCTGCCCCGCCACCTGACAGCAGGCAGAATCTCCGTAGCGGTGATCGATTACGACCAGGCGGCGCAAAAGCCCGCTGTAAAACTTGCCACCTCAGGCCTGCAACGCAACACTGGTCTTGCCTATCTCACCCTGCCCACACCAGAGGTGGAGACTTTACTACGCGGGCTGGCCGACAACACTCATCGCTATACGCTGCTCAATCCTCAACGCCAGGTGATTGGGCGTCATGGGGTGGTCCATAGGGCCAACCACGAGCTGGAGAGTCTGCCACAGCGGCTGATCTCCCTGATCCTTGCTGAGGATCAAGCTGAACCCTTCAGCGAGCGTGAGAGACTCGGCCGCCTCGATGGCCCGGAGATTCGACAGGCTCTCTCCGGTGAAGGCTCCGTCTATCGCTATCAGGCAGCGGGCACCAATCTGACCATGCTCTCAAGCGCCTATCCGATCAGAGTGAACGGGGAAATCATGGCCGCGCTGGTCGTCGAGCAGAGCAGCCAGGAGATATTGATACTGCAGCAGAGCGCGATTGAGGATCTGCTGTTGATCAGTCTGGGATTGTTCATTGTTACCGGCGGCAGCCTACTGCTGCTGGCCTCATCCATCACCAGCCGAATCACCCGTCTCAGTGGTAAATACCAGCAGGCGGTCAGTCCGGATGGCCGACTGCTCAAACCGATAACCGCCTCTCGACAGAAGGATGAGCTGGGCCAGCTCGATGCCAGTCTGAGTGCCGTATTGAAGCGGACCAAGGAGTACAGCCACTACCTGGAATCCATGGCCTCAAGATTGGCACATGAGTTTCGAACCCCGCTGAGTGTGATCAGATCCTCTCTGGAAAATCTGGAGGCAGAGATCGGGGCGAATCCACAAAGCGATAAACAAACCTCGGCCGCATTACTCTATGCAAAACGTGCCCAGGAGGGGACCCACAGGCTGAACCAGATTTTGACCCGCTTGCGGGAAGCCACACGACTGGAGCAATCCCTGCAGCAAACCGAAGTGGTTGAGACCGATCTGACGATGCTGATTCAAGGACTTTCGCAAGGATACAGTGATAGCTATCAGTCGATCAGCTTCGAAACGAACATACCGGCAGATGCAATCAACAGTCAGGTCTCCCCGGAACTGATCTGCCAGGCAATGGACAAACTGGTCAGCAACGCCGTGGATTTCCACCTGCCAGGAAGCCCCATACGGATTGAGCTTGATTCCGCAAACGCAAACAGAGTCACCATCAGTGTAATCAATCAGGGACCAACGCTGGATGAGAGGACACAGCAAAACCTGTTCAGATCGATGAGCAGCCATCGCTCATCATCTGCTGATCAGCAACCCCACCTCGGTCTCGGGCTCTATCTGGTAAGGCTGATTGCCGAGTTTCACCATGGCATGGTGTGGGCGGTGAATCTACCGGATGGGGTCAGCTTCACGATGGAATTACCCCTTAATCACAACTCCGAAAAGTGAATCGGGAGATGCGTGAAGGATCGACTCTGTTGGAATTCCGTCGTCAGCCATAACACAGTCCAAGCATCGCTTTTTTGACTACAACAGATCCTGTCTGCCCTAATGTTCAAGACATCCAGTGTTTCATTCGCACTTTGAAACGACGCCCCTTGATGTTGTTCTCGGACAAAATGCGAAGTGCTATTTTACGCACACTGCGATCGACAGCGACATAGGCAAGATGATCGAAGATGTCGATCTTTCCAACCCTATTTCCAGCGATCGCACCATTGGCAGTCAATGCGCCGAGAATATCACCCGGACGGACTTTTTCTTTGCGGCCGCCATCAATACAGAGCGTGACATTTGGCGCGGTTATGCTGAAACTCTCTGGCAGTTCGAGGCCAGGTGGTTGCTCCAGGCGTACTTTGGAATTCAGATAGGCTTCGATGGCATTCACACGATTGGCCTCTGATGCGATGAACAGATTGAGCGCCAGACCTTTGTTCCCGGCTCGTCCAGTACGACCGATTCGGTGAACATAGATCTCTGGATCCCTTGGCAGTTCGTAATTGATTACCGCCCCAAGCTCTTTGATGTCGAGGCCGCGAGCGGCCACGTCGGTGGCTACCAGAACAGGTACACTGCCATTGGCGAAACGCACCAATACCAGGTCACGCTCTTTTTGTTCCAGATCCCCGTGCAGCGCCAGAGCCTGAATGCCCCGTTGCTGTAACTCCTCAGCGACTTCCTGGGATTGTAATTTGGTATGACAAAAGACAACGCTGGATATTGGCTTGTATTGCGCCAGCAGGGCAGCCAGAGTTTGAGTACGCTTGCCTTTTCCGACCTCGTAGAAGTGCTGGCTGATCTTGAGATCGCTGTGATGTGAGTCGACAGTCACTTCAATCGGATTGCTTTGGAAAGCACTGCTCAGCTCTCGTATGGTCTCCGGATAGGTAGCGGAGAAGAGCAGCGTTTGCCGCTGTGATGGGGTAACTGAGAGGATCTCGGTCATATCATCATGAAAGCCCATGTCGAGCATTCTGTCTGCCTCGTCGAGCACCACGGTACCCACACTGTCGAGTGAGAGGGTACCCTTCGCCAGATGCTTGAGGATACGCCCCGGCGTACCGACCACGATGTGCGCTCCATGTTCCAGCGAACCTATCTGTGGTCCAAAGGGGGTGCCACCACAGAGTGTAATGATCTTGGTATTTGCGCTGGTGCGGGCCAAGCGACGCAACTCCTTGGCTACCTGGTCAGCCAGTTCTCGGGTTGGACATAGCACCAGTGCCTGTACCGAAAAGGATTGTTGTTTGAGATGGCTAAGCAGACCAAGCCCGAAGGCAACGGTTTTGCCGCTACCGGTCTTGGCCCGGGCAATAAGATCCCTTCCGGCCAGCACATGGGGCAGACTCTCCGCTTGGATAGGCGTCATTTGAAGATAGCCCAGGGATTCAAGATTACCCAACAAGGCGGGGGCGAGTTTTAGTGAGGAAAACCGGGTAGTCATGGAGCGCAATTCAGACTGAAAAAAATCGATGGAACACGGGGATGGGAGTAATGATAACAGCTTGTCTCTGCCATTGATGCAATCGGTTTATTTTTTTGAGTTGTCATCATGTTTTTAAGACAAACACGAATTGTAAGTATTGCGGATTTCCTCGACTCTGAAAATACTTCAATCACAAAATTCAATAAAGCCGTATTGCATATTCGACTTGAACCCCGATATCAACCCTTTTCCATCTCAATTGAGATGCCCTTTTCCCTCAGCCATTCCTTGAAGCGGGCAACCTTCATATCCAGAGAGCAGGTCGGAGGCAATGTATCAAGATGGTGGCCAAATTCCTCGCGGAGTTTGATCTGTGCATCCCGGTCCAGAGTTTCCCATTTGATCATCTAAATTATCCCGGCAGCTGCATTGATTGATTAACACTAATGTAACAGCACTGGGTTAAGATCTGTTTACAAATTAAAGTAGGATCGAGCAGTAGTTCAATATAACAGCCTCAGGCTGTATCTTATGATCTTAACCAGCTGGTGATACTGACCGATAACACCCTGTTGAATAGAGTTGAATCAATTGACGATATGATTAGATTTAAACAACAGCGTTTCGCCCTCAAAATCTGGCTGCTCTCCTTGGTCAGTAGCCGTTTAAAGACTGCCACAGATCGAACGACCATCAATCGATTTGATATCTTTTTGCTGGCTGTCGCCTGGGGTAATATCGGCTATGCTGCCGGTATCTCCTATCTACGCCATGTTGGTGATCGGGTAGTGAATTCGAAAGGCCCTATCCTGGAGTGCGGATCTGGCGCGACCACCCTGCTGATTGCCATGCTGAGCCAGAACAAGCAGCGGGATTTCGTTGTCTTCGAACACAATCTGGAGTGGTACAGACACCTGCAACTGATCCTCGAACGACTCGGATTTCAACACGTAAAACTGATTCATACACCACTGAACGACTATGGAGATTTTCGCTGGTACACCCCCCCAGCTCTCGACCTCCAAACCCCCTTCGAACTGGTTATCTGTGACGGACCACCAGGCTCGATTCCCGGTGGACGTTATGGACTGTTGCCGATCATGGGCAAGCAGCTCTCAACGACCTGCCTGATACTGCTCGACGACACTCACCGCAAGGCGGAACAGCACATCATCACGAGTTGGCGTCGACAGCGCTGCCTGAGGTTCAACCGCCTGGGCTATCTCGGCAGCTATTCAGAAGTGGAGTTTTGTTAAGCACAGCAGACCATGCCATGAATGGGCGCCCATCACCGCCATTAGCCGCTGACGACAATAGAGCGAAGCAGAGTTCTTTAAGAATTAAGTCCGCAAATGAAGGCGAATAAACGCTAATGGTTGTTGAGTGACGGATCGGCCCGGAGCCGTTGAATCAAGCCGTGAATGGCGCCAATCACCATCTATTGCCATTAAAAACGTCACTGAGCATGTTGCTGCTAGGATTGAGTCCAATCCAAACACTATTTCAATTTGCGACTCTTAATTTGCGTTCATTAACGTTCATTAACGTTCATTTGCGGACCAATCAAAAACAGGGCGCGGCAAAGCCGCACCCGATAACAATCAGTAGGGATAGTCAGCCAACCCAGGATTGTCCTTTACACCAACCAACTTCGGTGTATTGAGTTTCTTGATCTTAACGGTCTTCTGATCGCGCAGATATTTGGCAACCACATCCCAGATTGGCTCACCAGGGGCTTTCGATCCAACCGTCGCCCAACCGGACACGGTGTAGCTCTTATTCGCCTCGACCTTGGTGCCGTCGTTGAGTGCCATATCGGTGATTCGCTTACCAAACCCCGCACCCGGTTCACAAGCGTAATCGAGACCACCCACACGCACCATATCACCACCCTGCTGATAGTAGGGGTCCTTGTTGAACAGATTGTCGCAGACATCCTCCAGGATCGCCTTGATCTCTGAACCCTTCATCTCTCTGCGATAGGTTTCAGGATAGGTGATACAGGTCTGATCCATCACATTGTCCATGGTGATCTTCTGCCCCGGTAGAACACTGGTACCCCAGCGGAAACCGGGAGAGAGGGAGATCTGGGCATCATTCACCGTGGTCAGAGCATCACAGATGACCTGATCGAAGGTGCCGTTGAAGTTACCCCGACGATAGAGTGTCTCCTCGGCGACTGCCAGCTCTTCATTGAGCTGTTTCGCATAAGGTGCACGCACCTCATCGATATAGGCCTGCATCGCTTTGTCTGCCGGCAGAATATTGGAGAAGACCGGCAACAGACGATAGCGGAAGTCGCGTACCTTGCCTCCCTTCACATCCAGATCCATGACACCGAGGAATTTTCCGTTGGAACCTGCGTTGGTCACCAGGGTCTTTCCGCCAGAGTTTTTAACCACTGTGGGTGCCGGCATGCCATCATGGGTGTGACCACCAAAGATCACATCGATACCGGAGACCCGGGAAGCCATCTTCAGATCCACATCCATACCGTTGTGGGAGAGCACCACCACCACATCCGGTTTTTCATTCTCCCGCACCATATCGACCACACCCTGCATCAGGTCATCCTGGATACCGAATGTCCAGTCGGGGATAAAACGCTGGGGATTGGCAATCGGCGTATAGGGGAACGCCTGACCGATGACTGCCACACGGGCGCCACCGACCTGCTTCATCACATAGGGCTTGAAGGCATTACCGGAATCTTCGTCAAAGCCTTCGAAATCGGCAAAATTGTAGTCAAACAGCGCCTCGTCTCTGACCAACACATTCTGTGCAACGAAGTCACCCTTGAAGGCATTGATGTTGTCAATCACCTCTTTATCGAGATAGGTGAATTCCCAGTGCCCGGTCATCACATCGACACCCAGTCGGTTACAGGCACCGACCATATCCTGTCCGCGCGTCCAGTAGGCGGTACCAGAACCCTGCCAGGTATCACCACCATCCATCAGTAAGCTGTTACCTGGTCCACGATCGTCTCGAATTCGCTGCACCAGGGTTTTCAGGTGGGCAAAACCACCGACCTTACCGAATTTGCCTGCCGCACTATCGAAATCGAGATAGCTGAAGGCGTGGGATTCAACCGTCCCGGGCGTGATACCAAAATGTTTGAGTAGATTATCGCCAACCAGATGCGGAGCCTTGTTGAAAGCGTAACCTATGCCCAGATTGACATTCGGCTCTCGAAAGTAGATGGGATTGAGTTGTGCATGGGTATCGGTTATGTGAAGCAGGGAGACGTTACCGAACTTCGGAACCTCATAGAGATCCGCTGGCTGCTTGGCTGCGGCGAACACAGACGAAGGCATCATACCGGCGGCACCGGCAAAGCCCATCATTCGTAGGAATTCACGACGTGAAATACTCATTCTTGTATCACCCTCCGGTTATTGTCGCCTGTTTACAGGCCCTAGGGATGGTCTACCCGGCGGTTATCGATCTGCCGCTTTGGGTTACAACCCGTTCAGCGTTTGAGAAACTGGCATCACCGGTTCCCCGGCAAACACGCTGACTCACCCTGATTTTGTGTTTTCTACAGCTTGTCCGGCAAGCTAACGGATCGGACGCATTACTGCCATGGCATCGGATCGATTAGGTTGCCGGATTTAAAAAAACCAGTTGAATCACCGGAAGGCGCCTGTCTATACCTGCCTTCCAGCCATCCAACTGGCGATGATCTCCCCGATATCCGCTCCGGACGTAAATGGGGAGACGCTATTATCCAGCCCTTTAAGTGCTGTTAAAATTCCAACATACGCGACCGGTGGTTGTGGTTTTCCACAACCCTGATATTCAGAAGCCTCAGTTCGCCTGGTAGATCGCTACGGGTACCACCGGATTTTCGCCACTATCCCCCTATCACCGAACTCTACCGATACCATAGCCGGTGACTTTAGCCGCTTCAACACTGGGGCGGTATGTAAGCCACTATGCCGCCACAGGAATAACTACTCATTCTCCAGGGTAAGCATCATCCGCATAAGATGAGAGAGTGAGTCAGCCTGCATCTTCTCCATCACCCGGGAGCGATGAGCTTCCACGGTCGACAGGGTAATCCCCAGCTGCTCGGAGATATTCTTATTCCTCATACCGCTGATAACCAGGTCGAGCACCTCCCGCTCCCTGGGTGTCAGCTGATTCAGATGCTCACGGATCTCAGACAGCCGAGAGGCCTCACCCCGCTTCTCCGCATCCATCTCGATCGCCCGGTGGACACTGTCGAGCAGAATCTGGTCGCGAAACGGTTTTTCGATAAAATCCACCGCACCCGCCTGAACGGCACGAACCGCCATTGGCACATCGCCATGCCCGGTAATGATGATCACCGGAGGATGCAGCGGCAGCTCATTCAACTTCTCCTGCATATCCAGGCCGCTCATACCCGGCATGCGGATATCCACCACCAGACAACCCGGCAGGGACTCATCGAAGCGATCGAGATACTCCAGTGCAGAGGCAAAGCAGACCACTGGCAAGCCAACCGATTCGAATAACAACTTCAGAGCACTGCGCACCTCTTCGTCATCATCCACTACATAGACTGTTGGCGTGGTCTGATCCATGGTTTTTACGCAACCTCCCCGATTGGCAAATTGAAACTGAACTCGGCACCGTCCCGATAGTCACGGTTGATCGACAGTTTACCACCGTGTGCCTCGATGATCCCGTAGCTGATTGAGAGCCCCAGCCCCATACCGTCCGACTTACCGGTGACGAAGGGATCGAACAGGGTTGTTTCCAGCTCCGGTTTAATACCGGGCCCATTGTCCCTCACCCAGAGATGGATTGTCCCACCAGGTTGCAGCCGGGTACCGATATGCAGCACCCGTTCCTGATCATCCAGTTCAGAGAGGGCCTCAATCGCATTCCGCGCCAGGTTGAGTATCACCTGTTCGATCTGAATCGGTTGCACCAGCACCGTTGGCAGCGGCTGTTGCATATCCAGTATGAGCCTTACATCGGCACGGGTGATATCGGGGCGGATCAATACCGCTACCGCATTGACCAGAACATTGACGTCTACCTGAGAGCTCTCCAGGGGCTCTTTGCGTACAAACCGCCTCAGTTGACGAATAATCTCACCAGCCCGATCGGCCTGGGCGGCAATCCGCTCCATCACATCCACACAGACAGTGGTGTTGGTTGGATCGGACTCCAGGATTCGCATACTCGCCTGGGCATTGGTCGAAATGGCCGTCAACGGCTGATTCAGCTCATGGGCGATGCCTGATGCCATCTCGCCAAGAGTACTGAGCCTGCCAGCCCGCGCCAGCTCGATCTGATGTTGGCGCGCCTCTTCCTCGGCCCGATTACGCATCGTGATATCCCGAAACACCACCACGCTGCCGATGGTCTTGCCCCCTTCATCCTTGATCGGAGTACTGCTGTATTCCACCGGAAAACTGGTGCTGTCCTTACGCCAGAAGACATCGTCTGAAATAAAGCGTGGCTTATTATCACGAAAGGTCTGATAGACCGGGCAGTCGACCGCTCGATGGGGTGAGCCGTCTTCATGGGAGTGGTGCAGAATCTCATGTTGGTTATGACCGATCACATCTTCCGCCCCCCAACCGGTGATCCTCTCTGCCGCCTTGTTGAAAAAGGTGGATCGTCCATTCATATCCACCCCATAGATACCGTCCGCCACCGAATCGAGAATCAACTCATGTTGCAGCTCGAGACGATCCTTGGCCTTTTTCAACTCCTGATTGAGACGCATCACCTTGAGAGTCATCACCACCATGAAAAGCAGCATCAGCAGACCGCCCAGCAACCAGTAGCGATAGCGGCTGATCGCGTCCACCAAGGTTATCTTGCCCAGATACTGATAGGGCGGTAGCTTCAAAGTCATGAACAGATCATGCACGGGTTGATAGTCGAGCGGGATGGTCCAACCTGCATATTTGCCGGCCAGCGCCGCATGGTGATCATGGGGCATATTCAACAGTGCAACCGCAACCTGTTGGGCAAGCGTGTCGGCTGTATGCGCCACTTTACTGAAGGGCCACTCAGGATAGAGCCGGGTGCTTAGCGCAAATGGAAACTCTTCGACCTGTTGGGGGTTGATGATATGGAAATCCTTCAGCTCGATGGTACCGGCGGATGCCATACGTTCGAGGATATCGGTACGCACCGTACCCACATCGACCTCACCATTCAGCACCGACATCACCACATGGTCATGGATACCACCCCAGCGCAGCGCTTTCAGATCGGTGTAGGGATCGATGCCCTGCTCGATCATCTCCCGCATGGCCATCTGGAAACCACCCAGCGAGGTATCGTAGACAGCCATCATGGTATGACCGCGAAGGTCTGCCAGGGTATTTATCTCAGCATGATCCTGGCGGGTGAAGATTACCCCGCCAAAGATCTTGTAGGGGACATCGTTGCGTCGATTGTAGAGGGTGGCGATGCGTGAAACCCGGTATTTCACCTCCAGGTTGACATAGATTCCGGGATTGACCAGCACAAAATCGACTTCACCGGCAGAGACAGCGGGATTCACATCATCGAATTTCAATGGCCGGATGATGAAATCGTGAGCGGGAATACTGCTATGGAGGTACTCTGCAGTTGGCCCCCACATCCTCAGCGTTGCCTGGTCCCCACGATGACTCAAGACACCGATACGCACCATATCGGCATACAGCAGTGACGGGATTGTAAACTGCAGCAGCAACAGCCCAGCAACGACCCACCAGCGTAATGATTCACCGGAATTGACCATTCCCTGAGCCTATGTGAAAAAGCGCTAGCTGACAAGTTGGCAAGGGAAGCCAGAGAAAGCCATGCGAGGGTTGAGCGAAGGCAATAACAGCGGCAGTTTGTGATGCAGCATTAAAGCCTATCGGCCAGGGATTTCAGCTTTCCAAGCAGGGATTTGCTGGATTGCTGCTGCTGTTCCAGCTGCTCTCGGGCGAGCGCCTCCTGTAACTCTAACTCCCGTTGCCGTTTAGCATCCTGGAGACGTTGGCGAATCGCATCCTTGGCCGAATCATCGATCTGCAGATCGTACATATCCGCCCGGTTGCGCAGGATATAGTGCCCCAGATTGTCGAGCCAGGCATCATCCACCTTGTGTGGCTGGATTAGGCTCTTTTCAACCTTGAAACTTCTGAAATTGGAGATATAGATCCGAATCGAACCCAACTCCGGATCGGCCTGAAAAACAAAATTCACCTTGACCACCACCGGTAACTGCAGATTCAGCCCGACCACCTGCTGATGCTGATCCCGAATCGGCCACTCGGTATAGCGCATGGTCTGGCTATCGAGGAAGGCGCACGCCTCATCCGCTTTGGTCTTGGGGGTAATGGCAAAGGTCTGTTCACTGTCTGAAACACACTGGAAGCGCAAGCGGACAACCCGGGTGTTCTCTGAACTGTCCGCGTTGACCACATACTCGGTATGGCGCAGTCCGCCTACCGGCCCCAGTCCCGGCATCTCATACTGGTGGCAAACGTCATGTTCGAGAATTTTCAGCTGATCCGTCAACTCGGAGAGATACTTCAGAATTGACTGCATCGAGGGTTTGAATTGTGACTGGTAGAGGGATTCCAGCCTGGTCGCCTCACAATCGGCGCTGTCGTCCTCTTGTCGTTTACGAGCTTCCTGTTTCAAATTTTCCAACAGAGACATCACAACATCCTGTAGCTTCCTATTGATCCTAAACGGGCAAGTCTACATATAATTGTTCTGGCGGCCAAATATTTTAGTTCTGAAATCCATACAGGCTGGCGATCTCCTCGGCCCATAGGCTGTCGTCAATCGTCTCAAGAATCAGTGGGATATCATTAAACCGCTGATCCTGCATGATATATCGGAACACCTCCCAACCCAGCTTGCCCTGCCCCAGGCTATGGTGGCGATCGACCCGCGCGCCCAACTCCGGTTTACTGTCGTTGAGATGCATACCGCGCAGATAACCGAAACCCACCACGCGATCAAATTCAGCAAAGGTTTTATCACAAGCGGAAACCGAGCGCAGATCATAACCGGCAACAAATGTATGGCAGGTATCGAGACAGACACCCACACGGGATTTATCTTCGACCCGGTCGATAATCTCTGCAAGATGCTCGAAGCAATATCCTAAGGTACTGCCTTGACCGGCGGTATTTTCAATGACCGCAGTCACACCCTGGCTCTGCTCCAGGCTCCAGTTGATAGAGTCGGCTACACGTTGCAAGCTCTGCACCTCATCAATCTTCCTCAGGGTTGCGCCGGGATGAAAATTCAGAAGCGAGAGTCCCAACTGTTCACAGCGTAACAGTTCATCAAGAAAGGCCGCTCTCGATTTCTCCAGACCTTCCGCCTCCGGATGGCCGAGATTGATCAGGTAACTATCATGGGGCAGGATAAATTTACTCGCAATACCGACCTGCTCAAGATTCTCATGAAAACTATCGATCGTTTCGGTAGACAATGGTTTCGCCCGCCATTGACGTTGATTCTTGGTAAACAAAGCAAATGCCTTGGCCCCGATCGCCTGAGCGTTAAGAGGTGCGTTCTGAACACCACCGGAAGCACTAACGTGTGCGCCTACATACTTCATATTCACAGCTCTTTTATTATCTCTAAGGAGGATCTGATAATTTGATGCTTTGTCACATAGCCTCTGTTGAGGCCAACCATCACAAAACTTCGCAGCGATCAGCTAGCGTCAATTTGCGCCAGACTTTTTCCAAAGATGGTGCTATTTCAGGTTGGAAACAATCGACTTCAACTTCATACCTTTCGACCGCTCTATCTTATCGACATACTTCACGTTGATGATAATTTTATTACCCAGCCTTTTTGCCAGTTCATTGACGATCTCATTCTCTGTAGTCTCACCATAACCGACATCCTTGACCAGAAGCACATCCACTTCCTCCACAATACTCTGTCTGTATTGCGCCTCTTTAACCGGAAACCCCTTAAGGACAGGACTCAATCTGCCGATTTTATTCCCTTCCGGGGTAAGTATGTAGTCGTCACACCTTCCGATAACCCGCTCTACCGTAGGGAAGTGAGAACCACATTTACAGTTATTGTCACCTACCACCACTTTATCACCAATCCTATATCGTATCAGCGGCATGGTTCTGTTGACGAGACCGGTACAGACCACCTCGGCCTCCTCACCCGCAGCGGCTGGTTTTGCATTTTCATCGAGAAATTCAACAATCGCACAGTCCGAATGGACATGGTAGCTTCCATGCTCGCACTGCGCTATGAAAACGCACATTTCTGCAGCCCCATATTGATCGTAGACACGACAGTCAAACTGTTTTTCGATCAATGCTCTCTGATTTTCGTAAAGCGTCTCAGCTGATGTGACCACCGCCTCTGTTATCCCGGATAGGGAGTTATCGTGATCATCGGCATACTTGGCAATCGTATAGACACTTGACGGATAGGCATCGATATAGGACGGTTTGATGCTCTTCAATTGATCGATATAGAAAGGAAGCCACTTATCCGATAAGTGGTAGGAAGAGAAAAGATGGTTTTTCTGAAAATAGCTGTTACGCCAGAACGGCGGCCTCTCCTGCCAGCTTGGAACGACAATTCTTCCGCCAATCGTCACCCGGCTGTCTTTATAGGTTACCCCCACCTGATGAAGATAGCGGGAAAAAAAGGCGTAGTTAAGTTTTCTAGCCTCAGCGGTACAGTAGATATTGAGGGGCGTACCGGTTGTGCCTGTCGTATGGATGACATGAAGTTTTTCGGGATCTTCCCGCTCATCCACCAGGTCTAACGGGTTCTCCCTTATCGACTGTTTCTCCAAAAGCGGAAGTTTTTCAATATCAGCTAGCGTTTGAAACTGTTGTGGCTCAATCTCTTTGAACCGCTCTCTGTAGTAGGGCACATGGGCTTTTGCCAAACCGACCAGATCACGCAATTGATCGACCAGGTATTGGTCAAACTCCACGCTACTCAATGCCAGGTTTGACTCTACTTTTTCAAGCGCCTGGTGAAATTTTTTACCATGGCGTATCTGGTTGATATATAGCCCGTACGCTGAGATAAGAACATTCTGCAGCCACACTGGCAGATGGTAATAAATGTTATTCAGGCTCTTCTTTTTACCCATAATTTTGACTCGGTAACCGGCTTTAGGATTAGACCATTGACACGCAAGCTGTTACGCCCCCGAAATACCGCACAACTAACCGGCTATCGAGTCTGTCCACAGCGTCGAAAACCGATCCTAATCCGGCAGCAGTGCGGCCAAACATTAGGGAGTGGATAGACTCACCTCTTGCAGCAGAATTTCACGTACTATAGCAACTCTGCATACAGTTTTTTAGTTGTGGTGAAACAACGTTCCGAAGAGAACTCATCGCCGACTTTTCGCCTCGCATTTTCACTCAACCCCGTTTTGACGCTACTGTCACCCAGAATCCGAGCACAGGCGTCGGCACACTCTGTGGGCGATTTTGCGGCAATCAGGAGACCGTTGACGCCGTCTTCTATTACCTCCGTTACACCGCCCACCGCTGTTGCAACAAGCGGCACACCTAGACAGGAAGCTTCGAGTATCGAAATCGGTACACCCTCATGCAGTGAGGTCATGACAAAAATGTCAAATGCGCTTAATATGTCGTACGCCTCGTCAACATGGCCAAGAAATCGGACCTGTGCTTCAATATCGAGCTCTGCCGCAAGCTGTTTTGTCTCCTCCATCAACGGACCGTCCCCCGCAATGACCACTACGCAATCGACTCCGGAACTAAGTAGCCGCTGTTGAGCCTGCAACAGATATTTATGTCCTTTGACCGGCACCATCCTTCCTAGAGTACCGACTACCCGGGTATGCTCATCGACACCTAAAGCGTTTCTGACCTCCTGTTTGGAACGAGCGGGAGTGACCGATCTGCAATCTATACCGTTATGGATGACACTAATTTTGGATTTCGGATGTCTCTTACCGATCAACTGCCGTTCCAGGTCTTTTGAAACCGCGATCAACGCATCGGAGAAGAGCATGGAGTTCAACAACTCGAGGGATCGCAGCAAACGATTGGCATTCAGCCTCCCTAAGCCGTGATGGGTTCTAACCACCTTGCAACGGCCGACCAGCTTCGCTGCGATTCCACCGATTAAGTGCTCTTTTATTCCATGAGCATGGATAATATCGATACGCTTTTGCTTCAATATCCGCCTTAGCTTCAGAACACTGAAGACGATGCTGTTACTGGCTTCATCAATGTTGAAAACGTCGACATCGCTGCGCTTCAGCATCTCGTACAGTTTTGTTTTATTGAACACAACCACACAGACGTCAATCCCATTTAGTTTCGATTCGATAATGAGCTTAAATGCCTGAGACTCGGCACCACCCCATAGATCGCCGCTAATCACATGGCATATATTCATCTACTGACACCAAACAAGTTATTACCATCACCAAACATTTTTTGCTAAAAACAGTGAATAGGCTCGAGGGGCTTTTAAAATATGCCGCTTATCCGTGTTGCAAACATCGGCACTGAGGAAGAGACATCCTGGTGCATACCGATTCGCTTAAGCATGGCCCGATCATCGTCAATTGTGTTCCACCCTCTCTGAGTCGTTACTGCAAGGTGGTAGCCGGAATCAGACACCAATTTGGATAGATCTTTTGAGTGATTACCGTTGGGATAGCAGAAGGTCATACAGAGACTATCCATGACCGCTCTGTCCAGCAACTCATCCCGGGAGTCGAGCAACTCACTTTGAACCACTCCCGTATCTTCGATATTGGTCAATATTTCATGATTCACCGTATGCGATCCGATAGTAACCAAACCGGACGCCTTCATTTCGTTCACCTGGTTCCAGTTGACGAAATCCGACTCCCTGCTACGACTCTCCTTCTCGATCAAATTACCAAACTGTGAAAGAATCGAATCGATCTCACTGCCACTATACCGCTTCAACTCGTTGATTCCGTTTTCGAGCTGACTCCGGTAGCTCCCCTTCAGATTTACCAGGTAGTCCAGTATCTGGCTGTGATTACTGGAGATGGTGAACTCCGGGCGTAGCCCGAGGTCCAGCTTGGCCGAAAGCAATTCGCCATACAAGTCGATCCACATCTTTCTATTGTGGTCGATAAACCCGGTTGGCAAGAAGAGTGCCGCCGGCAGATCATGCTTTTTTAGAATGGGAAAGGCGTTTTCATAGAAGTCATTCCAACCGTCATCAAAGGTAATGACACAATAGCGCTTTCCATCCCCTTGCCGCCAGTTACCGGAGTCTATGATCTCATTCAACTCACAGATCGACAGGACCGTAAAATTGTCCCTGATATAGCGCATCTGTGCATCAAAGGTATCGGGCAGAACATACATCCCGTCCTGGAGACTCTCCCGGTATTCCACGATCCGGTGGTACATCAATATAAAATATTGATCATCATCAACTTTTTCATCAATTTTTTTAATCGTATAGCCACTATGGAATAGCAGGAATGCAATAATTTTCTTGATGATGATCGATAGTTTCAAGCTGCGGGTGTCCTATGTTCTTGATGTTCTTTATCGTTGTAAACGCCCCGAACGCTACTACAAAACAATGCAAAAATAGAGTTGGCTTTCCCAGTCGTCAGGTGGCGATTGCAGCCTATCTTAATCATATTCAAATATATTAGGGGCTTTAAGCCTGCCCTTGCACTGCGCTGTGGCTCTGAACAAGGGCAGGCTTGCAGCCCTAAAAGTAAACTATTTGGTTCCCGGGTATAGAGTAGACTACTCCACTTCTGCTGGTGCGGTGCGAATGATTTGCGCCAACTCCTGAACAAAGCTCTTCGCAACCTGGAATTGACCGGTACTGTTCAGGTGCCCACCATCGCTCGTGTATTCACTGATCATCGAGTAGTAGGCCTTCCCGTCAACCTCAAAGGTTTCACGCCTACCGTCTGGGTAGGTCGATTCACTCTTGGCGATATCGATTATCGGGTCCGTGCTATAGGTCGCTCTCAGCAGCTCATTGAATTCGTTTCGCTTTATATTATCCAATTTTCGGGTATTCTCCCGGCCCAGCAGCTTTTTAATCCACACTTTAACTCCGCTCGGTGTGTGCATGAGGGGAACAGTCGTGTGGATAAAGGTGATGTCGGGGTGCCTGTCGATAAGATCGTCAATAGTACGCTGATAGTCACCGAAGACCTGCTTTACATCAGAACGCCGGGTCACATCAACGTAACAGAATTTCAGGAGTGCATAGTCAATTTTTCCTGACAGCTCCTCATCGATAATACGGCCGAAATCGGTACATTTCGATACCGGATCGGTATTTTCACCGACCTCGTTATGCAGCAGACAGCCTTTACTCTCTTCTTGATAGTTTTGGTAATCCGAGATAGCCAGCTCAACACCGCTGCTGCTCACCAGGGATTCAAGTCCCTCGATAATGTTGTTACCAACCGACTGATGTCCAAAGAACACCCTGGAATCCGCAACCACCTTCAAATCATCATCGATATCGACAGGCATTGAAGCCCCCCCTAGTTGATTATTCTCCTGACAACCGATAACCAGCATTGTCAACATAGCTAGAACAGTGCTTGTTGCAACTCTCATAAAATCACCCCTAATCCAATGATTTAATCGTGGAATATGACCTCAAATGCAGGCTTAAGTTCTTTCTGGATTCGCTCACTATCCATTAATTTGATAGTTGAATCCAGAGAGGCGCTCATGGTGATGCAACTCTTTGTTTTTAATATAAAATACACTCAGCACAACCACCGAAACCCCAAAGAGTTAAGGCACCACTATTTACATCGTCGCGATCGCTACAGGCAAACCCTATCCCAACTGATCCAAAACACCCTATTTTGAGCATCGCTTAGGAAAAATACAACATTCGGATGGGGCCGGAGCGATCACTCTGCTTGACACAAAAGTTAACAGGGGCAGATCGCCCGAAGATGTAAATTTGCCACTCGATCCATGTGAACAATCTACCAGCCACCATCCGGTAATACACCTAAGCTGCCGTCACCTATCCAGGTAACCGAAAGGGTGCCGGTGGCGCCAAAATGTTGGAAAATTTTACAATGTGTTTTACTTGGTTTTTATAAGTCATTGATATCATTATGTAGGCACGTATATTGCTTTTAATTCCTAGATGTGGATTTTAAACCTGTAACTGTAAAGTTTTTATGACAATGCAAAGGACTAACTCAAGGAGCTGTTTAGATGAAGAGGGTATCCGGAATAGTGCTGGCCGGCCTGCTTGGCCTGCTAGGGAATGCACAGGCAACACCGATGTACTACACCTTTCAAGGAACAATCAAATCAATCATAGATAGATCTGGCGCTGTAGCAGACTCCGGTTTGACCGTCGATGACAGCACCATGTACAGATTTATCGTGGACACAGAACAGGACGCAACCTACACCACCTTTGCAGGTGATGAATATACCTACACCGATACATCGGATATTGATTACTTCTATGCCGACTTGGCCAGCGACCACCATATCCAGCCTACAGACAGGGATCTTACACCGACCCGTCCGGCGGAATTCAAACTCGGTAACACCGAAATCGGTAGTGCATCCCTGTTTGGCGGTGCATACGACAACTATGTACGCATTAGTAACAGCTACTCAATCAGCGACTGGGTGGTAGGAATGACCGGCTTTACCGGTGTCGAGAGCGCTCAAAACTGGTTTGAAGAGTATAGCGCCATCACTTCAACCCTGACACTACAGTCGATCTCCGTAGTCAACCTGCAGTCATCAACCGATGATGACGACGGTACAATCTCTGTACCAGAGCCCTCCTCCATTCTCCTGCTGGCTACCGGAATATTGGGCATTGGCGCCAGACGACTTCGCAAGAAGCCCATTTAAAAGACTCCGGAAGCGGTTAAAACCACCAATAGGCTTTCACTTGAGGGAAGTTTCGACTTCCCTCACTAGCCCCCATAACACGAGGGCCGGTTAACGCCATCCTATCAGCCCGGCTGTGACCATTTTTCGCCCAGCAAGACAAAATGTGCGCGGTGTAGTTGCTCTACATGAGCGTAGGATAAAGTGCTAGGGGGGGTAATAGCCTCATCCCTCTCTTTTTTACCCAACTGGGGGGCGCCACTCTGGGCTGTGCATCGCTCATTTGGAATGATCTAACCTCTCTCCTCCCGCCTTGATTGGCGCTTTCAGGGGCAACAGGACTGATTGGATTACGATTGGCAGGCTCCTGGGGAGTATCGACTCTGCCCGTGGGATCTGCTCGCAACACCAATCGAAAGCCCGATGACTACCCCTTTCTTCTGATCATGTTTCGAGCATAGGTGAGAATTTTTCGATTAAAAGTGTAGATATAGGCAAAGTAGATGACCATCGACAGAACGATTTTTGTCAGCAGTTCGGCAATTTTATAATCAGCCAACACCACCACATGCTGCTCATAGAGTAAAACACCGATAACCATACAGATGGTTGCAGTCAACGGGTGCATTATAGAGCGAAAATATTCGACGATATTGATATCGAGTCTGCGCATTGTGAAATAGATCCAGGCAAACACGACAACCAGATAGGTTGAAATCCAGGGATAAATAATGGCATTCATGCCGTACTGAACAGCTATATAATATGAGACTGACATAGTTAGCGTCAGGATCAAATAGTAATACATCGAGTAGGATGGCTTCCCTTTCGACATGTGTACGAATGAGTTAATCGCACTCAGTGAGGTCAATATCTGTACCAGACACAGAAACTCGAAAAGCGTCGTCATCGGAAGCCACTTTTCGCCGAGGATGATTTCCACTAACTCATAACCCAGCAAAAACCCGCTTACAAAGATAGGTAATACAAGAAATGAAGTCACATGGATTACATTTAGATAGAAACTTTTCATCTCTGCTAAATTATCCTGTAACTTTGAGAACACCGGATATGAAACCTGATTGATTAAGACCACAATCTTTTCAGTCGGCAGTTGGGATAGTTGTAAGGCAAACAGGTAATAACCCAGCTCAGTCAGAGACCAGGCTCTTCCCGCAAAATATCTATCCGACATTTGGAATAAGTAGAAAAAGGAACTACTCATCGCAACCAATATCCCAAACTTCAGATAGCCTGCCGCCTCGGAGTAGTTAAAATGTCTCAGCGGCCTCCATTTGACGGCCTGGTATACCAAGATAAGTTTTACCGCACCTCGAATTATCCGTCCTCCGACCAGAGCCCAGACCCCCCCCCCGAGCATTGCGATAATTACCATACCTATGCTTGAAATGATCGTGCACTTCATCTCAATCAGGCCGACCATCTTGAAATTCAGCCGTCTTTTTAACAGATTGAGCGGGACGACCTGAAGACCGGAGAAGATAAAAAGGACCGCCACGGCCTGAGTTAAGGGAATTATTTGCGGCTCATCAAAAATATCAGCTGTGATATAGGAGATTGGAAAACACAATGCGGCAAAACCGATACTCACGAACAACGCAAACCAGAATACCGATGCGAGGTTTTTTCTAGAATTGAATTTTCTCTGTATGATCGAGGCACCGAGGCCGAGTTCGCTGAATATTTCTGCGTAACCGGTGATGATTGTCGCCATTGCAGAGAGGGCATAGTCATCAGGTAGGAGGATTCTCGCTATGATTATAGTGACAACCCAGGATATGATCTGACTGCTAAATTTGAATAAGGCTAGCCAGGATATGCTTTTTACCGCTTCTTTTTGTAGTGACATTTATTCCGGCTACCCTATTTTTGCCAATTGCTACCGGCCCAATCTACACGGCTTGGACCTTTCCCCCTTTCGAGTCAGTAAAAAACCGTCTCTTTTCACACTAGCCGCCGAAAGAAGAACCCTCTTGACGAAAATACCCTACTAGTTACTGGGATTTAGCTTGTAACCACCAAGACAGGTCATACCCCGTCCACTCAGAGTACGGCGTAACACTCTCGTCAAACACTAACCCTATTTGAACTTCAGGGGTGTTACTCTGCAGTCACAGTTAATTGATTTACACAAGTTTGTGCTGTTGATACTTACATCGGCAATATCAACACATTATAGTATTGTAATTTGTCTAATCCACAATACCAAACACTTATTTGCCGATCTGTGTTTCGGCCGACTTGCCTTACATTGAGCCGTCACACACAAGCACTGACTAGGGCCTGCTAACATGAACCCAATAGGCCTTGTTGTGGGGAAAAAAGCGCCAATCAAGGCACGTGGAGCCTAGTTTTGATTGTTCCAAATAAGTGACGAGCAACGCCGAGGGGCGCTTTTTCAGGCACGGTAGTGTCAAAAGTCTTTCGCACTTTTCATTGGCGGTGTCTCGTTGATCAAGCAGTCAATTGATTTTCCAGTTGCTGTTTTTCCAGTGGCACCATATTCAGATACCTGCGCAGTCCCCACTTGGT
>NZ_JBSYOP010000016.1:0-116029 GCF_058244685.1 Candidatus Thiodiazotropha sp. AKAK2 | reverse complement strand
CCAAGTGGGGACTGCGCAGGTATCTGAATATGGTGCCACTGGAAAAACAGCAACTGGAAAATCAATTGACTGCTTGATCAACGAGACACCGCCAATGAAAAGTGCGAAAGACTTTTGACACTACCATTAAATTATTAACCTCTAGAGTAGTTAAGCCAACGTTTCCGTTAGTTATATGAGATGGCGTATTCACTGGATATAGAGATGGATTGTCGTCTAGAGCAAGCCATGATCTATCTTGATATTTATTCTTTTCTAGATATATCTGTATCTCTTTATATCGAGCACTAAAATCTATCTCTGGTGTTTGTCCTATGACTCGACCTAGAAATAGATTCTTAAAAGGCTTCCAACCAAAGTCTAATCTCCATGTGCTTGTTATAACAACACTAGCATCTAATTTGTGTATCAATCGGTTAACTTGTAGGACGTTATCTTTCCTAAAATATGGGCCATCTCCATATAGACCAAACCGTCGTAGTTCATCTAAATTTGACGGAACGCTATTTGTAATAGGGTGAGTAACGCCATCAAAATCTAAAAATAAAATAAATTTTACTTTTCTGTCAGCCATGGTATCAATATGCAGGTTGCAATCCGAGACTAAACTGCTTTATACAAGGTTCCAGATATTTAAAAGGTTAAAGTGTTGATTACATAATGCATCTTTTCTAATTATTATTATATGTGACATCAAGCAGTAAAAATTAATATTTTCATATCAGAAGTCTTATTGTCTATTGTTTGTCTATTAGTAATGTTTGATTACTTATATATCTAATTATAAAATAATTTATGATGATCATTTGTAGCGAAAATGTATATCTATTTTCTTAATTATATTTATATGGTTTCTGAAGGCAACAAATAAGAATTATCGAAGTATAACTTGTGATTGTCAATATCTATACATAACCTAAACTTTAGGTTGTGTGTTTGAAAATAATACTTCTTAAAAAATCGCTTGATGCTAAGTGGTATAGTTCCATCGTTACTCTTTTGATATAAATTAAAATTAGCTAAATAAAGCGCCAATAAAAAAAATTGGTGTTGTGATGATTGAATATATAACGATTTGTATAATTAGTAGTTTAGGTAATGCAAATACACCATCATTAGAAATGATCCCTTGTATTTGAGAGGAGCGTACAATAAAAAAACCTACTGTCATTATCAAGGAAGAAATAAAGATGTAATACCAATCAAAGCCACTGTAACCGGTATAACCTGCTAAGAGAACCCCTAGTAAGTAAAATAGATTGCCCATAATTAAGTTCCTATATAGTTAAAATCATTCAGTGATTTAGACCACAGATTTACATATAAAGCTTTATAATATTGTATTAGGCAACTTTCACCCGGCTTTTTAACATCTGCATGTGTTTCCTTTTGAGTCTTTTTCGAGTGGTAATGTTTATTCTTTTAGATTTGTAAACATATATAATCCAAAATAGACTCGTAATAGATGCAGCAATTTGTCTCGATATTTCTTGGCTAGTGTATAAATCATCAACTGTCAAATTTATATCTGCGTTCTTAAAAACAGAAATAACAGCAAACGTATCAACAATTGGAAGAAGTATAAATGAGAGCATGAGAATCAGATATAATTTTTGAAATTCAGGTTTGTGTTTTATTAGGTAATACAAGGTAAGTAAGCAAAAACATGCCAACAACCAATTGGTGATTTCCTCTATTCTGTATAGTGCTACTATCCCATTAATATGAGCAAAATCGGATACAATAATATCTTCCGCATAAAATTCAATTAAAATCTTAGCTGGCGATAGCAACAGCCCAAGGACAATTAAAAAAGCCCATCCAGAAATTCCATAGTACTCATGTGTTTGTGCTACTGACTCTTCAACATAAATCCATTTCTTTAAATCTTTAGAATTGGATTTGTGCGTAAAAAAACTATTAAATATTGATGGCCAAATCCATGTGATCGACCAAAATATCCAAACTGGGCTTGTAAAGATTAAGATTCGTATTGCATAGTCTGGTATATCCCAATAGCTTTTATCGTTTACTGAAACAGCTAAAATGACGATCACAAACCATGCGATTGACAAAAACAAAAACAATCGAAATTTAGTTGAATATGATTCCATTTAAAAATCCATTTAGGTACGTATTGTCTGCAATATTGAAGAGATTGTTTGTTAAACACTTCGTCAGATAAATTGAAAAACTGTATGTGTAAACATTTTATTAACAGTATGTCTATTTTTTCCTTTTGTGTTAATGCTCAAGCAAAAACTAAACCAAAACAATATTTCTATCAAAATCAAAGTATTATAAAAACCTATCAGAAAAGTCTGTTAAATTAATCGACACTTAATTATTAGATTACTTCGTAAATTCCTCAGATTCAAAAATAATACAATTAAAAACTTAAGAAAAATTATTCGGCTTCTATATACATGCATATACAGCCCCACCCTGGTCCCTGCCCAGTGGGTATAACAGTGATCATCATAACCAACTGTTATCATGGGTAATTTAAGGGTGTTGTTAAGTGTGGTTTGTATCACGTATAACAACCAAACTACTCAAGCTTTTTCACTAAGCTCTCAGGTCTAATGTGTGTGTATCGTTTCAACATTCTCAGGTCCTGATGCCCGGTTATGGAACTCACTTCCATTATGGATAGACCTTTTTCAAAGAGTCGGGATGTGGCTTCGTGGCGCAGGTCGTGGAACCTCAAGTCATCGATACCAGCTCGTTTACAGGCTCTTCTGAAAGCCGTGCTTACTGAATGTGCCTTAATATTCCATAGGTAACCATCCTTTACCTTGCTCAGTCTTGAATGAAGTATCTTGGTTGCCTTCTTACTGAGTGGAATACGTCGAGGTGTATCTGTTTTACTATTTGGTATATAGAGTGTTCTAGAAGAGAATGAGATATCAAATCTAGTGATTCTTAGGATCTCAGATCGACGTAGAGCTGTTTCAAGAGCTAATTCGACTAACCCTCGGACTATAGTGTTTTTCAAGGCTAAAAGGAGCTTGTATTCCTCCTGTCTATCTAATCTTCTGGATCTGCCTTTGGATTCCTTGGGTAATCTGATTTTTGAAACTGGATTTCCCTTAGGGAGGTGAATGTTGAAGTCTGTTTCAGCTGTATTCAGGATAGTGGAAAGTAAACTGAGTTCTCTTCTCGTTGTACCTGACTGGATCGATTCCAGGCGTTTATCTCTGTACTTAGTGACTACATGAGGCTGCAATTGGCTCAGTGTGTAATGACCTAGAGCAGTTCGTAGAGTATTAATCCTGATTAGTTCAATCTCCTTGCCTTTTTTACTTGGCAGGATTGTTTTTGAATAACTATCAAGGAGTTCATTCAAGGTTGTTTTTTCTGCAGCTGATGCATCCACAAACAACCCTCGTTCCATCTTTGCTTCAACATCTTTGGCAAATGTCAGAGCTGTAGACTTGTCGGAAAAGGTTTTACAGATTGTGGGAAAGTTTTGTTTGCGAATCAGAACCCGATAACGGTTTGATCGCTTTGTGATGGTCGCCATTTGATCACCTCAACTGATACAGGATTGATACAGTGAGGTTCTTGAGTGAGTGTAACTATTTGATTGTGAGGTTAATTGTAACCTCCGGCCCCTGCCTCCCGAAGACAGTGCTCTACCAGGCTGAGCTACACCCCGATGCTTGATCCGATCGGTTATCAAACCGATACGGCGAACAGCTGATGTTAGCGGAATCGATAGGCCGGTTCAATGGGTTCTGGCGACAGAGTAATCGGCAAGATCCGCCAGTGCCTGACGGTAGTCGCTGTCAGGTAAAAGTTTCAGTGCCTGTTTGGCCTGCTCGGCATGTTGTTGGGCAAGCTGCTGGGTGTAGGTGATTGCATCACTGCTGTGTATCGCCTGCAGAACGAAATCGATCTCATCCAGGCCACCATTTTCGATGATTGTGGCCAGCCGTTGGCGCTGCTGCTGATCCGACTTTTTCATGGCCTGGATCAGGGGCAGGGTGGGTTTACCCTCAGCCAGATCGTCACCGACGTTCTTGCCGATCTCTTCATTACTTGAGTGATAGTCCAGGGCGTCATCCACCAGCTGGAAGGCAATCCCCAGATGAAGGCCGTAGTCGGCCAATGCCTGCTGCTGTTGCTCCGATATTTCAGCCACCACGCCGCCCAGACGGGATCCGGCCTCGAACAGGGTGGCGGTTTTACGCTTGATCACTTCCATGTACTCAGCTTCGCTGGTTTCTGGATTGTGCACATTCAGCAACTGCAGCACTTCACCTTCAGCGATTCGGTTGGTGGCATGAGAGAGGATATCCATCACCGGCATCTGACCGACTTCCACCATCATTTCGAAGGAGCGGGAGTAGAGAAAATCCCCGACCAGTACGCTGGCTTCGTTGCCCCAGACCGCATTGGCTGTCTCCCGGTTGCGGCGTAGATCGGAGCCATCCACCACATCATCGTGCAGCAGGGTCGCGGTATGGATGAATTCGATGATGGCAGCCAGGTTGATATGCTGGGCGGCATCATAGCCACAGGCCCGTGCTGCCAGGAGCACGATCATCGGGCGCAGGCGCTTGCCACCACTATGGACGATATAGGCGCCAATCTGATTGATCAGCACCACATCGGACTTCAGCTGTTGAATGATCAGCTTGTCTACAGCATCCATGTCGTCGGCGATGAGTTGGCGTAGAGCTTTAATATCCATAGCTGGTGTCGGTTGAAACAAACCAGCGCATGCTAGATGAGTGGTCAGGATAAATCAATGGGGACGCTCAACGCTGGCATGTCGCGCAATAGAATGTGGAGCGTTGTGCGATGGTTTTCTGGCGGATCGGCGAGGCGCATCTGGGACAGGCTTGATCGGTCTTGCCATACACTTGGAGCTGCTGGGCGAAATAGCCCGGATTGCCATCCTCCCGCTGGAAATCCCGCAGCGTGGTACCGCCCTGAGCGATTGCTGCGGTCAGGGTCTCTTTGATCGCCTCGACCAGCTTCCCATAGCGGGATTCGGCGATTCTATTGCTCGGTCTGGTGGGGTGTATGGCCGATTTGAACAGGGATTCGCTGGCATAGATATTCCCCACCCCAACCACAATCTTGCTGTCCATAATCAACTGTTTAATGGTCACCCGCCGATGTTGCCCCTGTTCGTGCAGATAGGCGGTGTTGAAACTCTCCTCCAGTGGCTCAGGCCCCAGCTGAGCGATCAGGGGGTGCTGGGAGGGGGGGTGGTCGGTCCACAGTACCGCGCCGAAGCGTCTTGGGTCTCTCAGCCTGAGCAGTTTGCCACCGCTTACCTGGAGATCGAAATGGTCGTGTTTTTGAACGGTGCAATCGGGGGGGAGGATCCTCAGACTGCCGGACATGCCCAGATGGATGATCAGGGTGCCGTGGTGGAAGGCCAGCAGCAGATACTTACCCCGCCGGGATACATTGAGCAGTTTGCGGCCTTTCAGTTGCTGGGGCAGATCGATGGGTATCGGCCAGCGCAGACGGGGCTGGCGAATCACCACCTGTTTCACCTTTTTCCCGGTAATGTGCGGTGCAATCCCCCGGCAGGTGGTCTCGACTTCAGGCAGTTCAGGCATCGGGTTGCGCCAACCAGGCCTCTAAAGGTGCTGTCAGATGGTGGTGGTAGCCATTGCCGATCAGGTGAATCACCCCATTGTATAGTACGTAGCGCCAGCCATTGAGTGGGTCGATATCACCGAAGGAAAAACGCGCCTGGTCGAGCAGCAGCACGATTCCGGGATTATCCAGGCCGAAAGGTGTGAGGTCCGGTGGGGCGGGAAATTGTTTGAGACTGGCGGTCTGACTGATCGTCAGTAGTTGCTCAATGCGTGAGGTGAGTCCCGGTCGATCGTCAATCAACCATTGGTCTTGCTCAAGTCTCATGGTCAAGCTGTTTGTCCCGGAAAGGATGGTGATATTGCGGATCTCTGCTGGGGCAAGTTGGCTGAGTGGTGCCATGGGTTCAGGCTGGGATTGCCATACCAGCACGGCCAGCAGGCCGATAACCACCATCAGGATCAGATTAAGACGCAGCTTATGGGACATGGACGGCTACTATGCCTCAGGCCCGGTTACGACGCCACACCATCAAGCCGCCAAACAGCAGCAGTAGCAGTGGTGCAACAATCAGTGTGCCGATGCCAATCACCCCAATGGCCAGATTCGACAGGTGTAATTCCCGGTCGTTGGCCTGTTTGACCGGGATGCCGACCAGTTTGTCATCGCCCACCAGCCAGCGGCTCAGGGTCAATCCCAGATCCTGGTTGCCCGCATTGCTGAGAAAACTGTTGGATAGAAAATCACCATCGCCAATCACCATGATGCGTTGTTGCTGCCGGTTGACCAGTCGGGTCAGCGCCACGCCCAGTGTCAATGGCCCCGCCTCTTCGCCGGCGAGTGGGTTTCGCTCGATCTCCCCCTGCAGGGCGCCGGTTTCATTCCAGCTCTTATCCAGGGTCTTCAGCAGCGGCACCACCGACCACATACTCTGTTCGGGTATCGCCAGGGCGGCGGCCTGGGGGAACAGGGTCAGCAGATTGAATGCCCGGGTGGCCTTGTGATCCGGGTATCTGGGAACCAGTGCAATCGCCGGGTTGTCGATCCCCAGCTCTTTGACGTTGGCGTCGACAATGGTTCCCGGTAACTGTTTGATGCCCGTCAGCTGGCGCATCAGTGAGTCTCCGATTCGGCTCTCCGGTTCACTCAGCAACAGCAGATTGCCCCCCTCGGCTGCATAGGCTCTCAAGCGGACAATTTCCACTTCCAGCAGGGGTCTCTGAGGTGAGGGGATGATCAGTAGGGCGGTATTGTCCGGTGGCGTTGGGGTGGTTGCCAGGTCGATGTTGATGACCTGATACCCCTGCTGCTTGAGGGCGTTACCGAAATCTCCCAGGTCATGATTGGCCCTTCCGAGCAGATCCCGCTCACCATGGCCGGTGAGTCCGGCGATCCAGCGGGTATGGGTTTGCGAGAGTCGCAGCAGGGCGTTGGTGAACTGCTCCTCATCCAACTGTTGAATCCGCTCTTCCCGATTGTTGTAGTTGAGCACCACTTCACCGGAAAGACTGATGCCCTGGCGGCGGGTCTGATCCGGATGGCGCAAGGGATCGATAAGGGAGAGCTCGATATCGGGTTTCAGATGCTGATAGCGGGCCATGAAGCGAGTCAGCTGATCACGGATTTTGGCCGTTTCCGGTACATAGGCGGTGACTGTCAGCGGACCGGGGATACGTTGTACGATATCGATACTGACCGGGCTCAGGCTGTTGCTGCCCTGGTGTGTCCAGTCCCACTGGTTATCATAGCGGCCACTCAGCCAGGCCAGCAGAACCAGAATCACCAGCATCATCAGGTAAAAGAGCAGATCGTTGAATCCGATTCTGAGCCAGCCCATTATCCTCTCCGTCTTCTATCGAGTCGGTGCAGGGCCAGCCCGAGAAAGAACAGGGTGAGCAGCAGGAAATAGGCGATATCACTGAGACGAACCAGCCCCAGCTGCAGATCGAGATAGTGTGAGGGCCAGGCCAGCCAGTGAATGAAACTGCTGGCCTGGGTATGTTGATCGAGCAGGGAGAGCAACATCAGCATGCCGTAGCTGGCCGCTGCGGCAATACCCGGGTTTTCGCTCAGAGCGGAGAAGTAGAGGCCGATACCGGTAAAAGTGCCGCTGAGCAGTAGCAGGCCAAGGGTGGCGGCCAACAGCAGCCCCAGATCGAGATCTGTTCCTGAGGAGAGGGTCAGGCAGAGCAGCAGGGGGATCAACACCAGCATGCTGAGATATCCGACCACCGCAATGAATTTACCGGTCAATATGGACAGATTTGAGAGCGGGGCACTGCTCAGCAGTGCATAGCTGCCGTTGCGGAATGTCTCACTGAAGAGACGGGCGGTCAGAATCGGCGTGATCAGCAGAATCAATACCGCTGCAAGACCGTAGAGCTGCAGACTTAAATGGTGGCTGAGTCCCAGCTCCCGGTGAGCTGTCTGCATGCCGCTGAATGACTCAAGAGTGCCGAGAAACTGCCAGCTCAGCAGGCAGAGGCAGAGTGCCAATGTGCCCCAGGCGAACGGAGTTCGCATCAGTCGCCGCCACTCTATCCAGGCCAGAGAGAGGCTCACTGCAGACCTCCGGTGGTGGCTTGCAGAAACAGCTGCTCCAGGCTTCTGGAGGCGGGTGACAACTCGCACACCTGCCAGCCACGGCCAAGCAGTTGCTCAAGACACTCATTGGGTCGGTAGCCAGGCTCCAGCGTGATCAGAAAATAGTCGGTATGCAGCTGTTCCGCTGTGGCGATGGCCGGCAATGCCGCGATTTCCGACTCCAGGGGGTTCTGTTCCAAACCCAGGCGATAGCAGGTCTGTTCGGCTGGGGTGATATCCCCATTGTATACGGTCTTGCCCTGCTGCAGGATAACCACCCGGTTACAGGTGGCCTGGATCTCTGACAGAATATGGCTGGAGAGTATCACCGCCTTGTCTGCTGCCAGCGCTTTGATCAGCTCCCTCAGTTGACGTATCTGACCCGGATCCAATCCATCGGAGGGTTCATCAAGAATCAGCAGCTGTGGGTCGTGGATGATCGCTTGAGCCAGGCCAACCCGTTGCTGGTAACCTTTTGACAGCTTGCGGATCAGCCGTCTGCCACTCTGCTCCAGGCCACAATGTGTTTTTGCCATTGATCTGGCTTCGCCGATCTGAGCTCTTTTCAGCCCATGCAGGTAGGCGCAGTCTGTCAAAAACTCATCCACGGTCTGGTCCGGGTGGAGCGGCGGGCGTTCAGGCAGGTAACCGATGTTGCGCTTGGCCTGCTGCGGTTGCTCAAGCAGATCGAAGCCGCAGATTTCCACATCGCCGCTACTGGGTGCAAGATCCCCGCAAATCATCCGCATGATGGTCGATTTACCCGCACCGTTCGGACCCAGCAGACCCAGTATGTCTCCCCGGCTGAGCTGAAGGTCGAGGGGCTGCACAATCTGCTCTTGATGAAAGCTTCTGGATAACTGGTTGGTTGTCAGCAGGTTCAGCATATTCGATTGATTGAAGAGAGATTATTCGCGCCAGTTGGAGCTCAGTCACCGGGTTAATAGCCGAATTGGCTCCGGCCAAACATAACACTCTTGGCCCACTATGCAAGGGGTGGGACAAGAACCATTGCGCATTTTTCATCAGGTCCGGGGCAAATACCCAGCTAGAGATTCGCCTGCCCAAGTTGCAAAGCGTTAATTGGCTAAGTTGAACGGATTGCCGGACGCCTGAGAGCTTTTTAACAGTAGTGTTTCAATGAGTTGCATTCGGCGGGTACACTTCGCCACTCAGAATAATTTCCCGATTCAGGTTAGTTGATGACAAGTCAGGTTTCAAACAGTGCTGCGCCACTCATGCTGGGGGTCGATACCGGCGGTACCTTTACCGATTTTGTTCTGCTCAGAGGTGAGCAGATCGAAACACACAAGGTGCTCTCCACCCCGCAGGCTCCTGAACAGGCGATCCTTCAGGGTATCCGCGAACTGAACCTGGAACCCTTGAAGCTGATCCTGATTCATGGCTCCACCGTTGCCACCAATGCGGCCTTGGAGGGGAAAGGGGTTCGCACCCTCTATATCGGTAACCGGGGGTTGGCCGATCTGCTGACCATCGGGCGCCAGGCCCGTACAGAGCTCTATAACCTGCAACCTGAAGCCAAGCAGTCTCCGGTGCCAGCTGAGCTCTGTGTCGAGACTGGCGGGCGGCTGGGTGCGGATGGGGAAGTGGTCGAAGCCCTCAGCGAGCAGGACCTGGCCCGACTGAAAGCGGAAATCCAGCGCTTGGATCCCCAGGCGGTGGCGATTAATCTGCTGTTCAGTTTTCTTGATGATCGGTTTGAACGAATGATTGAGCAGCTGGTGCCGGAACAGCTCTTCTGTTCCCGGTCATCGGAAGTGCTGCCTGCCAGCGGTGAGTATGAACGTGGTATTGCCACCTGGCTGAACAGTTGGGTTGGTCCCCTTGTGGCGGGCTACCTGAAGCGTCTCAATGAAGCTTTGCCCGGGGTACGTCTGTCGGTGATGCAGAGTTCCGGAGAGGCGATAGCGGCAGATCAGGCAGCACGACAGGCGGTGCGGATGTTGTTGTCGGGGCCGGCTGGCGGCCTGGTGGGGGCCGGTTTCGTGGCGGCGGAATCGGCAAGGACACAACTCTTGACTCTGGATATGGGGGGCACTTCCACCGATGTTGCGCTGATCGATGGTCAACCGCGACTGACCCGGGAGGGACGGATCGGGCCCTGGCCGGTGGCTGTTCCGATGGTCGATATGCATACCATCGGTGCCGGTGGCGGCTCCATCGCCCGACTGGATGCCGGTGGCATGTTATTGGTGGGGCCGGAGTCAGCCGGGGCGGACCCCGGGCCGGCCTGTTATGGCCGGGGAGGAGAGGAGGCGACAGTCACCGACGCCAACCTGTTGCTTGGTCGGTTGAGAGAGGATGCCTTTCTGGGCGGTCGAATGAGACTGCAAAGGCCGGCAGCAGAGGCGGCCGTAGGTCGTCTGGCCGAACAGATGTCCCTGCCATTGACCGCAGTGGCAGAGGGGATTGTGCGGGTGGCCAATGAGCATATGGCCCACGCTCTGCGTGTCACCTCGGTACAGCGGGGTGTCGATCCGAGACACTACACGCTGGTCTCATTTGGTGGTGCCGGGGGGCTGCATGTTTGCGCCTTGGCCGACGCGCTGGGTATGAGCTGCGCGCTGGTGCCGGTGAGTGCGGGGGTGCTTTCAGCCCTGGGTATGCTCGCCACCCGACCCGGTCGGCAGCAGATCCGCACCAAGCTGGGGGTGCTTCAGAGCCTGGACGAGCTCACGATCAATCAGGCGCTCAAGCAGTTGGCGGCTGAGGCCAGCGAGGATCTGATCAGGGAGGGGGTTGGTGAGGATGAAATCGAGGTGGAATACTCTCTGGATCTGCGCTATCTGGGGCAGTCCTATACCCTGAATGTTGCGTGGCAGAGTCTGCCCCAGGTGGAACGGGATTTTCATCGTCTGCACGAGTCTCGCTACGGTCACCGAATGAGCGGTGATGTCGAGCTGGTCAACCTGAGAGTGGCGTTGCATGGTGCCCGGGCCGAGATGGCGTTGCCCCGGATTGAGTCAAGTGTCATGGGTGAGGTGCGGGAGTGGTTGGATCTCCCTGGAGAAGAGGGCGCTGTGCCCCGCTACGAGCGGGCTGAACTGGCCCTCGGTCAATCGATTGAAGGGCCTGCGCTGATCAATGAGATGGCTTCCACAACCTGGTTGGCAAGAGGTTGGCGCTGTGAGGTGGACCCGGCTGGAAACCTGTTGTTGGAGCGGCAGCAGGGCTGAGCGGGTCCGCGTTAACAGGTCCAAAACAATCGGGGCATAAAAAAACCCGCCGGAAGGGCGGGTTCTTTCCAGGGATTGCTCAAGATCTATTTGATCTTGGACTCCTTGTACATCACGTGTTTGCGTACCTTGGGATCAAATTTCTTGATCTCCATTTTGCCAGGCTGGTTACGCTTGTTCTTGGTTGTGGTGTAGAAATGTCCGGTCCCGGCGCTCGAGACAAGTTTGATTTTATCACGCATGACTCATTGCTCCTCAGATCAGATTTTTTCGCCACGGGCACGAATCTCGGAGAGAACCGTGTCGATGCCTTTTTTATCGATGATGCGCATACCCTTGGAAGAGAGACGCAGACGAACCCAGCGGTTTTCACTCTCGACCCAGAACCGATGCGTATGCAGGTTGGGGAGAAAACGGCGCTTGGTTTTATTGTGCGCATGGGAAACGTTGTTTCCCGTAACCGGGCGCTTTCCGGTAACTTGGCAGACTTTTGACATCGTCAAAACCTCAAAATTTGGTTATCCCTGGGGGCGAAAGGCGCGTATTTATATCAGAGTGCCAGCTTTGAAGCAAGGGAATTCCATGATTTGTCGGATCTGGGTTGTACGAATTCAGGTACCCCAGCCCAGGACTGGGGTGGGGCGGTAGGTATCGGGGATGGCGAACGACTCAGATCATTCCCCGTTCAGCCAGTGAGGTGGGTATTCCTTCACCGATAATGAAGTGGTCCAGCACCCGGATATCCACCAGTGCCAGGGCGCTCTTCAGCTGATCGGTAATGGCCCTGTCGGCCTGACTGGGTTCGACCACGCCGGATGGGTGGTTGTGGGCGAAAATCAGTGCCGCAGCATTGTGCTGCAGTGCCCTTTTTACCACCTCGCGCGGATGCACACTGGCGCCATCGATCGTACCGCGAAACAGCTCTTCATAGCAGATGACCCGGTGACGGTTATCCAGAAACAGGCAGGCGAAGACCTCATAGGTATAGTGACGAAGTTTGCTGTGGAGGTAGTGGCGTGTCTGTTGCGGATTGGTCAGGCTGTCGTTCTGCTGCAGTTGCTCATGAAGATATCGTCTTGAGATCTCAAGGGAGGCCTGAAGTTGGGTAAATTTGGCCACTCCCATCCCTTTGGCTCGGCACAATCGGCTCTGGTCGGCACGCAGCAGCGCACCAAGACCACCAAATTCACCAAGCAGGTTGCGGGCGAGATCCACGGCTGTGAAGCCTTTGATGCCGGTGCGCAGAAATATCGCCAGCAGTTCTGCGTCGGATAGGCTTGCAGCGCCCCCGTTAAGCAGTTTTTCCCGTGGGCGATCGTCGCAGGGCCAGTCGGTGATGGGCATCCAGACCTCCATGTCTTTGTGTAGAAGCAGGGTTGGGATAATAGCCGGTTTTTCGCGGCAGGTGCATCATTAATATCTTATATAACACGGATTTATTAACATTTTCAGGTGCATGGGGTAATCTTGTCGGAATGAGCAAATGGTCTAGGCATAAGGGATGAGCTGTCTCAAGAATAAAAAAATCCTCCTCGGGGTTACCGGAGGCATTGCAGCCTATAAAAGTGCTGTACTGTTGCGCGGATTACTGAAAGAGGGTGCCGAGGTGCGTGTGGTGATGACCGCAGCCGCCAGGAGTTTTGTCACACCACTGACCTTTCAGGCCCTGTCCGGTCATCCGGTTCATACTGAACTACTGGATCCTGAGCAGGAATCGGCCATGGATCATATCAGTCTGGCTCGTTGGGCGGATTTGGTGTTGGTGGCTCCTGCTACGGCCAATTTCATGGCAAAGCTGGCCACGGGGCAGGCCGATGATCTGCTGACAACCCTCTGCCTTGCGACGACGGCACCCATTTCAATCGCACCGGCGATGAATCATCAGATGTGGCTGAATGGGGCAACCCAGGAGAATCTTGAGAAGCTGTGTGCCCGAGGGGTGATCTGCTGGGGACCGGCCGAGGGGGATCAGGCCTGTGGTGAGAATGGGCCGGGCAGAATGGTCGAGCCTGAGTTGTTGTTGCAGCAGGTTCAGCACTTTTTCACCCAAGGGACTCTATCCGGTGTGCGGGTTCTGATGACTGCAGGATCTACCCGCGAACCCATTGATCCGGTTCGATTTATTGGCAACCGCAGTTCAGGCAAGATGGGCTTTGCATTGGCACAGGCACTCAGTGAGCAGGGGGCTGAGGTCACCCTGGTCAGCGGTCCGGCGACGGTGTCGCCGCCGATGGGTATTACTCGCATCGATGTGGAGCAAGCCGATGAGATGCGCCGGGAAGTTATCAACCGGGCCGCTGATGCGGATATCTTTATCGGTGTTGCTGCGGTGGCAGATTATCGACCTCGCCAGGTCGCAAGTGAAAAAATCAAGAAGGATAGGGAATTAGTTACACTGGAACTCGTGAAGAATCCGGATATACTCGCAGAGGTGGCCGGTCTCGATGGCGCTCCGTTCTGTGTCGGTTTTGCAGCTGAGACAGAAAATGTGGAAGCCTATGCCGAAGCGAAGCGACAAGCCAAAGGATTGGATCTGATTGCAGCCAATCAGGTTGCTACAAAGGAAGGTGGCTTCGAGTCGGATCAGAATGCTCTGTTGCTGCTGTGGCAAGGGGGGCGGGAAGTTCTGCCCATGATGTCCAAGCATCAGCTGGCAAAGCAGCTCGTAGAGCGGATTTCAGAACAATATCATGCCAGTAGGTAAGCGCTGGTCAGTACTGAATAGAATTCAGGGTTAAATATGGTTTTCTCTAAAAACAACGGGGAGCAGATGGCTAAACAGGGAAGTGGACGTTCAATAAAAGGTTATTGGACGATCGGTGTGTTAGGGATCTTGGTTCTTGTTGCTGCCAGTTGGGCGGCAAACTTCTACCTGATGGATAACGCGAATCAGATAAAACAGCAGCATCAGGTTCAAACCATTGCTGAAGTTCTCGCGAGAGGGCTCAGTGCAAATATCCAACAGCGCACCGATCTGATCAACGGGCTGGCCAATCAGGAGATGACCGCAGCCGCACTCGAGTTGGACGATCCACAGCATCTAAGCCTGGAACAGCAACGATTGGCGCAACTGGTGCCTGACGCCCTAATGGTTCGCTTGCTGCCGTTGGGATTCAGTGAGCCGGACACAAGTTCAGCGCCGAATATGGGATATGCATCCCTGTTGTTACTCAGACAAGCCGAAAACAGCTCCCAAGCCATGGCTGCGGAATTGCACCAGTTCGGTACCCCACATCAACATATTGCCGTTGCCTCCTCGGTCCGGGATCAGGCCGGAGAGATTAAAGGTGTCCTGCACGTGGCCTATCCCACTCAGGAGATTCAGAGTCTGTTGGATTCATTGGGCAACTTAAACGGCCGTATCGAATGGCAGCAGGTGATTCCCGGTAAACCGCCACTGATGCTCGCCGCCAAAGGGGGCACTCCCACATCAAAATCACAACCTGATGGGGTGGTATCGATCGCTGGCAGTATCTGGCAGATTGCCTACTGGGGTTCCGTCGGCACAGTATTGGATCCTGTTGCATTAGGGATACAGGCTGCACCTGCAGCGATTCTGTTCCTGCTGGCCGCTGTTTTGTTGATGATGCTCTCACAGCGAATGACCAAAGCTTTGAAAACGGATCAGACCAGTATCCTTTCTCTGGTTGAAGCCTTGGTGGTTGGTCGTCCGCCAAAATCTCAATCAGCTCTGTTGAACGATCTGCAGCCTACCTTCGATGTGATGGAGCATCAGATCCGGGAGTATCGAAGCAATCAGGCTGGCAAGGGGGCTACACGGACTGCAACCACCTCAGGTCAAGCGGAAATGGGAATCTCTGTCGAAGAGGGTTTGCCAGCCGTGGAGACGGCACCGGAAGCGACAGCCCTGGCTCCCAAAGTCGATATCTCCGCAACGATCTTCCGTGCCTACGATATCCGCGGTGTGGTTGGCGAGACATTCTCAGAAGATGTGGTTGCCCGGCTGGGTCAGGGATTTGGCAGCGAGGTGTTTGAAAGGGGCCATACTGCCGTGGTGGTGGGCCGTGATGCCCGCAATTCCAGTGAAAGGTTGCAGAGTGCCCTTATTCAGGGGTTGCAGAGTAGCGGTCGGGATGTGATCGACCTGGGATTGGTGCCGACTCCCCTGCTGCACTTTGCGGTTAATGAGCTGGACGCGGAGTGTGGCGCCATGGTCACCGGAAGCCACAACCCCTCTCAATACAATGGATTGAAAATGATCATCAGCGGGGAGAGTCCATCTACCGAGGCTATCCAGGGGCTTCGCCGTCGCATCGATGCGGATCAGCTGCTGGTGGGTGAGGGTAGCTTCGATTCCAGGGATATCATCGAGGATTACATCGAACGGGTGGTCTCCGATGTGCGCATGGGGCAGGCCCTAAAGGTGGTTGTCGACTGCGGTAATGGCGCAGCGTCGGTGGTTGCACCGGAACTCTATCGTCAGCTTGGTTGTGAAGTGGTGGAACTCTACTGCGATATCGATGGTGACTTCCCCAATCACCATCCTGATCCAGGTGATCCAAACAACATGGCCGACCTGCAGAAGGCGGTGGTCGATCACCAGGCCGCATTGGGCCTTGCGTTTGATGGCGATGGTGACCGTATTGGACTGGTGGATTCTTCCGGAAAGATCATCTGGCCAGACCGACTGCTGATGTATCTGGCGATCGATGTGCTGACCCGGGAGCCCGGTGGTGACATCATCTACGATGTAAAATGTACAAGACACCTGGCGAATGTCGTGCTCTCGAATGGCGGTCGGCCATTGATGTGGAAGAGCGGTCACTCCATGCTCAAGCACAAGATGAAGGAGACCCATGCACTGCTGGCCGGTGAGTACAGTGGTCATATTATCTTCTCTGAACGCTGGTACGGTTTTGATGATGGCATCTATACCGGGGCCAGATTGCTGGAGATTCTCTCACTGGATTATCGTACCAGTGCTGAGGTGTTCGCAGAGCTGCCGGAGAGTCTTTCAACACCAGAATATGTCGTGCGTCTCGAAGAGGGGCATGCGGAAACGGTGATGGAAGCCCTCGATCTGCTGCCGGACATTCCCAACGCCAGAATGGTGAAGATCGATGGTCTGAGGGCCGAATTTGAGCAGGGTTGGGGATTGGTGCGCGCTTCAAATACCTCTCCGGCTTTGCTGTTCCGATTTGAAGCGGAGTCAGAGGCTGAGCTTGATGAGGTCAAAGGGGTCTTCCGTGAGTTGGTCAACAAAGTTGATCCCCAGCTTGAATTACCGTTTTAATCATGTGTAAGACGCTAGATTATTTGGCATACTGTTAGGTTTCCTCAGAAAGTAGTCACCTTAAGATGAGTTTATCCACCGATCAGGCGCAGAATGTCGCCCATGTTTTAACCTCGGCTCTGCCCTACATCCAGCGTTTCAGCGGTAAAACCCTGGTCATCAAGTATGGCGGAAATGCCATGGTTGATGAGGCGTTGAAAAACAGTTTTGCGATGGATGTTGTGTTGTTGAAACTGGTGGGTGTCAATCCGGTGGTGGTTCATGGTGGTGGCCCTCAGATCGGCAACCTGCTGCAGCGATTGGGTAAGGATTCGCAGTTCATTGAGGGTATGCGGGTCACTGACAGTGAGACCATGGATGTGGTGGAGATGGTGCTGGGTGGCTTGGTCAACAAGGATATTGTCAGTCTGATCAACCGAGCCGGAGGCTCTGCAGTCGGATTGACCGGCAAGGATGGTGACCTGATCCATGCGAAAAAGATGGTAATCAGCCGCCGAGGCCCGGAGCTGGATGTCCCGGAAATTATCGATATCGGCCACGTGGGTGAGGTTGAGAGTATCGACGTCAGTGTGGTGAACATGCTGGTGCAGGGTGACTTCATTCCTGTTATAGCTCCGATTGGCATTGGCAAGGATGGTCACTCCTACAACATCAATGCGGATCTGGTGGCCGGCAAAGTGGCTGAGGTACTGCAGGCTGAGAAGTTGATTCTTTTGACCAATACACTGGGTCTGCTCGATAAGGATGGGGGATTGCTTACCGGTCTGTCTGCTGAGCGGGTGGATGAGCTGATCGAGGATGGCACCATTCATGGAGGGATGCTGCCGAAGATCACAACCGCCCTGGAAGCGGTCAAGGCAGGTGTTTCGACCTCACATATCATTGATGGCCGCGTTCCTCATGCGGTACTGCTTGAGCTGTTCACGGACGAAGGCGTGGGAACATTGATTCGGCGCCGCTGATGAGTAAGCAGACCAAGGTTCCCCGCCGGCAGTTGATCCTTGAAGCGCTGGCCCGGGAGCTTGAACAGAACCCTGGTGACCGGATAACAACCGCCTCGCTTGGCCGGGCGGTTGGCGTTTCCGAAGCTGCGCTTTATCGCCACTTTGCCAGTAAGGCAAAGATGTTCGAGGGGTTGATCGATTTTGCTGAAGAGAGTGTCTTTTTAAGGATCAATCAGATCCTTCAGGAGCATGCCGATGCTGAAACCCGATGTGCCCAGATACTCTATCTGCTGCTGCTCTTCTCTGAGCGCAATCCAGGCATAACCCGGGTTTTGCTGGGAGATGCGCTGGTCGGTGAGACGGAGCGACTGTTGTCCCGGGTAGGACAGTTTTTCGAGCGCCTTGAAACCCAGCTCAAACAGGTGCTGAGAGAGGGTGAGCTGCGCAGTGAAGGTCGACCATACGCTCTGGACAGCGCTATCTCTGCGAATATGATGACAAGCTTGGCCGAGGGATTGATGCATCAGTATCTGCGCAGTCGTTTCAAAATATCACCGCTACAGCATTGGCAGACCCAGTGGCCGCTGCTTGCCTCGACCCTGTTTCCGAAAAACGCTTCCGACCGCCAATAAGAAGGTGTTATCCGCCTAAGCGGAGATCACAGCCGGGGTTACTGAAGCAGTGCCTGTTGGAAACCTGCTTTTATCTGCATAACTTCCGGTGTCTTTTCACAGGCCATTTTCAGCGAGGGATCCTTTTTGCACTGCAGATCCATGAAGATGACGGTATGACCTTTTTTCGGGTCCTCAATGCGTGACATTGAGATACTGATGTCACCCTCTTTGACCGGTTCTGCGGTGATGACAATGTTTGAACCATCGACCTTCACGGCAGTCGTGCTGTGCTTTTTAAGATATTGCTTGGCCAGTCTCCAGGGCTTGTTACACGCCATATCCGATTGACAATTGAAGACGTTCTGCAGAGCATCATTGAAACTATCCTCTGCTTCTTCGATAGGATTGGTGGTGCTGTTGAGCTTTCTCAGTTCGCGAAAGCGTTTCAGATCCATGGCAAAGGATTGGCGAATGCGGTTCTTATGGTGTTCACGGTCGATGATTGAACTGTAGGCATCCTGCAGTGCCTGGCGTTTGATACTGATGTCTTTCAGCATCTTTTTCGATACCGGCTTACCACTCAGCTCTCTTTGAGCGGCAAACTGTTCCATATCATCGAGGGTTGATTTGAGACGTTTGACATTCGATTGGGTGACGCGAATATGAGTATCCACGGCCTGCAACTGACCGTTACGGGTCATTATGATATCGTCTTCCGTACGGAAAGTTCTCAACAGGACACGATCCAGCGCCTGTTGCTTTTCCAGCACCCGCTGACGCTCGATTCTGAGACGCTCCTGCTCCAGTTCCTGCCTCATCTCCTCATCTGTTTTCGCCGCATCCACCTTTCTCACGGTGATACCTTGTTGGTCCAGGTGGGATCTTGCGCGATGAGTCTCGGAGGGCGGTAGCTTATCTGAGTAGTGGGTGCGACCTTCGTCATCCACCCACTTGTAGAGCTTTCCTGCGTAACAACTGAGCGACAGATTGAAGCACAAGAAGAAAATAATACTGAGATTTTTCAAACCCATATCCACTGAAAATTCTGACTTATCGAATATACACCAACTTCGATTATACTGCTCGACTCATCTCTTAAGATAGCTGCTTTGTGGAACAGTTCACCCTTTTAACTATTTCTATTCTGGCAAATCTCTTTTCCGCCTTCTCCGGCGGCGGTGCCGGCTTGGTCCAATTGCCCGCCTTGATATTCCTTGGGTTACCCTTCGGTATCGCCCTGGCGACCCATAAAGTGGCCTCAGTGGCCCTTGGGATAGGCGCCACCATAAGGCATTTGCGGGAAGGGGGATTGGAGCGGCAGTTTGTCATCTTTATGCTCGGTGCCGGATTGCCCGGGGTGATCATCGGCGCCAGTCTGATTCTGCAGATACCTGATCGGATCGCTGAGGTGGCGTTGGGTATCCTGACGCTGGGTCTGAGTTTCTATTCGTTCATGAGTCCCCAGCTGGGCCAGGAGTATCGAGCTATTCATAGAGACTGGAAGGGGATGCTCTACGGTGCCGTGGGACTGTTTCTGATCGGTGTGCTGAACGGCTCACTCACCTCGGGTACCGGCCTGTTCGTCACCCTTTGGCTGGTCCGCTGGTTTGGGCTCGATTACCGACGTGCCGTAGCGCATACGCTGGTGCTGGTGGGTGTGTTCTGGAATGGTGCCGGCGCCATCACCCTGGGAATACTGGGAGAGATCTGGTGGCAGTGGTTACCGGTGTTGATTGTCGGTTCACTGATTGGCGGCTATCTCGGTGCCCATCTGTCGATTGCCAAAGGCAACCGATGGATCAAACGTGGATTTGAAACGGTAACCCTGCTGGTGGGGATCAAACTGATTGTGGGTTAGATGTTAAGTGTCTATGAGGTCTGCAGGCATCTCCGGCAGAGGTGCTGCCAGAGATCCTGAGTAACTATAGGAGATCGGCCATTGGGGAAAAGGCACTTACTTAAGCACTAAAACTCATTGCATCTCGTTTTATCAAAGGGTTTTGGTGGGGCATGGCCCCACCCTACACCATGAATTCAACAGTAGGGTGGGGCCATGCCCTACCAAATAGTGATTAAGTAAGTGCCATTCACCACTAGAGCCGATTGGATTAGTGTTAACACGCCCTAGACACCATAGGTTTGGCGATAGGCCTGAATCCGCTCAAGGTCCGTTGCGGAGTCCTCTTTCTGTTGCAGATACTCAATCAACTGCTTAAGCCTGACAATGGCGCTGACCGGCAGGCCGTAGTCGGCTTCGACCTCCTGAATGGCAGATCGCTCACCCTGTCCTCTCTCCTGTCTGTCCAGGGCAATCACCACACCGGCTGGGGTGGCCTGCTCCTGCTTGATGATCTCCACAGACTCACGTACCGAGGTACCGGCCGAGATTACGTCATCAATGATCATGATTCTGCCTTCCAGGGGATGTCCGACGATGACTCCCCCTTCACCGTGATCCTTTGCCTCTTTGCGGTTGAAGGCGTAGGGCAGGTCCAGGCCGTGCTGATCGTAAAGGGCGGCTGCCGTTACTGCGGCCAGGGGAATGCCTTTGTAGGCCGGTCCGTAGAGCACATCGAATTCAATCCCGGAATCAACAATGGCTTGGGCGTAGTAGCGTCCCAATCTGGCCAGGCTGGCTCCGGTGTTGAACAGACCCGCATTGAAAAAATAGGGGCTGACACGACCGGATTTCAGAGTGAATTCACCAAATCGCAGTACCTCGACATCGAGTGCGAAGTCGAGAAATTCCCGTTGATAATCCTGCATGATTGAATACCTGTTTTGAGCAAGGTGCGCATTGTAACCCATTATTAATCCCCTAGGGCCTGTTACCACTAATCCAATACGCCCTGCTGGGACTGTTTTAAGTCCAGCAAGGCGGAATGCGCGTGGTGTAGCCCGGCTACATGAGTGAATGATCGCGCCGCTGGGCGCAAAAACAGACCCAGCCCCCTCTTTAAGATCAATATGGGGGTTGCGCCTGAAGAAGCGTCACGAAGCGTTACTCGTCACTCATTTGGAACAACCAAACTACATGCCTCGCGCCTTGATTGGCAGTTTTTCAGGCACAACCGGGCGTATTGGATTAGTGGTAACCGGCCCTAATCAGGGGTAACCCGGATTTTCTCAAAATAGTCTCTGTTATGAGACAGTATCCGGGTAGCAGCCTATAATGGCTGCTCTTTCCACGAATAAGAGGTATCTGTGATGACCGCCGGCAAATTATCCGATTGGCGCCAAACGCTCTCCATCTATTGGCAGCCGGGTGTACGGAATATGCTCTTTCTCGGCTTCTCAGCCGGATTGCCCCTGTTGCTGGTTTTCGGAACTCTCTCTTTTTGGCTGCGCGAGGCGGGTATCGCCCGCTCAACCATCGGTTTCCTAAGCTGGGTGGCGCTGGCCTATGGTTTCAAATGGGTTTGGGCGCCTCTGGTGGATCGTATGCAGTTACCCTGGTTGACCCGGCGCTTGGGGCGCCGTAGAGGCTGGATGATTTTCGCCCAGGGTCTGGTGATTCTCGGGCTTTGCAGTCTGGCACTCTCCGATCCTTTGCAGGGTGTCTACACTTTTGCCCTGCTGGCCCTGTTGGTGGCTTTTGCCTCTGCCACTCAGGATATCGCCATTGATGCCTATCGGATCGAATCCGCCGAGGTCAAATTGCAGGGTTATATGGCGGCCAATTATATGATTGGTTACCGGTTGGCGATGATCGTCAGTGGTGGTGGAGCCCTGGGTATAGCTGGTTGGATTGCGCCGGAGGGGAGTGGCTATCAATTACATGCCTGGACGGTTGCCTATCTCTGTATGGCGTTGTTGATGTTAATTGGTGTGATTACTGTATTGTTGATCGCCGAGCCGGATGTGCAGCCTGACCGTGACACCTTGGCGCAGGAAGCCAAGGCTGAAAAGCTGATCGAGCAGCAACAATGGATGCCGGGACGGCTGCGTCAATTTACCGAGTGGATGTTCGATGCGGTGGTCAGTCCATTCGTCGACTTCATCAGGCGCTATCATTGGCAGGCGGTATTGATTCTGGCACTGATCGCGACATATCGGATCTCTGATGTGGTGCTTGGAGTCATTTCAAGTGTTTTCTATGTCGACCTGGGTTTCAGCAAAGGTGAAGTTGCTCTGGTGGTCAATGTATTCGGGGTTGCGATGACTTTGATTGGTGCGGTTGCCGGCGGCATGCTGGTAGCCCGATACAAGGTGATGCCGATACTGCTGTTGGGTGGGGTGCTGGCTGCAGCCACCAACTTGCTGTTTGCCTGGATGGCCAGTGTGGGACATAACGTGATTTTTCTGACCCTGGTAATCTCCGCGGACAATTTAAGCGCCGGTCTGGCGACAGCTGCCTTTGTTGCCTATCTGTCGAGTCTGACCAATGCCTCCTATTCAGCAACCCAGTACGCCCTGTTCAGTTCAGTGATGCTGCTGTTACCGAAGTTTATCGGCGGTTTCTCGGGTCTGATGGTGGACAATATCGGTTATACATCGTTCTTCATGATCACCGCATCGATGGGTATCCCGGTGATCGTGCTGATTATGCTGGCTATGCGATACTTACCGGCTGTCGATGCGAAACCGGATGAGTCAACGGCTTGAGGTGCGGCAATGTGTGGGATTGATTGGATTCAAAGGCGTTGGTCGATGTTTTGTAGGAGTGAGCTGAATGGTTGAACAGGGTAGTTATCTGGCCGCCTTTGTTGTCGGATTACTTGGGGGCGCCCACTGTGCCGGTATGTGTGGTGGTATTGTCGGTGCTTTAACCTTCGGTCTACCCGAGCCGATCCGCAACCGGCTTGGGCAGACGCTGCCCTACCAGCTGGGTTATAACCTGGGCCGTATCACCAGCTATGTTATCGCCGGTGCCTTGATGGGTGGCCTGGGTGTGCTGTTGGCACAACTGGTGCCCGTCTATGCCGCACAACAGGTCCTGCTGGTGATCGCTTCCCTGTTCATGATCCTGCTGGGTCTCTACCTTGGGGGATGGTGGTTGGGTCTGTCGAGAATCGAACACCTGGGCAGTCGATTGTGGAAGAGCATCGAGCCTTTTGCGCGCAAGCTTCTGCCGGTCAAGACACCTGGCCAGGCCTGGGTGTTGGGCCTGGTATGGGGCTGGATCCCCTGTGGCCTGGTCTACAGCATGTTGATCTGGACCGTTTCTGCCGGTGGGGTGTTGCAGGGGGCTGGATTGATGCTGGCGTTTGGCCTGGGTACCCTGCCAAATCTGTTTGCCATGGGCATTTTGGCCGGGTCTTTGGCCAGATGGTTCAAGGATATCCGTATCAGAAGGGTGGCTGGATTGATGGTAATCCTGTTCGGCCTGGTAATGCTCTATCGCGCATTTTGAAGGTGCTTCAGAGCCAGGGATTGGCGCTTGTTGAATAGCTTTCAGGACTGTTTGTTCAGTCCTGAAAGCAGTCTGATCAGCCGAGTCGATCAGTTGTTCTATCTATTCTTTAGTCGATATAAAAATCCTGACTCAGTTTGGCGGTGTAAAAGCGTCTCTCACCTCTGGGCTGTACTTTAATCTCGAAATTCAGTGTCTCTTGGTCTGCGATACGAAATTCACCAATGTAGTAGACCGCATCGCCCTCAGTGACCTTGCGCATCGGGATGCTGATCAGCTGACCGCGAATATTGTTTGCTTTGGCCATGACAACAGCTTCTGAAGCGGTGCCGGTGGTTCCTTCAACTGACTTGATGATACTGACATTCAGCATGCCTCTGTATTTACTGCGTTGAATACCGTATTGACGGGCAACGCCTGGCTCCAACGAGGCACTGGGTATGGCATTGTGGTGAATGGTGAATCCTGGAATGGCTGTACTGTTTTCAGCCAGAACAGGGAAAGCGAACAGTGATAAAAGCAGTACTCTGGCTAAAAGGTTGAATACGGACATATAAACTCCTCCATCTGTGCCGGCCTGATTGGCCGGTCTAGGTTGTGATAGCCCTTATTAAGCTAGGTTGATTCTTTTCTGCCGATATAAAGTGGATACGCGATCTGCTTTCGAGCAGATTCATCCTCCACAAGGAACAGGGCATGAAAAACAGTTTAGACGATCAGGACCGGAGGGTGAAGTGGAACAAAGTCTGCCCGTTGGAGATGAGTGCGGATATTGAGTCTGCTGGTTGAGATGATCATCCATAACCAACAAGCGCCCACCTCAGAGAGGGGGCGCTTATTGATGGTTGTTATGTAACCGTTCTGCCGGTTCTGTTGGGCTTAGCCGACGTTCTGCTTGACCAGGGTGGGTTTCTGTCGCTGCGCATGGTGTAGAGGCCGGCTGTTGCTCAGTCGGTTCGACATATTACGCAGTGCGGTCAGCTGCCTGGCGAGCTCGGTATACTGCTCCTGTAACTCCAGGATTCGATATTGCAGCGTATTGCGGGACTGGCCGATCTTCTGCAGATTGGTCAGGCGTTTCTCCATCATCTCCTTATGATCCTTGATCTGGATAACCAGCGGTTCCAGCGTGGAACCGAGCCATTGATTGACCTCTTCATCGGCCCGTTTGAAGATGTCATGAGCCCGTTTGACCAGTGCTGAGAAGAACCTTTTTACCACAAAGTTCTGTTCCATCATGGCCGTTACCGGGCTGTTTCTGAAGATCTCCGCTTCCTGATGCAGCAGTTCCAGTTCAACACGATACTTCACGATAGAGAACATCTTCGGCTGCACCACGGCAAAGCCGTGCTCATTCTGAAACTTGCGGTAGATGGCGCGAATCAGCTTGCGGGTCTGTTCACTCTGATTGACCACTTTGAGCATGGTGCGGCGGGTCTCGTCGAAGAGCTTTTTCATCGAACTCTTCATGCCGCTGGTGGTCCAGCTGTTGGACATATCCTTGCGGGATTGTTCGATGGTGCCCTCTAATGCTTCGAGACTGAGAATCTCAGCAAGCAGATTGGCCTGCTGTTTCAGCTGTTTCCTGCTCTGCTGGAAGGTGTCCACGTCGCGTAGGTATTGCGCCTGCTCGCTGCGGGTTTTTTCCATCAGATTGGTGATCACGTCATCACTTTTATCGCTGAGCTCTTCAAGCTCCTCGAGCTGGTATTTGGTGTCATTCAGTTTGCCGGAGAGCATGCTGCGGCTGTTGTCCAGCATCTGCCCCACATCGGCACTGACGGTATCGAGAATGATCTGCTGTTTGATATTCAGAACGTCCTGGCCGAGATAGTTCTCCAGGTCGAGCAAGGCACTTTTCTCAAGCAGCTGTTTCTCGCCTTTGACTTTAGCAAGCAGCCCCTTTTGCGCAGAGACCGGGAAGACCACATTCGGTTCAACACCTAATAATTCAGCTGTATTGGTCTGTTGGTTGCGGATCGCCTCATGAATATCCTCATGCTCTCTGAGATCGTCCCACATGGTGTCTATCTTGTTCAGCACCACCATCAGACCCCGTTGCCGGCCGCTCTGGAAACCCTTGATATGGTGTTGCCAGATCTCCATGTCGCTGCGGGTGACGCCGGTATCGGCGCCAAGCACAAACAGCACGGCCTGAGCAGCCGGTAACATGTTCAGGGTCAGCTCAGGTTCTGTGCCCAAGGCGTTCAGTCCGGGGGTGTCGAGAATGGTCAGGCCTTTTTTCAGCATCGGGTTGGGGAAACTGATCTGTGCATGACGCCATTTCGGGATCTCGACGGTTTCCGGTGGCTGATTCTGATGCGGATGCAGGTCCGGACTGTAGAGACCGAGATGCTTGGCCTCCTCCAGGGAGACCTCTTTGGTCTGTACCACTTCGCTCAGAGCCGCCTGCATCTGCTCCACGGAGTCGGTCTCCAGCGGATAATGGACCCACTGTTTGGTATCGTGTCTGAGTTGGGACAGGGTATTGTCCTGCAGACGGGTTTCGATGGGCAGCAGGCGAACATAGGCCTCATTCCGCTGGTCATCGTAAAAGATTTCGGTCGGGCACATGGTGGTGCGGCCGGCATCTGAAGGCAGCAGCCGGCGCCCGTAATCGGCAAAGAATATGGCGTTGATCAGCTCAGTCTTGCCGCGGGAGAACTCTGCAACGAAGGCAATGGTCAGCTTGTCGCCTTTCAGCGTACCGAGAGTATGGTTGATGCGATGCTGGATATCCTCGGTGGACATGCCGTTCTCTTCCAGCCAGGGACCATACTCTTCAATGGTGTTGATGATATCCTTTTTCCACTGCTCGTAAGCTTGTAACTGTTCTTGAAATCTTACTTTTTCCATGCACTAGCCCCAGTCTCACGTTAGCCGTAAGGGGCGGTTCACCACCCGGTTCAGCTGTTAGGAATAATAATACTAGAGGAACAAGCTTGGTGCCATAGCCCCAGTCTCACTTCTCAATTTCTATCGGCAGACGCCCTGGGGACTTTAGTTTCAGGCGCTTACTGCGGGAGCTCTCCCCGGAGAGCAGTTCGATTCTGTTGCGTGGCAGGTTGAACGCCTTGGCGATGAACTTCAGCAGTCGGTCGTTCGCCTGTCCATCCACCGGTGGCGCGGTGATCGACACTTTGTACTGATTATCGCCGTAGGGGCCTATAAACCGGTCCCTGGAGGCCTTAGGCTGTATCCGCAGGCGCAGAATCAGATCATCCTGCTGCCATTGGTACCAGCTCATTGAATGAGGCTGTTGGTGAGTTGCTGCAGGGGCGGAATGAGAAGCATTTTGAGCAGTACCAGGCCGATCATCACCAGCATCGGCGAGAGGTCGAGCCCACCGACCGGTGGCAGCAGCTTTTGCGCAGGCCGCATAACCGGTCCTGTAAGACTGTAGAGCAGGCTCACCGCCGGATTATAGTTACCGGGACTAAACCAGCTGAGAATCACCTGGATCAGTACGGCAAACAGAAAGATATTGATGGTGAGTTCGACCAACTCAGGGATTGCCAGCAACAAAGGGGCTAACAGGCTCGCGCTTTGTCCTGCAATCATGATCACAATAAACAGTTCCACGGCCTTCAACACCCAGGCGAGGATCAGGGATGAGATATCGATACCGCCAAACCCGGGAATCATACGGCGCAGCGGTTTCAGCAGTGGATTGGTCACTTTGACCAGAAACTGAGAGATCGGATTATAGAAATCCGCTCTCACGATCTGCAGCAGAAATCGCAGCAGAATGGCAAGAATGTACAGACCGAACAGGGTTTGAACCAGAAATATCAGTGGGTTGGTGAGATAGCTGCTACCCATTTTCTTTATGTCCTAGTAGATCGGAGAGTTCCCGGGAGCGTTCTGCCGCACCCTGCAGAGCGTCATTGAACAGAGAGCGCAAACCACCCGCTTCGAGTATGCCCAATGCCCGCTCCGTGGTGCCTCCGGGAGAGGTTACCTTCTGCCTCAACAGGGCCGGGGAGTCGCTGCTTTCGATCGCCATTCGGGCCGCTCCCAAGGCGGTTTGCAGGGTCATCAGACGGGCGCTCTCATCATCCAGCCCCAGGGCTCTGGCCGACTCCTCCATGGCCTCCATGACCAGGAAGAAATAGGCGGGGCCACTACCGGAGACCGCCGTTATGGCATCAATCAGGGATTCATCTTCCACCCAGCGGGTCATTCCGACGGCGCGCAGAATACTCTCAGCCTGACTACGCTGATGCTCGTTTACCGACGCCCCCGCATAGAGACCGGTGGCACCGGATTGAATCATCGCCGGTGTGTTGGGCATGCTGCGTACCAGCGGCAGCTCTGAGCCGAGCCAGTCGGCCAATGCGCCAGCCGTAATACCCGCCGCAATCGAAATGACCAAGGGTTTGTTTTGCTGCAGCGCCGGGGCCAATGCCCGGGCCACAGGCTCCATGATCTGGGGTTTGACGGCCAGCACTACGATGTCAGCCTGAACCACGGCCAGGTTGTTGTCCGGTTCCGTAGTGATGCCATAGCGGGCGGCCAACTGGCTCAACTTTTCCAGGTCAGGATCAGAGACAGTGATCGCCTGGTTCTCATATTCGTCGGCGATCAGGCCGCCGATCAGGCTGGTTGCCATGTTGCCGCCACCGATGAATGTAATTTTATCGCTTTTCATACTGCGCTTCTGTCCGTCTGGATTTTGTACAGGTGCCAAGTGAGGCATCTACTATTGTCAATTAACATGGGGCGCCACACTAGTTATAGTTTCGTGGGCCAAAAATCGCGGTGCCGATTCTGACGATGGTCGATCCTTCGCAGATTGCATCCTCCAGGTCGTCAGACATTCCCATGGATAGGGTGTTCAGGGGATTATCCGCTGTCTTCAGCTGGTCACGCAATGTGTGTAACAGTTTCAGTGACTGTTTGGGGTTCTCAGTCTCTGCAATCGGTGCCGGTATGGTCATCAATCCCCTGACACTGATCCTGTCCAGCTGTTGGTAGGCGGGTAGCAATTGTGCCAGCTCTTCCAGTGTGTGCCCGTCCTTGCTCGCCTCGCCACTGGTATTCACCTGCAGGCAGATGTTCAGGGGCGACATCCCTTCCGGGCGCTGCTGGCTGAGGCGGGTGGCGTGTTTCAGGCTGGCGACACTGTGTACCCAGTCGAAATGCTCGGCGATCGGCCTGGTTTTGTTGCTCTGGATATGGCCGATAAAATGCCAGCAGAGGCTGAGATCGGCCAATTGTTCGATTTTGCTGATCGCCTCCTGCAGATAGTTCTCACCGAACATGCTCTGTCCCAGGGCGGCCAGTGCGCGAATCTCCTCGCTGCTGCGGGTCTTACTGACGGCCAGCAGCTCCACTGAGTCGGTTTCCCGCTGGCAGGCAGCGGTTGCCTGTTCGATGCGCTGCGCTACAGCCTCGAAGCGTTGTTGCAGCTGATCGGGATTTGATACGGTGTTGTCTGTCACGTTCGTCTTCGGGCCTATGCCGTATTTGCGGGGCTATAAGTTAATTGTCAGGCGGTTTGGTATATCATTAATCCTGTAGCACGTTCTACATTGCAAAGTGCGGTCAGGCTGATGCCATTTCAAGTCCAGGCGCCGGTTAAATATATCTGTCTGGATGTCGATAAGGGGATAATGGCCGTCCGGCTGGAAATAGAGTACCACGATTTGCGATCAACAATGGTAGGCTTCACAAGCCTGATTACAACGGGGGAATGAATGGATATCGCTGAACTATTGGCCTTCAGTGTCAAACACAACGCATCAGATTTACACCTTTCCGCTGGTTTGCCGCCAATGATCCGTGTCGACGGAGACATTCGCCGCATCAACGTTCCGGCGCTTGAGCATAAGGTGGTGCATGCCCTTGTGTATGACATCATGAACGACAAGCAGCGAAAGGATTTTGAAGAGTTTCTGGAAAACGACTTCTCCTTTGAGATTCCCGGCCTTGCCCGTTTTCGTGTCAATGCCTTCAATCAGGCTCGTGGCGCATCCGCGGTATTTCGTACCATCCCCTCCAAGGTTTTGACCCTGGATGATCTGGGCTGCCCTCAGATCTTCAGGGACATTGTCGATGTGCCCCGTGGGCTGGTGTTGGTTACCGGCCCGACAGGTTCCGGTAAGTCGACGACCCTTGCCGCCATGATGGACTACAAAAACGACAACGATTACTCCCACATTCTTACCATCGAGGATCCGATCGAATTCGTCCACAGCAGTAAAAAGTGTCTGATCAATCAGCGTGAGGTCCACAGGGATACCCTGGGTTTCGCCGAAGCTCTGCGTTCTGCGCTGCGTGAGGATCCGGACATTATCCTGGTGGGTGAGTTGCGTGACCTTGAAACCATCCGTTTGGCACTGACAGCGGCCGAGACCGGCCATCTGGTATTCGGTACCCTGCACACCAGTTCGGCGGCGAAGACCATCGACCGTATCATTGACGTGTTTCCCGCGGGTGAAAAGTCGATGGTTCGCTCGATGCTTTCCGAGTCGTTGCGCTCGGTGGTCGCCCAGACCCTGCTGAAAAAGATCGGTGGAGGCCGAATCGCCGCATGGGAGATCATGGTGGGTACACCGGCGATCCGAAATCTGATCCGTGAGGACAAGGTGGCGCAGATGTATTCAGCGATTCAGACCGGTCAGGCGGCAGGCATGCAGACCATGGACCAGGCACTGAAAGAGCTGGTGCAGAAGGGTGTGGTCAGCCGATTGGATGCCAAAGCCAAAGCGCAGAACAAGGATCAGTTTTAGTCTGATGTTGTATCATTAATACAACCAGGATTAACAACCACTCTTAACAGGTAGAAATCCAGGGTTGATTGAAATCGTCTCAATAGCCCCCAGGTTTCCGGCTCAACAGCTGCCGCTGTGGAATCAGCCTATGAATACGAGTGTATAGAGGACAAGACTATGGAACTGAACACACTCCTAGCCATGATGGTCAAGAACAAGGCCTCGGATCTCTTCATTACCGCTGGACGGGAGCCTTCAATCAAGGTCGATGGCAAGATTCATCCAGTCAATAAGACGGCCCTGACAGCCCAACAGACCAAGGCCCTGACCTACAGCATCATGACCGATGCCCAGCAGAAAGAGTTCGATGAAACCCATGAATGCAATTTTGCCATCAGTGCAAAAAAGATAGGCCGGTTTCGTGTCAGCGCATTTGTCCAGCGGGATGCGGTGGGTATGGTATTGCGTCGTATTGAGACCAACATCCCGAGCCTTGAATCCCTCTATCTTCCTTCAATACTTCAGGATCTCTCGATGGCCAAGCGTGGCCTGGTGATCTTCGTCGGGGCGACGGGTACCGGTAAGTCGACCTCTCTGGCCGCCATGATCGGCTACCGAAACATGCGTGGGGACGGCCATATCATCAGCATCGAAGACCCCATCGAGTTCATGCATGACCATAATCAGTGCATTATCACCCAGCGGGAGGTCGGTATCGATACCGAGTCCTATCAGGTGGCACTGAAGAATACCCTGCGTCAGGCTCCTGATGTCATACTGATTGGTGAGATTCGAACCCGGGAGACCATGGAGCATGCAATTGCATTTGCTGAGACTGGTCATCTCTGCCTCTCAACCCTGCATGCGAACAATGCCAATCAGGCGCTGGACCGGGTAATCCATTTCTTTCCTGAGGACCATCGGGATCAGATCTTTATGGATTTATCGCTGAACCTGAAGGCGATTGTCGCCCAACAGCTGATACCGAAAGCCGACAGCAGCGGACGACGTGCAGCGATTGAGGTATTGCTGAATACCCCCCTGGCAGCTGAGTTGATCCGTAAAGGTGAGATTCACAAGCTAAAAGAGCTGATGAAGCGATCCAATGAACACGGCATGATCACGTTTGATCAGCACCTCTACCGGCTTTATGAAGAGGGTGTAATCAGTTACGAAAACGCACTGGCTCATGCCGATTCGGCCAATGATGTACGCCTGATGATAAAACTCGGTGCCAGCCAGACCAGTGACTCGCTGGTTGACGGGCTGGACGGTATCACCTTGATGGATGGAAAGGCTTAAGCATTTCAGTCCGCAAATGAACGCCAGTAACAGTCATCAAGCGATGGCGTTAATTTGCGGACCAATATAATAAGAGCCTGCATAAATAGCTAAGGTATGAATGCCTCAGCTAACTCATACTGCTTTTCAGATTCGTTGGCCAATCCCCCTTCATTGTTCAGAATCATTTCGCAGTTCTTTGCCATCCGTGCCTGCATGGCGGCGCGCCATGCACCTTTACTCTCATCTGGTTCATCAGGCGCAAGCGAAGCTGCCGCAGCGGCAGCGACAAAGTGTTCAGCTTGAGCCGCCCAGTCAGCATCACGGCCGCATGCCGTATAGGTTTGGGTGGCAAAGCTTTTGACTTCTTTGTAGGCAGCTTCAATCTCTTGGGGATGCAGCTCCGGATTGGAAGCGGCTTGCACGGCTCTGGAAATCCTCGGGTCGGCACTCAAATGCTCGACACTGGCAACAAACTTACCCGCCAGGGCGCGTTGTTGTGCTGCTGAGAGCTGGCCTATGGCATCGCGAAGACTTTGATCATTGGTAATACGGGTTGGCATGGGATACACCTCCAGAGAGCAAAAGCCTAGATAATTAGGGGAGAGTTCCATCTCATCCCTACATCTTAGAATTTCATCCGGCATCAACTGATGACCCAGATCAGTGAATCCGTTATTTACACAGAATTATGTTAAGTGTGTATGGCGAGAGCCTGTCAGGTCATTGGGTTGAGGTATTCAACAAATTGATCAGCAACCGGATCAACTGGGGAGGATCATAAATGGAACTTATTACGGCTCTCGGCTATCGAGTAATGCCAGGGTTTCGTTGTGTTGATTTTTTTTTGCCCAATCCAGGGCGCTCATCTGATCGAAGTCTTTGAGTTCGGTGTTGGCGTTGTGGTCAAGCAGGACTGCTACCGAATCTGTGTGCCCCAGTTTGGACGCCCAGATCAGCGCGCTCCAACCGCCCGTTTTTTCAATTTGGTTGACATCCGCACCATGGCTTAACAAAAGCTCAGCTATCCGGTGGTGATTATTGGAGACAGCCAGCATCATGGCTGAATAGCCACCCTTATCAACCTGATTAACATTGGCTCCCGCATCAAGCAGACGTTGAGTCGCTTCCAGGTGCCCGTTCAGCGAGGCTTTCATAAGTGGTGTCCACATACAGGCATCCTGTACATCCACGTGGCTCTGACCCTCGATCAATTTGCGTATGGTTGGTAGGTCGCCGGCTTCAGCGGCAACAATCAACGGCGGATTTTCTGAAAGTTCAAAGTCTGAAGTATCAGATTTTTGATCAGAACAGCCGCTGACAAACAGGAGAATTGTGAGTAGTAAGGTAAGCCGTTTCATATTGAGAGGAAGTTGTGCAGCACACAGTTATTCTCAATATTCCACTCAATGTATCAATGCGTAAACGCAATCGGTGAGTTACTTCTCTGGATTGTTTTTGGGATTGATAAAATGGTTGGGAAATGGCGTGATGTTGGAATCCGCATCAATCTCTATGATCTTACCCGGTCCATGCTCCTGTTTTTCCACTTCATCGATACGGATCACGGAGTGGATGGGTATACGGGTGCGTTGCACGCCGGAGAACTCCTCTTTCAATTTCTCAGCCGACGGATCCACTACCAGACTGCTGGTTTCCTGGAAGATCAGATCCTCCACCTCCACGAAGCCATAGAGCTCACCCTGGCGAACGGTGCGGGCGAAGATTTCGTAGACTTTCCCCTGATTTAAGAAGACGATTTTAAAAAGGCGCATGGGGAGTAGATCGGCTCCTAAGAGAAAAATGGCAGCAGATAATAGCTGATGTTCTGGCCTGAGGATAGCTTAATTCATCGTCAGAAAATTTCCACTTATGCGTGGCGGGCAGGGGGATAATTGATGGAGCCGATGGGCGGAATTGAACCGCCGACCTACTGATTACGAATCAGTTGCTCTACCGACTGAGCTACACCGGCTGAAGGCGGGCAATTATAGACCTATCTTGATCTCGTGGTCTAGCCTGTATTATCTGGACGTATTGATGTGATCCGAGCTTAACTATCTGAAATTTATTACTAAAATCTCTTCGCGTCAAGGCTGTAAGGTTGGCTTGGAAGTATTGGTGGCCGTTCGAGGACGATGTCAGCGAGAAGGCGGCATGAGGCCGGGCCAAGTACAACTCCGTTACGGAAATGTCCAGCATTGACATAGAGACCTGATACTTCGGGCAGCTCGCCAATGTATGGGATACCTTTGGGTGAGCCTGGTCGGAGCCCTGCCCAATGGTGCTCAATTTCAGCTTGCGCCAATTCCGGAAAGTGGTTCAGTGCGTAGGCTTTGAGCTCCTGCTTTGCCTCTTCTGTTGTGGTTTTTTCAAACCCTCTGTGTTCCAGTGTGCTGCCAACCAAAACCCGGCCATCACGCCGGGGAATCACATAGCGGTCCTGGTGGAGAGTAATCCGGTTAATCCTTTCCGGCTGATGTTTGAAAATAATCATCTGCCCAAGTACCGGTTCGATCGTGGGCGGCGTGGCAAGTGATTGCAGTAGTGTTCGGCTCCAGGCTCCGGCGCAGATCACCACCCGGTCAGCTTCGAATCGCTGTTTGTCGGTTATAACGCCTTTGACCTGTTTGTTCTCTATGATCAGCTCATCCACTTTGCAATGCTCGTGGATTTGTACTTGGTCTTTGATAGCCTGGTAGAGGGATTGGGTCAGTCTTGGATTGCGTACTTGGGCAACATCGGGCATCCAAGCAGCTTGTTGTGCGTCAATCTCCAGTGTCTGCTCATAATTGGCAAGATCGCTACCATCAATGAGTTTGAGATTTTGTTTGCGGTTGAATGACCAATCCACGGCCTTGTCGCTATCTTCAGGCTCAACAATCAACAGACCGCTGGTTGTATACTCTGGATCGATGCCTGAGGCTTGCTTCAGTTCCTCAGAGAGTATTGGGTAGGATTGCTGACTCCACTCAGCAAGGTCGTTGACAGAATTGGTGTATCGCCATGGGTAGAGTGGAGAGATGATACCCCCTCCGGCCCAGGAGGATTCCCGGCCAATGAGGCTTTGTTCGAGTAAGGTGACATTCATGCCTGCAGAAGAGAGTTCCTGTGCTGTGAGCATGCCGATGATCCCGCCACCAACGATGAGACAGTCAGTCATATTACCTTAATTGCCTTTTGATTCAGGGGCTGAAAAGCTCTTTTTGATGTCTGTAATGCTATCTGCCAACAATCTTAAGAATAACATACCCGGTTATTTGATTTTCAGCTTATTTGAGGTGTTTATTAAATAGCGGCCATACTGAAAAAACAAAGGATCCACATCGAACAATGTGGATCCTTTGAGGTTAGGTCTGATCAATTGATCAGTTGGTTAGTTGGCCTATTTCCAACCCTCTGTCCAACCGCCTTCATTTCTTTCTTTAACACCAGCCGAGTTGAGTCGGTAGGCAATCACATCATCTTCGTTCTGTCCATCCTTGGTGGTAACGTCAATCTCGATTGAATAGCAGTTGGCGATATCCCCGCAAGCACCCGGAGTTATGGCAAGTCCATCGTAATAGCCATTCGGGCTGGTGGTGCCGATATTGGCTTCAGCCGGAATTTCAGTATAACTGGCTGTACGTGCCCGGTAGACATCCAGTTTTTGTGCTGCATCCAAAAGGGCCGACATGCCGTCATTTCGCCGCCCTTTGCGAACTGAATCCGCATATTGAGGGTAGGCGATGGCGGCAAGGATGCCGACTATCGCTATGGCAATTAATACTTCAACTAACGTGAAGCCGCGCATCTTGTTTCTAGACTTAATCATCAATAACCTCTTCCCAGTAGGTGGGCAAGAAATAATCATCCCAATCACGTTTTTTCTCAATACCAACCAGTAAGTGGACTTTGTTACCAAGGATTTGACCGCCTTGGTCATCCAGGTCACCCGGGAACACCAACATGGGTGATGGTGGGATACCAAGCATGTTCAAGGTGTCAGAGCGATCATTCACAGTCAGGCTGTCTTCGCTGCCGCCATTCCAGTTGAATTTTGCATTGGCGTCAATCATGTCAACGGCATAGACCCTGGCTGTACCGGCTGAACCACGTGCTTCACAATCTCCCAGATCATCAGCACGGGTTGCACTGAATGTGGTGAAAATAACGGCATAGTTGTACAGGATCGCTTTCGAGTAGGATTTTTCCGTGTTCGAAAGATCGAAGTACCAACCACCATTCGCTGGATTGAGAATGTCGGAGCGGGTTGCCGCTGTGCTTGTCGTGTTGATAAGCATGGATTGTGTCACGGTCGTGTAGCTGGTAGGCGCATTCCAGACCGCGCGGTCTTTGATCATGTAGAACCGGTCAATCGTGCTTCCATCCAGTGGATCAGTTCGATTACCAGAGCCGATTAAGATCGATACGAACTGTACACCACCCTTGGAGTAGTAACCGGCCTGCGGTGTGTTGAAGAAGCGCCTGAAACCGCCGCTGGAATTCACGTCGGCTATCACGGCCCCTGTCATGGCATCGACATCCACGCGAATGATTCTGCCCCCGACATCGGCCGCGTAGATACGATCAACCATCGCATCACCGTCGATGTCGATGGTCATAACATCGCTTGCGATGCTGTTGGTCATGTTGCTGACAGTGACATCCGCTCCGGTATTTGAAACGGTTCTTATCAGATTGCCATCCGCTGCGTTCACGATGAAGATATAGTTACCTTCGTCGTCAGCAGAGCGTGATGTGGCTGTATCCTGGTCGCTATCATAGCCCCCACCAAAAATCAGCACCGGAGTTGCAGTGCCACCAATGTTTATATTAACAAACAGAGGTTTCGACCAGGTTTGCGCAAGGCCTGTGAAATTGACATCGCTTGCTGCCGATATCTCTCTCACGAAGACTGGTGCATCCCTATCCGTAACGTCGAGCAGGAAGTACTTTTTACCACCGCGACGCATGCCGACGATGGCCATCTTGCTGCTACCTACCTCATAAACGGTAAGTGGACCATCCAGACCATAAAATGGGATGGTTGATGGGTTGTTTGTTTTGATTGTGTTGATTTCACTCAAAAACTCTACCGGCATAAAGGCCCAGAGTTCGGCACCAGTATCAGCATCGATCGCTGTCAGGACGCCTTCACTGGTGGGTAACAGGACAACATCGCCTCCTGCGTAATTAACAACAGCCGGTTGGGTATGGATGGGAGCACCCATTACCCCGAGATGTGACTCTTCATCCGGATTGTTTATGGTCCAGGTCGGATCCCAGGTGATCCAGTTCAGCAAATCAACACGCTCTTCGTCTGTTGCAACGCCCATCAAGGCGTTGGTGATTGCGGTGTTACTGAAGCTGACCAGATTGGTTGAGTCGGACAGTGGAGCGCTGCCATTCAGATTGGTGTAGAGATTACGGACCCCTTGCCCACCCATATGTGAGGCGGCGCCACCCTCAAGGGTTTCCCCGCCGTCGGATGAGTCGTTCCAATAGTCTTGAGAACCGGTGAACTCATAGGCTTCGTTAACCACTGAAGAGCCTAATTCGTCAAGTATGACAATGTTGCCATCACTTACAGCAAAGCTGTAGCTCTTCAGGTTGCCTTTCCAGAAGGTGGTTGTTGACGGTACGAACAGTGGTATGTAGATACGATCGCCACTGATAGCGGCATTGTCAGGATTGAAAGGAATTACTGGAGCCGTATAGGCATAGGGGATGGATTCCTGTGCATCGACAATGATCGAGGTCAGAACGTTTGACAGGCCGGTGACGCTGTCGGCTGGTGCGCTACTGTCCACCTGATAGTAGTTACCGCCACCGGCATCAGCGCCCACCATGCTCTGCAGAAAAATTTCCGTGGTACTGCCGGTCGAAGTGTCGAATCCGATGGTATGGGTGGTTATGTTCTGGGTCTCATGCCAGCCGGTCCCTTCTTCGAGATCAGTTGTATAAGCCCAACGGGCAATCTCTTTTGCGCATCGTCCATTTTGCCATCTTGAGGTGGAGTTTCTGACGCAATTGGTTCCTTCGTAGGAGGTAAGTCCGTAGGCTTGACCATCGGTTGGTGAATTGGAGTTTGGCGAACCATCAGAGAGTAATACGATATGATTGGGTCGGCACCAGTTGTCTTCCGGATCACCGTCGATGGGTGATGTCATGCTGTTACCGAAATAGTCGGTAAAGGTACGATCGCGGCGGAACCAGTCTACCGCAGCTTCCATTGCCTTAACCGTCGGTGTATAGCTGATGGTTTGCAAGCTGGAGACCTGAGAGGTGAAGCTGGATTCATTCCCATCGAATAGCTTGAACTCACCGGAATGAGCGCGCATGTAGAGGGTGCCGTTGTTACCCCAGCGGGTTGTATAACCGAGCAGCGCCGCGTTGGTGTTGGCAAGATCTGGGTTGTTGACCACGCCTGTCATCGCGTCGACCAGCTGGTTTCTCCGGGAGGGTGAGCCGGAGCTCATACTGCCGGATTCGTCAAGTACGAACAGTACATTCGGCGGTACGGGATCTGGTGGCTCTTGCAGGTAGATCTCGATATCGTCTGCCACAGACATCTGTGCAGAGAGGCTGAGGATCAGCGCACTGCAAAATGAAGGCAGTTGGTGTTTGATTTGTGGTATCTGTTTCGTGAGTAACATACTGTGCTCCTTACTGCCTGATCAGTGCAACCTGCATCCTGTTGTGGGTTTGAGACCCGCTGCTGCCTACATGGCCAAAGGCATCTACCTGGAATAGATGGGTTGAAACATCAAATTGATAGCCGGAGAAGAGCCTGTTGCCCATTCCCTGCTTTGGATCGATGAACGCTTCATAGGTCATGTCGATATCGGCGCGGATGTCTGCTTGGTCAGTTACGCTGTTTGATTGGTAAAAGTTGCCAGACGTACGGGTTTGATCGATGACGCTTGGTACATCAAGATTGTAATCAGTCACCAGCTCACTGGTTGATGTGCCGGTGATGATCGAGAGGGCATTCTCTGCAGCTTGAAAACTCAGCTCTTTGAGTTGGTGGTTGACCGCTATCTTTGTCTCGATGTTTGTATTGCGCATCGAACTGACACTGAGAAGTGTAATGATCGCAAGCAGGATCATGCTGATGACAAGAGCGAAACCACTCTGCCTGGTCGGACGGTTCGTAAATGTAGTCATGTGTCTGTACTGTCTCATTTTACGTTTCCAAACCCTATGAAGAGGCCTGTCTGTTGATGCCATTTCGCAGATTTCTCAAGGTGATGGTGGTGCTCGATGATTTGTAGGCCCTGCTGGTTTCTGTCGGGGTGAAAGGGGCGCCCATCACGTCCATCTCTTCCGCTGTAGCGGGTCTGAAGATCTCAGGTAGCTCCTGACCCTCTCCTGAGCCAGCGACCAGGCCAATACGAATTGCAACCACATTGACCCATCGTGCGTCGTCATCAACAGCGGTTGCCGTAAAATATTGATTGGCCAGGCCGTCACCATCGGTATCTATACCGTACAATGCCCGCATACGGGCTATGCCGGAAACCAGGGCTTGAGCATAGTTCTGCTCTGGTACCTCACAGATCAGATCACCGTCTGTATCGAGAAAAAACCGAACGGTGATAGTATCTGTAACATCTCCGCCCAGGGTGCCGGCCAGACCACAGGGTGCCGGTCCTGAGGCATAGCGAACGGCAACCACGCTGGATCCATTGGCATCGATATCCTGGATTCCATCAGTGCCGATCTCCGGAAAGGTGCGTAATCCGTTGTCGGTGGTACCGTAGGTTGTATCATTGTCGTTTTCTGGAAGGATGCCCCGACCAGCCATCACCAGTACCCGGCGCATATCCTGAAATGCAAAGCGGTAGTTTTCAGTAGCAGCAGCGATTGCGGATCTGGCATTGAAGGTGTTCTTGCTGTCAACGTAGACTTTACCGGCTCCACCAATAATGAAGAAACCGATTGCACTTGCGATCATCAGGGAGATAAGGGAGATACCTGATTGCCGGCGAATATTAGATAAGCTCTTCATCTTATTCCTCTCTGGGTGCACCAGGTACTATGCTGGTCACAACAGTTTCTGTTTGCGGGGCAGCTGTATCACTTTGTACCTGCCAGGTGATGGTGACCACCATGGTTGAAACAGGGGAGCAGGGATCTGCGTCTGTAGCATCGTTGTCAATGCAGGTGACAGCCATCTCGCCACCGGGCAGTGAGGTTTGAACACCATTTCTACAACTGACTTCCCACAGATCGAATGTTGCCATTTCAGCAGGTGAGCAATCTGCAATACCGGTGGTGCTGGTATCGTCAGGGGTCATGGCGCAGATCTCATCCGGTGGTGTAGTACAATCAGCAGCGACATCCGTAATATAATCATTAGCATCCACGCCGAACAGATTGGCCCTCATTCGGTCGGCTAAAGCAGCAGTCAGATCCGTAGCCCTGGATCTGTAATCCGCATTACTGGCTCCCTGCAGTGCCGTGATTTGAAGCGATGCCACGCCGAGCAGGCCAACGCCGATGATCACGGCGGCTACAAGCACTTCAATCAATGTCATGCCTCGACACTTTGATTTATGTATCGGGGTACATCTGGTAATCATGGGCATACTCCGTCCTCTGCCAATCTGATGAAGGGTCGACCGGTGAGACTGAGACAGACCCTGGACTTCACTTCGCCGTCGAAACTGATTGATATTGAGTCTGTATCGGCCAAGGCAGCCCTGCCTCGTGCGTTGTAGGTGACAGCATTCCCGCCGACTGTAATGGATTCGCTATCAACAGTGTGGGTAAGCAGGTTTACAACGCCGGCATCGACCTGCCAGCCATCAGCTTGCGGGGTGAAAGTTACATTCACTTCCTGGCGAACTGCCTCGCTTCTGGCCAACAGAACCCCGGCCAGAAGCTCATTGCTTGTGGTGGCAACTGAAGTCCGTTCTGATAGATTTAAGAATGCGGGTATACCAATGGCCAGCATGATTGAGGCCACGACAACGGTCATGATCAGTTCGATTAATGTAAAACCCTTTGTCCCTTTCATATTTAAACCTCACCTATTCTGACCAATAGCTTAGATTATGCGATTTGGTCGTGTCATACCGTTTATCGGTGTAGTGGCCCCACACATCCAAAATTTCCCAGAGTCAGCACAATAAGACGCTGATCAGTAGGAATGAAAGTTATAATGCGGTGTTTGGGTGCGTTTTCAGAGTCTCGCTTGAGACGTTGCCGGTGAACTGAAATCAGTCTTCTGCCGAAAGAATTCCATATCGGTTTTGTTACTGGCCAGCAAGTGATTTAGGCAGGGCAAACACCACCTCTTCACTCTTCCCCTGGGCCTCGACAACCACTCGAGCGCCCCAGCCCTTCAATTGCTCTATTACACTTTCGACCAAAACCTCAGGAGCTGAAGCGCCAGCGGTAACACCGATGGTCTGCTTGCCTGTCAGCCAGGCTCGATCGATATCCTCGGCGCCATCGATGAGGTAGGCGGGTAGGCCATGTTTTTCGGCAATCTCCCTGAGCCGGTTTGAGTTGGAGCTGTTGGGTGAACCCACAACCAGTACCAGGTCACAGCTTTTTGCCAGTGCTTTGACCGCATCCTGGCGATTCTGCGTCGCATAGCAGATATCGTTCTTTTTCGGCCCGGTGATATTGGGAAAGCGTTGCTGCAGTGCCTCGATGATCTGTTGAGTGTCATCCATCGAGAGGGTGGTTTGGGTGACAAAGGCGATTTTCTCGGTCCTGTCGATCTGTAGCTGTTCCACATCCTGGGTGGTGACGACCAGGTGAATATGGGATTGAGCCTCGCCCTGGGTGCATTGCCCCATAGTGCCTTCGACTTCAGGGTGTCCTCTGTGGCCAATCAGGATCACCTCGTAACCATCCCGGCAGCGACGGGCAACTTCCAGGTGTACTTTGGTTACCAGGGGGCAGGTTGCATCAAAGATTCTGAGTTGGCGTAATTTGGCCTCTTCACGCACGGCTTGTGAGACGCCATGGGCGCTGAAAATAACTGTATGTCCATCCGGTACGTGTTCAAGCTCGTCGACGAAGATGGCTCCCCGCTCCCGCAGACTCTCCACCACGAATCGGTTGTGCACCACTTCATGTCGGACATAGATCGGGGCACCCAACTGGTCCAGGGCCCGTTCGACAATTTCGATCGCCCGGTCTACACCGGCGCAGAATCCTCGTGGGTTGGCGAGTAAAATCTGTTGCATGGTGTTATTCCGCCATTTCGACGCTGATGATGGATACCCGGTAGTGAAAGGTTCTGCCGCTCAGGGGGTGGTTGAAATCCACCAGTAATTGATCATCTTTAAGCTCTACTATCGTACCTGCAAGCTCCTCACCCTGGGCCGTGGAGAAGGCTACGACTTGGGACTCCTCCAGTGGCATATCCTGTGGAAAGTCAGTGCGGTTGAGCCAATGCTGTTTGGCTTCATCCCGTGGCCCGTAGACCTCGTCGCCGGAGACCTCCAGATTCTGCTCATCACCCGCCTGTAGGCCAAGCACGGCATACTCAAGCAGCGGCTCCATGGTGCCGTCTCCAAGGGTGAATTCCAGGGGAGATTCCTGGTAGGTGGAGAGTACTTCGGTGCCGTCACTCAGGGTCAGGGAGAAGTGCATGGTCACACGATAGCCCGGATCGATTCTAAGGGGTGCTTGATTCATCTGGTTAAGCGGTTGCCAGGGTCTGTAGATTGAGTAGTTGCGGCAGAGTCAATCCATGCTGCCGGGCATGCGCCAGGGCACGCTCGAGTCGGGCCGGTGCACTTCGGCCCATGCATTTGTGTTGAGGATCGCCATCGAAAGCCTCCAGCATGGCATCGATAAGAGCTTTCGCGTCCAAGGGTTGTCCAGTGAGCGCCTGCTGCAGCTGAATGACTTCCCGGGCTACTGACTCGGCAAAAGATTGGTGGTTTTTCCACAGCTCAGCGACATTGCCGCCGGTTTTCAGTCCGGCAAGGTTGGTTGTCAGGATATAGAGGTTTTTGGTTACCAATTCAAACAGCAGTTGCGCTTCATCGGCCAACACTTTAGTCGGAATGTTGACCTGCTGCAGAGCCTCCCCAATCAATGCCGACTGTGGTCCGAATACGGGGGATGGGATGATCACTTTTGGGTCCATGCCGGGTTTCTTTTCAAACCAGATGGAGATCACTGTGGGATTGTCCGTTTCACGCCAGTCTTCAGGCAGCAGTTCGTTTTGCAGCAGGCCGATACGGGATCGCCAGGTGTCCGGTAGGTTGGCCAGGACAGTGGGCAGATCGGCTTCGCCAACGGCCACGATCACCAGGGCAGGATCGGGGATTTGTGCAGCTTTCTCTTCTATCCGCATCCCCCGTGTGACCGGGTGGATGGTGTATCCCAGGCGCAGGAAGCCCTTGGCGAGTACACCGCCAATTTCACCAATACCAACTAAAACGATCTCTTTGCTGTTATCTGACATGCTCGGCTTGCTTCGGGGTGATCTATATGGACCCCGCATCATAGCGGATTTGCATTATTTTTTTAACGGGCTAACATATAAGTTAACCAACAGGATTAATAAAGGTATATATCATTATGAATAATAAAGAAATATTACCAGCAAACGGATTGCCGTTATATGAAGTTGAGGAGATGTCCCTGCTCGATGCCATGATACTTTTAAAACGCAACGGGGGAGTTCTGGAGACATCGACCATTGAACGGGCTGCAGAACGTCTCAATCCAGTCTTTGAACTGCCTGCTGCGGATACCGCCGGATCCTTATCCTGAGGTACTTCGTGCTCTCTTGCAGGGCGGAGCTGTATGTTCGATATCTCCGAATGACGAGCCTCAATTATGAGGCAAGTTGATTGATCCCCTTTTTCCCGCTGGGGGCTCATTCAGGTCTGCCCAAACCAACAACTCCGTCCAATTGACCGATTCCCTCTCCTGATGCCAATTTTTTGAGTGTCGCAACGCGAAATTTTCCGCTTCCCCATGTTTTTTGGGTGTGTTTGGTTTGAACCCGATTCCGAACAGATTAAACTGGCGTCATCTGTGACTATGGTGTGGACAAAAGACGCTGATGTTAATGATTGTCCTGAAAGAGGTTGGCTATGCCAGATCGTGCTAAGAATATCGGTTTTGTCTCACTGGGTTGTCCCAAAAATCTGGTGGATTCTGAACGTATTCTCAGCCGTTTGCGCGCCGAAGGTTATGACCTTATCGGCAGTTATGAAGAGGCCGACCTGGTGATCGTCAACACCTGTGGTTTTATCGACTCTGCGGTGGAAGAGTCGTTGGAGGCGATCGGTGAGGCACTGCAGGAGAACGGCAAAGTGATCGTTACCGGCTGCCTGGGCAAGGATGAATCAAGAATCAGATCCACCTATCCGAAAGTGCTGGCGGTAACCGGTCCCCACGCCTATGAGGAGGTGGTCGAGGCGGTACATGATCAAATGCCGGCCCCGCATGATCCCTTCACCAGCCTGTTGCCCCCTGAAGGGATCAAACTGACGCCCAGGCACTACGCCTATCTGAAGATCTCCGAAGGGTGTAATCACAGTTGCAGTTTCTGCATTATCCCGGATCTGCGAGGTCCCCTGGTGAGCCGCCCGTTTGCTGAGGTGATGCTGGAAGCTGAGCGCCTCGTCGAGTCCGGTGTTCGGGAATTACTGGTGGTATCCCAGGATACCAGCGCCTATGGGGTGGATCTGAAATATCGCCCCGATTTTTGGCAGGGCCGGCCGGTGAGCTCAAAACTGAAAGATCTGGCCGCCGCCATGGGTGAGTTGCAGGCCTGGGTACGGATGCACTATGTCTATCCCTATCCGCATGTGGATGACCTGATCCCGCTAATGGCGGATGGCCATATCCTTCCCTATCTCGATATGCCGCTGCAGCATGGCAACCTGCGTGTGCTGAAACAGATGAGAAGACCGGCGGCTACGGAAAAAGTACTTTCGAGGATCGCCCGCTGGCGCAGAAGCTGTCCCGAACTGACCCTGAGAAGTACCTTCATCGTCGGCTTTCCTGGCGAGACCGAGGCGGAATTTGAAGACCTGCTGGCGTTTCTCCAGGAGGCCCAACTCGATCGAGTCGGTTGTTTTGCCTACTCCCCGGTGGATGGGGCGGCTGCCAATCAACTGCCCGGGGCGCTGCCTATGGAGGTCAGGGAAGAGCGGCAGGCCCGTTTCATGCAGGTACAGGCAGAGATCAGTCGGCAGCGATTGCAGGCCAAAGTGGGTAAGGAGATGATTGTGCTGATCGACGAAGTGAATCAGAAACAGGTCATTGCCCGCAGTTCAGCCGATGCGCCGGAGATCGATGGGCGAGTAATTATTCCGGGGGGGTGGGAGCTTGAGCCGGGGGACTTCATCAAAGTGAAGATTACCGCTGCGACAGCTCATGATCTGCAGGCGGAACCGATAGAAGTGGATGAGACTGAGGTCGACTAAACTGGCGCATCCCTGCGCCATGCCAACCAATCGGTAGGGGGATGAGCGGATCAGAAAGCAGAACCGCTGCTGCGACCCAGTTTTTTCAGAATCATCGCCAGCGGGCAGAAACCTGTGAAAGCGGACTGCAACAGGTTGATACCGACAAAGGCGGTGAAGAAAAGCCAATAGGGGTGATGGTAGTGTGAGAGTGCTACGCTCAATAGGATGGCGAAGCCTGCGAAGGCAAGCACAATGCGGTCAATATTCATGAAATGGCCTCTAAACTGTAAGTTTTGATCAGTCTAATACCGTTTGTATGCATGTCGTTAAACGGCGTGGAGGATCGTAACCTGCTGCATACGATCAAAAAGTGGACGCTATATTAGCACTATCTAATATTTAGTCAAGAGATCACGCAAACATGGCTGGCGACATGAGAGATCTGGCGAGACAAAATCAGCTTGTGGCTCAGTTGCTGGCGCATCCGGAGTGCTTTGGTCATGGGGTTGAGCGGGTCGAGCATATCGAGACCCATATATCCCACCTGCTGCTGATCGGGGATTTTGTCTACAAGATCAAAAAGCCCTTGAATCTGGGGTTTCTCGACTACTCCACCCTTGAGAGACGGCAACTCTGCTGTGCCGAGGAGCTGCGTCTCAATCAGCGTTTCGCTCCCCAGCTCTACCTAGGGGTTGTTGCGATAAGGGGTTCCGTGGAGCAGCCCGAGATCGGTGGCCAGCGGGAGGTACAGGAGTTTGCGCTGAAGATGGCCCGCTTTCGCCAACAGGATCTGTTTGACAGATTGACCCTGGATCCCCCGCTTGTCGACCGTCTAGCGTTGATGATTGCGGATTTTCATCGGCGTGCCGACCGGGCTTCGGAGTTGCCTCAGGGTGGTGTTGAGAAGGTGATCGCGCCGATGATGGAGAACTTCCGGGTGATAAGGGCGTTGAAACAGCCGCTGCTTGAGATCGAGCGCCTCAATCCCCTGCAGACCTGGACCGAGTATCAGGCAGAGCAACTTGCCGAACTGATTGAGGAGCGCTATCTGGGGGGATCGATCAGAGAGTGTCATGGAGACCTTCATCTGGGCAATATCGTCCTCTATCAGCAGCGGATCACCCCCTTTGATGGGATCGAATTCAACCCCGATTTGCGTTGGATCGACACCCTCAGCGATATCGCCTTTTTGTTGATGGATCTGCAGCATCGTGGATTGTATGCGTTGTCTGATCAGTTGTTGAATCGTTATCTTGAGGCGACGGGGGATTATGCCGGCCTGCCTCTGCTCAGGTTCTATCTGCTCTATCGCGCCATGGTCAGGGCCAAGGTCAGTGCCATTCGAGTCTGCCAAGCGGATCTCTCCCCGGCGGATCAGATGGCGACTCTGGAAGAGTATCTGAGTTACCTCAGCCTGGCAGAAAAGCTGGTTTGTCACCCACCGGCCTCCCTGGTGATTACCTATGGGCTGTCGGGATCGGGCAAGAGCACAGTCAGCGGTCAACTGGCCGAACAGCTGATGGCGATCAGGATTCGTTCGGATGTCGAGAGAAAGCGGCTCTTTCCACCACCCGAGGGAGCGGCAGTGGATACAGCTTCAGACCGCTATAGCTCTGAGGCAACCAAGACCACCTATCATCACCTGGCGGGTTTAGCTCGTGGGCTGTTACAGGCTGGTTTCTCGGTGATCATCGATGCGACCTTTCTCAAAGGGTGGCAGAGAAGCCCCATTCATCAGCTCGCCAACCGCCTTCAGGTGCCGTTGCTGATTCTGGATTGCCATGCCTCCCCGGCTCAACTGTGTGAACGGATTATTGCCAGACGCGATCAGGGCGGGGATGCTTCCGAGGCGGATCTGTCTGTGTTGGAGCTGCAGCAGAGAGTTGCTGAGCCGCTGACAGAGGAAGAGTGTCAGCTGGCAATAACCGTTGATACAGAAAACTTTCCCCCCCACGGCTTTCTGGCAACGGTGTTACAGCGTTTGATGCGGTAAGTGTCAACAGCAGCCGGATCGCATCCCGGATATCATCTCTCAGGTATGACTATTTATAAGGCTGTGCCGGCAGATTAAAATCATCAGCTGTTTTCTGGAGTGGGGTCAGAGTGACCTGTGACTCAACCGACAGGATTTCGTTGCGAGGTTTTTTATGCGCTTTCCTCTTCTCAAACCGGGTCAGAAATTTATCTATCAGGAGAAGCGATACACCAAAACAGGACCGATGACCGCTTCCGAGGAGGAGAGTGGCAAGACCTGCATGATCCGCCGCTCAGCCGAAGTCACCCTGTTGCCGGACCATGACAAGCGAGAGCAGGCTATTGTGCAGCAATATGCCAGGGATCAGGTCGTGAGCCTGTTAAAGGCTTATCAGCACGAAGTGAAAACAAGACTTGCTGATGCCGTGGGCGTGGAGCAGGCACAACACCCTGCTGATGTACTAAAAGTCGTTGAGGATTGTGACGTGGTGACTTTTCTTTCGCAGTTCGATCGCTCCGGTATCTCATGAGATGACATGCGCCAACCCATCGTCCCAATAGGGGTGATCACCGAACTGCTGCCGTAGATAGTCTGCCAGAGCTCTTACCCGTTGGGGGATGAAACGGCGGTTCGGGTAGACCGCGTAGGCGGTGACCGGGGGTATGTGGTAGTCGGTAAGGATCGGTTGCAAACGACCATCCAGGATCGCCTGATAGGCAATGAAAGTGGGTGAGAGGCAGATCCCCTGGCCAGCGCTGGCGGCATCCAGCAGCAGCTGACCGTTGTTGGCCTGCATCTGTAGTGGAATACGGATGGTCAGCGCTCGACCTGTCGGGTCGATGAAGGGCCACTTCTGCGGTTCCGGGAGATTGCTGTAACAGAGCCCCCGATGCCCGGCCAGATCCTCAGCTGAGTGGGGAGTGCCCATTCGCTGCAGATACTCCGGGCTGGCGCAGAGCACAAAGTTGATCGGTGCGAGGGGGCGGGCAACCATGGTGGAGTTGTCGAGATCCCCAATTCTCAACGCCAGATCGATCCCCTCCTGCACCAGATCCACCTCACTGTCATTGAGATCGATGTCCAGTACCACGCGTGGATGTAGATTGCTGAAGCCGTTCAATGCATTGGATAGATGAAACAGGCCGAAGGAGAGGGGGGCGGCGAGCCGAAGCCGTCCACTCAGGTCTTGCTGGGAGCGGGAAACCGACTGTTCCGCCTCATCCAGATCCTCAAGAACCTGAACGGCCCGGGGATAGAACTCCCTGCCTGCATCGGTTAACGAGAGGGTTCTGGTGGTCCTGTGCAACAGCAGGGCGCCCAGATGCTCTTCCAGCTCGGAGACACGCCGGCTGATCACCGATTTGCCGATACCCAATCGATCCGCAGCAATAGTGAACTGGCCGGACTCAACCACAGCGACAAAACTCTCCAGAGACTCCAGGCGATTCATGCTCCGACTCTCCTCATGTTCAAGGTCCGCAACCTCTAGAATTTCCTGAAAAAATAGGACATTTATTCTTATAGAATCGGCTATTGTTGCAAATAATGCAATAGTGTTTCTTATTTTAGGGTCTTTATATCCTGAAATGGCAATCTACAATCGGCTTATAACCAATTGTAACGCTAGGTTTCTAGCTTGGAGGTTGCCATGTCGGAAGTACTCAACAAAACACGCTCTGTGCAGCAGGTGCTCACCGGACAGGAGACGTCTGATGGTGCGGGTGTTCGATTGACCCGCCTGATTGGGGGACCGCAACTGATGCAACTCGATCCATTTCTGCTGTTGGATGATTTTCGTTCTGATGATCCGGATGACTATATCGGTGGTTTCCCGCCCCATCCTCACCGGGGGTTTGAAACCGTGACCTACCTGATGGCCGGAAAACTGGAACACCGGGACAACGCCGGTCACACCGGGATTTTGCAAACCGGCGGTGTGCAGTGGATGACCGCAGGCCGGGGCGTAATCCATTCGGAAATGCCGCAACAGCAGGATGGGCTGCTGGCCGGCTTTCAGCTCTGGGTCAATCTGCCGGCCAGAGACAAAATGACAGAACCCCGCTACCAGGAGTTCGATCAACAGCAGATCCCCCGTGAACAGCGGAGTAACGGTGTCGAGATTCGTGTCATCGCCGGTGAGACCTCACAACATACCCGGGGGCCGGTAACGGATCTGAAGACGCCTGCACGCTTTTTTGATATCACGCTTGAGGCGGGCGCGCAGTTTTTCGAGCCGATCGAAGCCCACTACAACGCCTTCGTCTATCTGCTGAGTGGTGCTGTTGAGATCGGTGATCAGTCACTCAGCGGCAGGAGGCTGGCGGTGTTGGATCAAGCACCAGGGATAGAGATCACAGCGCAACAGCCGAGCCGGATGATACTGGTTGCGGGAGAGCCGTTGGGTGAGCCGATCGCCCGAGGTGGCCCCTTCGTGATGAACACCGAGGAGGAGATCAAACAAGCTTTCAGTGACTACCAGGAGGGACGCTTCGGATGAGGATGCGCAATGATAGGGAGCGTTATGGCGCGGTGGCCATCGGATTGCACTGGCTGGTGGCCGTTGCCGTCTATGGTCTGTTCGGTCTGGGCCTGTGGATGCGCAGTCTTGGTTACTACGATGCCTGGTACCAGCTTGGGCCCTGGTGGCACAAAGGGATCGGCGTGATGCTGTTCTTTCTGCTGCTGTTCCGGCTGATCTGGCGGCTGGGCAATCCCAGGCCGGCCCATCTACAGACCCACAAACCCTATGAACGTGCGGCGGCCGTGTGGGTTCATCAGCTGCTCTATCTGATGCTGTTCCTGTTGATGGTCAGTGGTTATCTGATTTCGACCGCCGATGGCAGGCCGTTGGAGGTATTCGACTGGTTTGCCATTCCCGCCACCATCAGTGGCCTGGATCAGCAGGAGGATATTGCCGGGAAAGTGCATCTCTATCTGGCCTGGAGTGTGGTCGTGGTCTCCGCACTGCATCTGTTGGCCGCTTTCAAACACCACTTTTTCGATCGTGACCAGACCCTGCTACGGATGTTGGGTCGCTAGGCACTATGAACAGTCAAACCAAAGATTCAATTCAGTATCAGGAGAAATCGCTATGACAACTGTGGCCATTATCTATCACAGCGGATTTGGGCATACCAAGTTACAGGCAGAAGCGGTGGAGCGGGGCGCCGCAGCTGTCGATGGTGTCGACGCCCTGCTGCTCACCGCAGAGGAGGCCGGTGCCGATCTGAATCGGCTGGATGATGCGGATGCCATTATCTTCGGCAGTCCGACCTATATGGGCAGCATGTCGGCGGAGATGAAAAAGTTCCTCGAGACTGCGGCGGCCAAATGGTTCACCCAGGCCTGGAAGGATAAGGTGGCCGGCGCCTTTACCAATTCGAGCTCTTTCTCGGGTGACAAGATGAACACCCTGGTCGGTCTGATGATCAATGCTATGCAGCAGGGCATGATCTTTGTCAGTCTGGGGATGCATCCGGCGGCCAGTGATCCGGAATCAATGAACCATATTCAGGGGCCCGGGCCGGAAGTGTTGAATCGGCTCGGTTCCTATATCGGTCCAATGGCGGCCAGTTTTCAGGTCAATCCTGGAGATGCACCTTCCACGGGTGACCTGGCCACGGCAGAAGCTTATGGCGCCCGGGTGGCCACCATTACCCAGCAACTGAATAGAGGTCGGGCTGAAGCCTAAGGGTCACCCAGCCATGAAGAGATTTATCAGCAGATTGATATGGAAGGTTTTGTCTGCTGGTTTTTTTACCGGGGAGTGATTCCCGAAATACTACTTAGGAGTGATTGGAGATGATTAAGAGATATTTGTTATTGGGTTTACTTTCATTTGCCGTTGTTCTGCCATTGAATGCTGCGGAATACACCATCGATAAAAAAGGTGCTCATGCCTTCATACAGTTCAGGATCAAGCATCTGGGTTACAGTTGGCTGTTTGGCCGCTTCAACGATTTCAGTGGTCAGTTCAGCTATGACGAAAAGAATCCTGCTGCGGCCAAAGTGATGGTCGATATCAAACCGGCAAGCGTCGACAGTAATCACGCTGAGCGTGATAAGCACCTTCGTGGGGAAGACTTCCTCTATGTGGATAAATATCCAACCGCGAAATTTGTCTCCACCGGCTTTAAGGAGCTGGGTGATGGCAAGGCCAGTCTGCAGGGAGAGTTGACCCTGCGTGGTGTCACTAAGCCGGTAGAGATCGATGTGCAGCATATCGGACATGGTGACGATCCCTGGGGCGGCTATCGTCGCGGCTTCTTTGGCACCACTGAGATTGCCCTGGCCGATTTCGGTATCCCGTTCGATTTGGGACCAGCCTCCAAAACGGTACAGCTGGAACTCTCGATAGAAGGGATTCGCCAGTAGCTGATCAGTCGTCCGCTCAGCTTTTGGCTGACGGATCAATCGAGGTGGCCTTAACCTGTCTGACAGGCGGGCCACCTTTCATCTGATCTGTCAGGCAGCCTGCTGTTCGGTTATCGCCAGGTTGATTGCGGAGAGTACCGCATTCAATGAGGCATTAACGGTATCCCGGCTGATCGATGCACCGGCGGTACGGTGCCCCATATAGTTCAACAGGACATACGCCGCCGCTTCGGCATCCGCACCCTCACCAATCGCGTGTTCCACATAGTCGATGACCTGAATCGGTATACCGGCCCGTTGTGACAGGGCATCGATGAACGCGGATATTGCGCCTTTACCCTCTCCTTTGATGGTGGCGTTACCCGATTCAGTCTGCAATTCGGCCTGGATCTCCTCTGAGCCGGATTGGCGATCGATGCGGTATCCCGCCAGTTGATAGGGTCCCTGTTGGCTGACGAAGTGCTGAGTGAACAGCTGATGTATGGTCTCACTGCTGACCTCACCCTGATGCTGCTCCGACTCCTGCTGCACGATGTTGGCCAGTTCCACCTGCAGCCAACGGGGCAATACCAGACCATAGTCCCGTTCCAGTACATAGGCGACACCACCTTTCCCGGATTGGCTGTTGACCCGTATCACCGCCTGGTAGTCGCGACCAATGTCCCGTGGATCGATGGGCAGATAGGCCACCTGCCAGGGTTCCTGCTCCTGCTGCTCATGCAGACATTTGCGGATCGCATCCTGATGGGAGCCGGAGAATGCGGTATAGACCAGCTCACCAATCCATGGGTGACGCGGGTGAACCGGCAGACCGGTGGTGTCACGGTAGACCTGGATGATCTCATCCGGATTGGAGAGGTCGAGCATAGGATCGATACCCTGGCTATAGAGATTCATCGCCAGGGTGACAATGTCCATGTTGCCGGTACGTTCCCCATTGCCAAGCAGAGTGCCTTCGACCCGATCGGCGCCGGCAAGCAGTGCCAGCTCGGCGGCTGCCACGGCACTGCCCCGGTCATTATGGGTATGCACCGAAATCACCACGGAATCCCGTCTCGATACCTGTCGACAGAAATACTCCACCTGGTCGGCAAACAGGTTGGGGGTGGAGCTCTCGACGGTCGCCGGCAGGTTGATGATGCAGGGGGCTGCCGGGCTGGGTTGCCAGACCTCGATGACTGCATCGCAGACTTCCACCGCGTAGTCCCATTCGGTATTGGAAAAGCTCTCAGGGGAGTACTCGAAAATCCATTCGGTCTGCGGGTGGTTGGCCGCCTCTTTTTTGACCATTTCCGCACCCTCGACAGCAATCGCCTTGATACCATCCCGGTCCCGTTTGAAAACCCGTTCCCGCTGTATTGTGGAAGTGGAGTTGTAGACATGTACGATCGCTCTGCGGGCGCCGCGCAATGCCTCGAAGGTCTTCTTGATCAATGATTCGCGGGCCTGAACCAGCACCTGGATGGTGACATCCTCAGGGATCAGATCGTCCTCGATCAGCAGGCGGACAAAATCGTAGTCGGATTGGCTGGCTGAGGGAAAGCCGACCTCGATCTGCTTCAGGCCCAGGCTTACCAGGAGATTCCACAGGCGTCGCTTTTGGGTCACGTTCATAGGCTCCAACAGAGCCTGATTGCCATCACGCAGATCGACACTGCTCCAGATGGGCGCCGCCTCAATGGTGTTGTCAGGCCATTGGCGACCCGGCATCGGATTGGCCGGGTTGGCTCGATATTTTCTGTGGTCAAAACGTCTCACGGTTGTCTCCTGGCAGGGGTCCTTGCTGTCTGGCTGCCACGGGCTTGCATGACAGCGGTCGTGGCCCTTGTGGGGCGCCTCGCGTGCTCTGCAACTTTTGGTTTAAGAGCGGTTGGTATGACTTGTGGCCATGTGGAAAGCCTAATGCAATTCTGCCGGTGAATGGTTGCTAATTATAGCCTAATATTTAATAGAAATAGCAAATAACTCTAATATCTAATAAAATAAAGCAAAAATATTGCTCACTTGGACAGAATAGAGAAATATGCAATGAATCTGGATCGTTACGACAAACATCTTCTGCAGATATTGCAGGAAGAGGGACGGATCAGTAACCAGGAGCTGGCTGAGCGCATCGGCCTCTCTTCTTCCCCCTGTCTGCGTCGCGTGCGGGCCTTGGAGGAATCCGGGGTGATCGCCGGTTACCGTGCCCATCTGGACAGCAAGCAGCTTGGTCTGAATCTGATGGCGTTGGTGCATATCTCAATGGATCGGCATACCCCGGAGCGGTTCGAGAATTTTGAAACAAAGGTCGAGGCCATGCCCGAGGTACTGGAGTGCCTGTTGATAACCGGTCAGGACGCCGATTACCAGATCAAGGTGGTGGTGCGTGACATGGATGACTATCAGGCGTTGTTATTGAACAAGATCACCAGAATCGAGGGTGTGACCGGTGTCCATTCCAGCTTTGTATTGCGTCGGGTCGTGGATAAATCCAGCCTGCCTTTATGAAGGCTATGAGTCGGCTAGAAGTGGTTCTGTGGCATGGTTTTCCGTCAGCCAGGCCACTGCCTGCTGCTTTTCGAAGAAGGATTTCACTTCGATATCCTTGAAATAAGTGTTGGCTGCAATGCGGGTCATCAGTACATCACGGTTATTTCGCTCGACAAAGGCGGCGGCTTTGAGACGGTTCTTTGTCTGTTGCAGCATAACAATCTGCACCATAACCGAGATTGAGTAGTGTCCTGCGCGTTCAATTAGTATTGGAATCGGTTCCTTGAACTGATCAAGATAGTCGGTAACCGGTTTAACATCCTCTTTTTCGATCTCATCATTGGTATAGATAACCGCTAGGACATAGCGGTTGTCTTCCAGGCTGAGGGTGACTTTTCCGGTATCAATGTTTTGCATACTGCACATTATAACTGGCTTTGTGCGTATCCTGAAAATCCTACTCCAAAGTGTTTCCTTGCTGATAAAAGTAATATAAATAGAGGCTGTTGTAGTTATGTGTTTTTTTTCGGCACAACAGGAGGTATTGGATCAGTGCTAACAGGCCCTAATGGAATGGCTTGGATTGAGGATTTTAAATAATAGGGAAACGGCCGTTAACCCAGCGTATAGGGCGTGTTACCAATTTTCTTTGGAGTCTGTTGTCTTAATCTTCGCAATGTGTGCGCGCAGAGGATCGATAACTGTGGTTCGGGATCTGTATACTATGATTGAACGCATCTGGATTTGATGAATCGATGATATATCAAACAATCAATGATCGGCAGTTGGAGCTGGTTGATCTGCTCGACTGGCTGGTGGAAGACGGATTGATCGAAAAACAGCTGGCGGAGACGGTCAGTGCGGTCAATCAGGGAGCGAAGCGGACCAGTCATCCACTGGTGATGATCGCCGAACATAAGTGGCCAGATCAGCGTAATCCCCAGACAGTTCTCGACCTTGATCTGTTGACCGACTGGTTGGCGCGGCGGGTGAACCTCCCACTGGTGTATATCGATCCGTTGAAGATCAATGTTCCGGCAATCACCGCCGTGATGTCCTACGCCTATGCCAAGCGCTTCAATATCATAGCCCTGGAGGTCAAACCCGATGAGGTGGTAATTGCCACGGCAGAGCCGTTTTTCACCGAGTGGGAGATGGAACTTGCCCCGATTCTGAATAAAGCGATTACCCGAGTGATCGCAAACCCGGTCGAGATCGAGCGCTATCTGGTCGAGTTCTACAGTCTCTCAAGATCTGTGCGGGCAGCCCATGATGATAGTCAGGAGGCGGGGCCTTCCGGGGTGCAGAACCTGGAACAGCTGATGGAGCTGGGACGCAGTGGCAAGCTGGATGTGGATGATCAGCATGTGGTCAATATCGTCGACTGGCTGCTGCAGTACGCGTACAGCCAGCGGGCCAGTGATATCCATATCGAGCCGACCCGCAACCAGACCAATGTTCGTTTCCGCATCGACGGCGTGATGCAGATGGTCTACCAGATTCCTCCCTCTGTCGGCACGGCGGTCACCTCCCGAATCAAAATTCTGGGTCGTATGGATGTTTCAGAGAAGCGCCGTCCCCAGGACGGCCGTTTGAAGACCCGTAGCAACCAGGGAGGTGAGGTGGAGTTGCGCCTATCCACCATGCCCACCGCGTTTGGCGAAAAGCTTGTGATGCGGATATTCGATCCCGAGGTGTTGGTCAAAGACTATCGCGCACTGGGCTTTTCCCAGGCGGAGTCCGCTCAATGGGGCGACATGATCAGCCGACCCAACGGTATCATTCTGGTGACCGGGCCAACCGGCTCGGGAAAAACCACCACACTCTATACAACCCTCAAAGAGCTGGCTAAACCAGAGGTCAATGTCTGTACGGTGGAGGACCCGATCGAGCTGGTTGAGCCAAGTTTCAATCAGATGCAGGTGCAGCATAATATCAATCTTGATTTCGCCAGTGGTGTGAGAACCCTGTTGAGACAGGATCCGGATATCATCATGGTGGGTGAGATCCGGGATCGTGAGACCGCTGAGATGGCAGTACAGGCTTCGTTGACCGGTCATCTGGTTTTCTCCACCTTGCACACCAATGATGCGCCGTCGGCGATTACCAGGCTGTTGGAGATCGGTGTGCCGCCCTATCTTTTGAAGGCCACCCTGTTGGGGGTGCTTGGACAGCGTTTGACCCGTACCTTGTGTCCTCACTGCAAAGAGCGCGTTTCTCTCGATGAGGAGATGTGGGAGACCATGATCACACCGCTGCGGGCGAAGAATAAGCCCACGACTGTCTGTCAGCCGGTAGGCTGTCTTGAGTGTCGACAGACAGGTTATTACGGGCGGGTCGGAATCTATGAAATGATGGTGATCAACTCTGCGATCAAGCGCCTGATCACCAGTGACTGTGACATCAATCAGTTGCGCCGTCAGGCGATCAGCGACGGTATGCGGCCACTGCGCCTGAGTGGCGCACAGAAAGTGATGAAGGGCCTGACCACCATAGAAGAGGTTCTGAAAGTCGCTCCCCCGGAAAGTATCGAGATCTCATCATAATCACCGTTTCCTGACCGGCAGCCAAATCGTTTGATTTCCGCCTCTGAAGACCTTTCATACCCTCCGTTTGATTACTAAAAAACACCGTAATTTATTTTAGTGATATAAATCAATACCTTATATTTATTCTCGTTTTTGATTTTTTTCTTGAAGTTATGAGAATGAGCGCTATAATTTCCAATATTGGGAAAATATTCCCATTTTTTAAAGTTTGATTAAGGATTGCTTCAGCGCATCTGGCCCTAACCAGCGGGAGGATAGGCCATGACACGGTATAAAAAAATTTCTTGTTTGATGGTTGCCATTGCCACCGGTCTTGGATCCTGTGGAGGAGGAGGTGGTGGTGACAGTAGTAGTAGCAGTAGTTCCTCAGTGACAACTGTCGGTAAAATCGATGGATTCGGCAGTGTCTATGTGAATGGGATTAAGTTTGATACCAGCCAGACCAGCTACGAGGTGGATGGCGAGCAGGAGTTTGATGACAGTGCTCTGGGTCTGGGCATGGTGGTTCGGGTCGAAGGGCAGGTCAGTGATGATGGTACGACAGGGATAGCGGATCATATTGAATATGATGACGATCTGGAGGGACCGATCGATAACGGAAGTCTGGTTCAGGGCGAACTGGTGACAACCTTTACCATATTGGGAATGGCGGTACAGGCTGACATCAATGAGACGGTATTTGATGACGGCGCCAGCTACCAGGGTCTGGCCGAAGGGCAGGAATTGGAAGTGAGTGGTTACTTCGATGGTAGCCAGATTGTCGCATCACGCATTGAGTTACAGTCGGATGGTGAAGATGATTTTGAGATCAAAGGCACTGTGGCTTCCTATGATGAGAATGGTATTGCGCTGGTGCTGCAGAATGGTGCGATTGCAGGCCCCTATCCATTGAGTGATCAGGTTGAGCTCGATATACCCGAGGATCCAGTCGGACTGTTTGTGGAAGTGGAGTTGAGAGATCGGGGCGGTATCGTGGAAGCCGTGCACATTGAAACGGAAGATAGCGATCGGCTTGAGGATCGCGATGACGATATCTCGCTGGAGGGTATTCTGGTGGTCAGTGGTGATCAGGTTTACTCACTGGATGGCGTTGAGTTCGTCGTCTCCCCAACCACTGTCTATAAGCCTTCAAGCCTTGAAGGTAGCTTAACAGCCGGCATGAGACTCGAGGTGGAAGGTCATATGCAAGGTGAACTTCTGGTAGCCGAAAAGGTTGAGTCAGAAGGGGGTGAGATTGAAATAGAAGCGGCTGTCTCCAATGTGACGGCAACTGATGAGAAAAACGGTACAGTGACATTGGATCTGGGTGGTGGTAGAACCCTGATGGTGCAGTTCAACAATGCCACTTACTATAAAGATGACTCGGATTCTGATCTGGATGATGATGACAGCTTCAATCTGAGTGAGCTGATGTCTGGAGATTTCATCGAAATCGAAGCGATCCAGTCTGCCGGTGAACTCACTGCCGTGAAGGCAAAAAGAGAGGATGAACTCTCGGATCTGGAGATAGAAGCCCCGCTAGAAGCTTATGCTTCAGGTAGTTCGCTGACCCTGCTTGGTGCGACATTTCCGGTTGAATCGTCAGCTGAATATGAGATTGATGACGAATCAGTGAGCATGGAGCAGTTTTTTTCCGAATTGAGTATTGGTAGCACCATCCAGCTCAAGGATGAAGGTTTTGATGGCACGATCGATAAGGTTGAACTGGATGATTGATCCGTTGAGACAACCCGGTGACCAAAACGGTTTTCTGAAGTCACATTTGTAACCCCTGATTCAAGGACGAATTTGCCAAAGTTAGCGGTAGTTGAATTTTGCAACTGCCGCTTTTTTTTGCCTGGAGTAGTGGGATCCAGGGCCTGTTACCACGAATCCAATCGGTCCTGTTGCCCCTGAAAAAGCGTCAATCAAGGCGCGGGGAGAGAGGTTTGGCTATTCCAAATGAACGACGAGCGACGCAGAGTGGTGCTTTTTCAGGGGCAACCCCCCAGTTTGATAAAAAATAGTCACAACAGTGCCGGTTGGATTCGTGTTAACAGGTCCTAGTCAGACAATAACGGGATTTCATGTAATATAAACCCGGCACCTTAATATCAGTGTTGGGTGGGTGGTGTATACTATGCAGAATTCGGGGCTTGGGGTGATTTAATCAAATGTCATTGGTGCACTCATATATCAAACATCTCGGTGTCAATTCACGTATCTATTCGATGCAGGAGCTGGACGATCTGCTCTCTGCGGAAGATCACCCCGATTATATGAAAAAACACAGAGCGATTCTGATCGGTGATCGGGTTCGTTTCGTGGCGTCGTTATTTACCCTTCTGATACCCCTGTGGATCATTGTCGACTATCTACTGCTGCCATTGGATGTCTTGTTACCCATCGTGGTGATCAGATTGATCTCAACAGGCCATTTTTATTACCTATCCCGTTACAAAACAGCAGAGAATGATCTAAAGAAGAATTTGTTGGTGTTGGGGGGATTGTTGATCAACCTGCCGCTGACTTTTTTTGCCTCCGCGCATTTTTTAACTCCGGTAACCGATCAGGAAATGGGGCAACTGGCGCTTCAGCTCTATACCATACTGCCTTATGTGGCGATTGGTCTGATTGGATTATTCCCGCTATCGGTTATTGAGGGCATGGTCATTTCGCTGTTATTGGTACTGCTGACAATAACCGGCTGGAGTTACTATGCCACGGTGCCAGTGGATCAGATTTTTGCAATGCTGTGGTTGCTTTGCATCATTCTGGGTGTGGTACTGTTTGCCGCGACTCTGCAGCTGCAATACATGATTGCGCTGATCACCCGAGCGGATCATGACCCGGTAACCGGGGCGCAAACGAGAAAATCCGGAATGCAGAGCCTGGTCAAGGCGTTCGAGCAGGCTTATGTCCATGGGGGGAACCTGAGTATCGCCTTGGTCGATCTGGATAATGCGGAGAACATCATTGCTGAATTCGATTATGCCACGTACGACCATGTGGTCGTTGAGGCCGCCGATATTCTGCACGATGATCTCAGGCATAGCGATATGCTGGTGCGATGGGGTGAAAAGGTGTTTCTGTTGTTGCTACCCGGTACCGACTGCGACGGGGCTGCAATCACGGTGAAACGCATACACAGCAAAGGATTGGGTACACTGCCTGACGGCAGTCCGGTTACCGCCAGTATCAGTGTTTGTGAACGCGTAGCCGATAATATCGAGGAGTGGTCACAAATGCTGGAAGTGGTGAACGCGCGCCGCGACAATGCAAAGCATGAGGGTAAGGACCGCTATTTTCTTTGTGGGGATAAAATCGTCCAGCATTAATCCCGGAAGCCATCGCGAATGCTCCGCTCTGCCCGGTGTTTTCAGGAGTCCGGTAAAATTCTATGCAGTGGTTTATCTTCAAATCTTAAGTTGGTTGAGCCTGTGCTCAATCCATAGATGTACTATTTTCCACTGAAGAGTCGCCTAAAAGATTTCGCAAACCCACCTTGTTTCTCCTTGTCGGCAGCAATCTCAAGCATGTTGTTTTTTACCGCTTTAACATACGCGGCATCATCATTGCGTATGTGATTGAACAACCAGCGGGCCAATAGGTCGTGTAGTTCCGCAGAGATATCTTCGCCGTTTTTGAAACGATCCTGAAATTCAGAAACCCTGCGAATAAACAGCTCATGAACTTTTTTGTGAGGCCTCACAAATTCATATCCGGCATCTTCGATCAGTGCTTCTTCAAAACTGAAGTGAGACATAGTGTAATCAACAGTTGCTGCAATGATATCGCCAATCGCATTCAGATCATTGTTCAGTCTGGCATCATGGAGTTTGTTGATATAGTCGACGATACGCTCATGTTGTCCATCGATGACTTCGATTCCTGTTTCGAGTTCCCTAGTCCAAACCAAATATCCCATCTATCAGCTCCCTGTTAATAATATCCTGAATATATTTAAGCAGCGATCAAATTAATCATACTTCGGGTAAAAAAGCCAGTAAGCCCTAATCAGTGTGACCGTTCTGTCAGTATTCCAGGAATTAATAGTTTAAGCAGCAACTGTTTGTCGCAGACGCCGGGAAATCGTGTTGATTAAGGAGTGGGGACACAGGCCCTAGCATCGATAGCCCCATGTCGGCATATTTAAGATAATAGAACTTTACTATCCTGAGTTGGATGTCCATTGAAATAATTTGCTGTTTAAGCGCCGTAGCTCATTCATCGCATGAGAGTAGTAGAGAATCAATTCTAGGCGCTGGTTTCAGGATAGCTGTCTATTACCGTAGTCATTCAATCCATCTAACCTCTACTGTTTATGGAGTGAATCGGCAGCGTCACGACTGAGCCTGGTGTCAGTAGATGGGGTCGGATGCTGAACTGGTGAGCACAGGTCGTTGTCAAGGCATGATCAGCATGCACGTCATTTTCCAGGCATAGCGCCAGACGGGAGAGTCAGATTCTGAATGGTAGTGACTTCAATACAAACGCATAAAATCGGGTATCAGCCAGGGATTACCCATGAGTATGCTGACATGGTTGATTAGCAGGGCGAGAAACCCGAGCACGACCAAGCTATATCCGCATAACTGCAGCACATCCAGATGGTCATCTTCCATTGTCCGCTCCTAAGCAGGAATTGAATATGTTCTACTTTTTAGCAGCTGGATGAGAGGTATAACAGAGTAAAATAGTAAGGAAATAAGGGATCTCCCTGTATGGGCCAGAAAAACCCTTATATTCCGGCTACGAAACGCCCGCTGTCGTCTTAAAGGGACTTGATGAAAACCTTGGATTTTCTCTGATAATTATAGAGTTTACGTTTCAGCATCGGCAGCTCCTTCAGGGTGCCTGGTGCGTAGCCCCGCTCCTTGAACCATTGCGCCGATTGGGTGGTGAGTATGAACAGTCTGCGGATACCCTGTTTGGCGGCGACTGCCTCCATGTGAGCAAGCAAACGTTCACCCCGGTCACTACCCCGGTATTCAGGGTGAACCACGACGCAGGCCAACTCAGCCATCGACTCCTGCTGGTAGGGGTACAGAGCGGCGCAGGCGACCACCATGCCGTCCCTCTCCATGAGTGTGAAACGGTCAATTTCAGTCTCGATCAGCTCTCTGGAGCGTCTTACCAGGATACCCTTCTCTTCCAGGGGTTCGATCAGCCCAAGCAGGCCCACCACATCGTCGATACGGGCAGTACGGGTCTCCTCATAAGGTTCTGCCGATATCAGGGTGCCGATACCATCTCTGGTAAACAGCTCCTTGAGTAGCCCCCCATCCAGCTGTCTGTCGATCAGGTGGCAACGTTTGACACCGCTGCGACAGGCAGAGACAGCGGCTTTCAGGTTCTGCTTCAGGTCTTCGGAGAGCTTTTTCCTGGTGGTTAGCAATTTATCCACTTCACGAGGCGAGAGGCTGGTGATCAGGCGTTTGCGTGAATCTGTGACACCCTTGACCTCGACCAGTGCGATCAGTTTGTCCGCGCCAAGGGCCGTGGCTACCGAGGCGGCCACATCGGCGTAACTGAGGTTGAAGACTTCGCCGGTGGGTGAGTACCCCAGCGGGGGCACGATTGCGATTGCTCCGGATTCAAGCCGTTGTTCAATACCAGTGGCATCCACCCTGCGCACCACGCCGGTATGGCCATAGTCGATGCCGTCTTTAACACCCAGCGGTTTGGCGGTGACAAAATTCCCTGAGGCGGCGCGAATCCTTACCCCGGCCATGGGGGAGTTGGCAAGCCCCATTGAGAGCAGGGCCTCTATCTCAACCCGTGCGGCACCGGCCGCCTCTTTGACACAGGTCAGCGCCGGATCATCGGTGATTCTCAAACCATCGACAAACTGGGTTTCAACGCCTCTGGTTTGTAGACGCTCTTCGATTTGCGGCCTGGCGCCATGCACCAACACCAGTCTGATACCCAGACCGTGCAGTAGTGCAATATCGTGAATCAGGTTGGCAAAACCACTGTCAGTGACCGCCTCGCCGCCAAAGGTGATTACAAATGTTCGTCCGCGATGCGCGTGGATATAGGGGGATGAACCACGAAACCAGCCGACAAACATGTCTTGCAGTTTTTGATCGCGTTTTTTCATCTTGTGTGAATAGCCCTAAGCCGCTGTCTATAAACAAAACTTCCTGATCAGTGACTGTATCAGGTTAATCGCAGGTTGAATATGTTCGAGGGGGATGTATTCATCCGGCTGGTGAGCCTGATCGATACTTCCCGGACCACAGATCACCGTCTCCATGCCCATGCTGTTCAGATAGGGTGCTTCGGTGCCAAATGCCACGGCGCCCGCCTGGCTGTCGGTGAATTTCTCCACCGCTTTGACAATGGCTGCCTCTGCCGAAGTTTCTACCGCCGGTATCCCATCGAACAGTGGTTTGTAGCGCCACTCCAGGCCGGTATCGGATAGACAGGATTCGATGCGATCGCTCAGTTCCGCTCTGAGTAATTGCAAATCCATGCCGGGTAGGGATCTAAGATCGAATTGAAGTTCGCACTTACCGCAGATCCGGTTTGGATTGTCTCCACCATGAATATGGCCCAGATTGAGGGTGGGTACATCGATTTCGAATGCTGGATTTGTAAAACGACACTGAAGGTCCGTACGCCAATTCAGCACCTCACCAAGTACCAGTTGCATGCCATCCAATGCATTTCTGCCAAGCCGTGGATTGCTGGAGTGACCGGATTGTCCGGTGAGTACGATCGACTCCATAGACACCCCCTTATGCATACGCACCGGCTTCAGGCCGGTGGGTTCACCGATGACGGCATGGCGGCCCAACTGGCGATGCAGCTCAAGCAATGACTTTGCGCCGCACATGTCACTCTCTTCGTCGGCTGTGGCCAGTATTACCAAGGGCTTCTTCAGTTGATCGAGCGGGAGCTCTCTGACAGCCTCAAGGATGACGGCGAAAAAACCTTTCATATCCGCCGTGCCGATGCCGTACAGTCGTTGCTCCCTTTCACTCAGCTTAAGTGGATCCGAGCGCCATTTGTCCTCATCGAATGGGACTGTATCCGTATGACCGGAGAGTACCAGTCCATCGCTGCCTCGGCCGTATGAGGCGATCAGGTTCAGTTTTCCGGGACGGCCGGGAACGGCCAGGATCTCGGTCTCGAAACCCAGAGAGCCAAACCAGCTATCCAGTAGTTCGATCACGGCACCGTTACCCATATCCCATTCGGGATTGACGCTGCTGATCGAAGCAGCGCCGATCAGCCGGCTCATCATTTCAATATAATTGGGAAATTTCATAGCAGTGATTTTGTGGGGATGCTTATCAACATGCAAGTCTGGGCTTCAGGCGCTTATCGGTTGACAGTTTACGACCCTTGCATGCGGATAATATCCCTGGCGACCTTGAAAAAATATCCGACCTTTGCTTTTGTTAAAGTGGTTGGCCTCAATAATCCTTCAGCGGAGCTGATTACCGTTCAGCAGCGACCAGCATGTGTTTATAATGAGAAAGTATCTATCACCGGGATTGTGTATTGAATCGAATGGCTTGACTCAACAAAGCCTGATGGTAACCATCTTCTGAGCAATCTATATCGCCATGCGCCTATATATCAGACACCCCACCGATGTGCCCATCGATTTTCAATTGGGCGGTAGGGCATCTGCACACCGTAAAAAACTGACAAACTACAGTGAGGGTGGGCTCTGTTTTCTGACGGATGATCATATAGAACCGGGTACGGAAATTCACATTGCCATCCCGATCACACCACCTCAGTTTCATGCTACCGGAGTGGTGGTCTGGTCCAGGCAGGAGGAGGATTGCTATCTGATCGGGGTGAAGTTTATTGAAGAAGAGACCGCCTATGCCGTACGTATGGTTGAGCAGTTGTGCTATATCGAGCACTACAAGCAGACGGTGAAAACCAGTGAAGGTCGCTCTCTCAGCGGGGAGGAGGCTGCCATCGAGTGGATTGATAAGTTTGCCGGAGAGTTTCCAACCTAAAGGGGTATGCTGTCGATGATGATCAGATCATTTCTCCATGCAGGCATCTGTAGCCTGATGCTGTTACCCAGTATGGTCGCCGGGGGGGATGTGGTTACGGTAAAAAGGCTTCATCCTGATCTGGCCTGGCAGCTGGTCAAGCATACGGTTGACGCCTGTCGCGCTGAAGGTTATCAGGTAACCGCCGTGGTGGTGGATCGGGATGGCGCTGAAACGGCCGTTTTCAGGGATGTGCATGCCAGTCGATTCACCCTTCAGATTGCCAGGGACAAAGCCAATGCAGTCTTACTCTCGGGGATATCCTCCGGGGAGTTTCGTGACAACCGCCGGGATATCCAGCAGGAGATGAATCACGTATCGGGTGTTTTGGTGTTACAGGGTGGACTGCCAATTGAATCAGGTGGTTACCAGTTAGGAGCGCTTGGTGTCAGTGGCGCGCCGGGTGGTGAAAAGGATGAGCTGTGTGCGGCAAAAGGGTTGGAGAAAATCCAGGAACGCCTCGATTTTGCTGAATAGTGGCCAAATGGCATCTGTGATATTCTCGCTTGCAACAGCTCGAAAGGAGGCCTGCTATGCAGACCGAGATTACAGGAAGCCAGTACACATTGGGCGAAGAGATCGCTCATGCCGTCACCCACGGGATCGGTATTCTGCTGAGTATTGCCGGATTGGCAATACTGGTAACCTACGCGGTGCTGTATGGTGATGTCTGGCATATCACCAGTTGCAGTATCTACGGCGCAACCCTGATATTGCTCTATACTGCCTCCACGCTCTATCACGGCATCCCCATGCCGAGGGCAAAAAAACTGCTGCAGCGTTTCGATCATGCAGCAATTTTTTTACTGATCGCCGGTACCTATACCCCTTTCACGTTGGTCAATTTGCGTGGCAGCTGGGGCTGGACCCTGTTTGGTCTGGTCTGGGGTTTTGCCATCGTCGGCGTGCTGCTGGAGCTGTTCAGGGATGTGCGCCTGAAATGGCTCTCTCTGTCACTCTATCTGGGGCTTGGATGGCTGGTGGTGATTGCGATTAAGCCCTTAATAGATGCTGTTGAAGCTGGTGGGATCGTTCTGTTGCTGGCAGGCGGCCTATGTTACTCCCTTGGGGTGATTTTCTATATCTGGCGACGTCTGGCCTACCATCATGCGGTATGGCATCTGTTTGTGCTGGCGGGTAGTGTGTTGCACTTTTTCTCTGTATTTTTCTATGTCGTGCCTCCGGCGAATGGTTCAATCTGATCGATGCGGTAAACCCTAGGACATGTAGTAGCCGGCAACCGCCATGCCGATGCCCAGTATAAAGAACATCGCCGCTGAAGATTTCCACATTGTATAGTTCAGGGTTTGCGCATTGTGATTGTGCAGTGCAATAGCCAATATGCCGGCAATCATGAAAATGGCGCTGGCCACGTAAGCGATCGTGATCAGATACTCAACCTTGATTTTAGTTGAGCCTTGGACGCCGCCGCCAATGGTCTCAAATTTATTCGCCATCGATGGTTCGCTCAATGTCAACAGGGCGAAAGCCAGGACGGATAGAACCCAGGGTAACGCGACTGTCAGTTTTGATTTCATTGCTCTGGCCTCTCAATTTTAGCGGCCCTGGCGAAGAGCCTCACTTCATGGGGTGTATTCTTAGTTTAGCGGCAGCTCATTGAATTTATTGAATTTGATGAGATTCACCTTGTTCTTAACCCGGCGCCATGACAGGTTAAGTTCAGGGTTTCGAGAACCCCCCTGATCAGGGTGTGCGACGAAGAGAGCGGTTGCTTCCTTGTCAACAGTCACTACACAGAGCAAGGGTATTTCTGAACTCCTAACTGTTTGAATTTAAAAGGCAGGCACGCTTCGGCTGAACCTAATCCATTTAGTTGGCGGGTTAAGTGATACAGTGATTTGTTCTGCCCCCCCTATTCGGGATACTCAATTTCCGCATGGATATGTCAAAATAGAAGCCTGATTTGATCAGGATGATGAGGATTATCCAACGCTTGATCATTCAAAGACTGGCCGAAGTGGGTCAGAAATCGAACTGGTTTGATGCCGGGTAATAAGAACAACGAGGAGATCATCCAATGTACAGCTTTAAGTCTCGCCTTGATGGGGATATCGATGAAATTGAGCAGCGTGTAGTAGCAGCATTGAAAGTTGAAGGTTTCGGGGTGCTGACCGAAATCGATGTCAAGGCAACACTGAAAGAGAAGCTCGGAATCGAAAAAAGACCCTACAAGATTCTGGGTGCCTGTAACCCCCCGTTGGCCAATCAGGCGATTGATGCCGAACCGGATATTGGATTGCTGCTGCCATGCAATGTGGTGGTGCGTCAGGAGGAGGATGGTTCTATAACGGTGGCATTTATGGATCCGGTTGCTGTGCTGAAGCTGGTTGAGAAACCTGAAATCGGCGATATGGCGATGGATGTCCGGCAAAGACTGGAGCGGGTACGCGACGCTATCGAACGGTAGATGGATATGAGTTGTTGTGCAACTTGCTAATAGTTGACATTAAATCACAAATTAGCGGAGCTTAGTTCGATATCATTCAGCGCACTTGAGTTTTAGGACATATTTCAGGAAGAAATTATGAAGAAAACGGTTATAGGACTGATTTTAAGCGCTGGTTTGATCTCGACCACTTCCGCACTCCGGGCCGGTCAAGACTGGAGCTTCCTCCCGGTTAAGAGTGATGGCTTTGATCCGGATCTTACTTTGTCAGTCACCGGTGGTATTATGGATCCGCAGACCCATGGATTGGATACGGACCTTGTCTTTGGCTTGGAGATATCCTTCGACTGCCTCTTGGTTGAGCCACCCAACGCCACAATTCGCCAACAATTCAGCTACTCGCACTACGATGACAGTGGGCTCGAGATTACGAGCTTCGAGATGAATCCGCACTACCTCTATCGTGTGGATAATCGCTTCTCAATCGGATTTGGACCAGGAATTGGTTATATCGATGCTGATGGGCGTAATGTCAATGAGGGTGCCTTTGCTCTACAGGGTGGGGTGAGTCTTCACTACAAAATGAGTGAACAACTATTCTTTGGTGCAGAAGCAAGGTATCAGTGGACTCAAGAGTTGGATGATATCAATGATGACCTGAAAAATGCCCGTCTGTTCGGCAAGTTAGGTTACCGTTTTTAGTCATTTGTTGTTGATCTTCAGGGATTGAGCTACTTGGGCGGCTAACCAGAGCATCGGCATGTTTTATCACCTCTACAGTGTAAGTCTGCAGATCCATTCGGTAACCGGGCCGGTCTCTCTAGTTTTACAGCATCGATATCAAGCTTGATTGTATCGATCTGGTTGTCAGTTGGGATCAGAATATTAGTTAGTGTTTGACAGGAACTGTTTGCACTAACCAGATTATTCCTGTTCGACAAAAGCCTCAAATTCAATTGAAGCTAATAGGGATGATTCTTATGGATAAGATTGTGTTTCTGTACACGTTGTCGAATGCTATGACGATAGACTCTGCGAAGCGTAAATCGCAGTTGAGTCCACTTAAATATGGCTACTTCAAATCCCGCATCGCCTATTTCCTGATGGTTATTCTTAACCTTAAGGAAGTTATGCGGCTGTCAAAAAAAAATTACGATCAATTGAAGTTCCTGTTGAAGAATCATCCGGAAGCCTTTCCCAGTGTCTTTTGGCCCTATCAGTGTGCCAGCTGGGGGTTGGTCAAACGTTTGGAAGCCTTGCACAGTCACTTTACCTCGATTGGAGAAGCAGCCGGCTTTTTGGATTTTGGTAGGTATGAGCGAAAAGAGGTGGTTGATTTGGATGAGCACTATCCGGGTATGCGGCTTGTGCTCGATAAAGGAGGACTATTCCTGAGAGAGGGGATGTTGGTATTGAATATTTACATTCGTGAAGAGCGGCTATTTTCAATCGCCTTCTCCCTATCAAAGTTTCAATCCAATAGGTTGGTCGCTTTTGTTGGTGCGATCCAGGGTAGGCGGATGAATCATGTGACAGACATCTATAGGCATATAACAAAAAAACTCTATGGTGTAAGGCCTCGTGACCTGATGGTTGAGCTATTTCAAATGTTTTGCAAGCAGTTTGGCATTGATTGGATATATGCCGTGCAGGGAGATGAGCATCAGCATAATCACTATTTTTATCTTTTGAAAAACAAAGCGGAAGTAAGGAGCCTGGAGTACGATCAGGTATGGGAGGAGCGGGGTGGGCATTGCTGTCAAGACGGCTTTTATAAGCTCTCTGTGCGTCCGGCGAGAAAGCCGTATCATCTGATCGTTGCCAGAAAACGATCCATGTACAGAAAAAGGTATGCGCTGTTAACGGCTATCGAAGAAAAAATGTCATTGGCGATCAACTGCAAGCAGGGATTATCATGAGTTACACAGACTGCAGCTCTGGATCGAACAAGTTACGATTTTTTACACTCACCAGGATTTAGGAATAATGCAAGATTCTCATTGGGAATGGGTTAAAATGTCCTGATTTTGCAATGTTTTCAGTCTCCAACCTAGAAAGCTGAAGCGTTTCGGTTATTTGAAAAACCGACTAAACCTGTATATAACTTCACCTTAATTACATAGAGTGGATAAGGTGATGAAATGCCAGAGAACGATCAACAAGCCTCTGAAGCGGAAGAGATAGGAATCGCGGATTCACCGATTAATGACAGCGTCGAGGGGTTGGTTGATATTATCGACGCACCAGAGATTCTTGATCCGGTAATGGCGATCTTTGGAGGTTACCCCTGGGTAAAGGGTATCCTGATCTTTCTTTTTTTTATCCTCATTGCAAAACTCCTCACCTGGGTTTTTCTACCGATCATACGTCGGTTGGCGGCAAAAACCACGAGCCATGTTGACGATAAAATTATCATCATGCTAAAAGCGCCGCTGTTCTGGACAGTAACGCTTATTGGTTTGCTGGTGGCAACGACGGTTTCTTCGCTGGGAGATCAAATAAACAGTATACTGTTGTCAGCGGTTACTTCGGTACTGGTTTTTCTCTGGATGCTGTTTGCAATACGATTGTCAAAACTGCTGCTCCAGGTTGCCAGTAGTCGGGCTAGTGATCATGCTGTGATTCGACCTCAAACACTTCCGCTTTTTACTAATCTATTCGCGATTACTTTTTTCATCTTTGCGGTCTATTTCATCTTTCAGGCCTGGCATATCGATATGACAGCCTGGTTGGCATCCGCTGGTATCATCGGTATAGCCGTTGGTTTTGCGGCTAAGGATACCTTGGCGAATCTCTTTTCCGGGGTTTTTATCATGGCGGATACGCCTTATAAAATAGGTGACTACATTGTTCTGGATGATGGGACAGGGCTAAGAGGGAAGGTGACGAGTATTGGTATCCGAAGTACCCGATTGTTAACCAGGGATGATGTTGAGGTGACCATTCCCAATGCAATTATGGGGAACTCAAAAGTGGTCAATGAGTCTGGTGGTCCCTATCCCAAATACAGAATAAGGGTGTCAGTCGGAGTTGCCTATGGTGTCGATATTGACGAGGTGAAAAGAATTCTACTCAAAATTGCGGATGAAAACGATGCAGTTTGTGATGACCCGGATCCCAGAGTGAGATTCCGCACTTTCGGGGCTTCATCCTTGGATTTTGAGCTGTTGTGTTGGGTTGACAACCCTGAGTTGAGAGGCAGAGTCATCGACAGCCTGAATAGTACAATCTATAAAATGTTTCTCGAGGAGGGTATTGAGATACCTTACTCGAAACAGGATCTGTATATCAAAGAGTATCCAGGCCAGACTGATTGAGTGACTTCTGAATGCTGAATAAATACACTGTCTGCTCGATACGTAGACTCACGCTGTTGATCAGATAGTGGCAAATTCAATATGGTCTCGACCACCATCCTTGGCTTTATAGAGTAGCGTGTCAGCGGCTTTGATTATCTCTTCTTCGGTGGAGTCTATGCCTGGATATGCTGTAGCCAGGCCGATGGATACCGTAATAGTGCTGCTGATAGGTGAATCGGGGTTTGGAATCTCTTTTTTACGAATTGTGTCCATCAACTTCAGCATCAATACCAGAGATTCATCCATGGCTGAGTTTCCATAAGCAATCACAAATTCATCCCCGCCATAGCGAGCACAAACATCACTGGGTCTCTTGGCGAACTCTTTCAATATCTCGCTTATGGTTTCAAGGCTCTCGTCACCGGCATGATGCCCGAGTGAATCGTTGAGGTGTTTAAAGAAGTCGATATCGATCATGGCCAATGTGATGGGCATTTGTGAGCGAATACAGCGCTTCCACTCATCACTCAGGAAATCATCGAAATGACGGCGGTTGGAAAGACCGGTCAAGCTATCGGTTCTTGAGAGATATAAGGCCTGATCCTCAGCAATTTTGCGTTCCGTTATATTGCTATGATCAATGATGACAATTCGCGAGTTATTAAATTCAAGTGCGTGGACCCGCATCTGAAACCAGCGTTTTTCAGCGGAGGAATGACACGGGTATTCATGGTAAAAAGACCGGCTTTTTTCAGTGATTACATCTTCAATGCCGCTTCTTACGCTCATTTCCTCGGATTCCTCCAGGGGAGTACAAGCGTCAAAATAGTTGACGCCTATCCACTCGGTATCCTGAGATATTCCATTTGATAATCCAAAATCGATCCATGATTTATTGACGTAAACAATGGTTCCCTGATCATCAATAACAGCGATATGGTCAGTTATTGTATCAAGGACTAACTTCAAAAAATCAAAAGTGTTAAACATGTCGATAATACTTCAGCTGAGAAACCAGGCCAGTTGTTCTAAATGGGTACAGAGAAATTGTTCTAGCATAATAACCGACACCGGTGCCCGGCCAGCTACAGGTTAATATTCAAGACCATTGGGAAAGCGTCTTGCCTCTATTCAATGTCAGTCAAATCGGGGTCTTGATCACTAGTAATAGCACGATGAGCCTTATGTTACTACTGCAGTCGCGACTGAGATAGTACTTAAGTTATTGAAAAATGAAGTATAGGGGAGCCTGGCGATCAAATAACCAGATACCCTATACAAATATGGGTAGTTTTACTACTACACTGGATTGGCGTTCCGAGGGTGATGATACGGTTGGCATATCCTGACTTTGTCAGGTTTGGCAGCGATATGTGGTGTCTCTTTAAATGCCAGAGCAATGTACGCGAGGGGGTTGCACTTCGTTCAATCTCCTTGGTTGGGTTTACAAAGTGCAGTTTGACAAGAACAGCTAGCGTCAGCTGTCAAGAATTTAAAATTGATGCACAGCATCAAAATGTTATTGAATACTGTGCATCGCTCAGATTGATATTAGTTCCTTTCAATATTATTGGTTTTTATTTCGTCACCCTTGCCATTTCCTGTGATGTCAACTCTTTTCAGTGTCATTGAACCTGCGTCTTCGGCATGTTCCTCCTCATCTTCCACAAGCCACTGCTCGATCTTGATGCCATACTTTTTGTTATTGGTGGCGCTAACGGATTTGAGGACGGTTTCTATTTTACCTTCTCCAAGTTCTGTGAATTGAATACCGTCATCACCACTCGCGTCAACATCGACTCTTTTGAGTTTGGCTTCTATGTCTCCGGCATCTTCTTCATCTAATTTGATTGCCTCATCATTATTGTTAAAAGCGCTAACGCGTTTAAATTTGGCTTCAATATTGCCATCACCGGCTTCATCAAAATCCAAACCTTCGTCCTTATTGTTGTTGACGACCAGGTTGGTCAAGATTGCCTCTATATTGCCATCATCAGCTTCGTCGATATCAAATCCATCGTCCAGATCTTCCTCGTTGTAGAAGCCATTGTCGTTGAGAGAGACTCGATTCATGTAAACTTCTACATTTCCATCTCCAGCTTCATCCAGTTCAATGCCGTCACCACCGTTGTTGTCAATGGTAGTGTTGGAGATAAAGGCGTAGATATCACCATGACTTCTCTCATCGACCCGAACGCCATCAAAATCTATCGCGCCGGTACCATTGTACTCAAATGTACAACGGGTCAACTTTAACTCAATACCCAATGCAGAACCGGATCTACCGTCATCAAAGGCATCGGCATTATCATCGACGTGTAAACCATAGAGAGCGGAATGAGAAATGGTGACTCGGTCAAGGTTTACTGAGACATCATCACCAGAAGCATCGGCAGGAACGTTTATCACAATGCCTCTGGTGGCGCTGTTGATTACCTTGAGGTTCTTGATCTTCACCTCACCGGCAGTATCGAATATCAACGTAGCGTCTTCCGTTGCGGCTGTAAGATTGGAATCCAGTACAAAACTTCCAGCGTTTGAACCATCGATGGTAGATCCCTTACCGACCAGGGTAATGGATTGTTCTCCCCTATAGATGGCCGGAGCACTCAAGCTGATGTGGGAATATTTTTTAAACACGATCTCATCGATCTCCGGATTGTAGGAGGCTTGTTGAAATGCATCCTGAAGAGAACTCTCATCATAAACAATGACAGATTCGCCTAAGACCTGTGTGCTAACAGAAGTACAAATCAGAAGAGATAGCAGTGTAAGTTTGTTCATATTGTTTTCCATACTAAATAATTATAATTCTATCAACGATAATGGTTGAGGATGACGCTAATATGACAGATAGATTTCAGTTGAACAGTAATCAGTTAATGTGTACACATAAATCAGCGGGTTATCTAATCAGAATTATGATTTACCGTCTATCCTCTCACCCTTAATCCACAACCGTTCAACCGTCAAACGTTTTCAGATCGTAAAATATCAATCTCAGATAAGCGTGTTGGATCGAGACGAATGAACTCATTCTCACGCACAGGCAATTGGAAGGGTTAGGCATGGAAGGAATTAATCAACAATGTTCTCAAGTTACTTACAGTACTACAGATGGACTCTATATAAAGTCATTACATCAGATTCTCGGGCTAGGGGTTATTCAGAACACTCGGACTGGTTGACGATTCCAACCATTCTGTTCGGATGAGTACACACCACTTCCTGAAAATCGTTTTGCTCAGAGGCTGTGTGGTCGTTAGATAGCTCGATAATTTTGACTACCCATTGTGGGGGTATGTAATCCATTTACCACCTCAGTTATCAAGACGAGATTGGTAACTCGACTTGGAATCCATAATAGCCTGTTTATTAGGATATTAATTCATATTAAGCTACTCTCGGTAGGTAGTTCGGTGTGGCCTTTGTACGAGTGATAGGAGATTACATTCTCTCGGTTTGTCCATTTTTAAGATAGTGACTATTAACTTCACGTCGTCGCCGGTATTGAAGGTCACTTCAATGGGCAATCATGATGGTACCGCCTAAAGTCGCCGGTTGAATGTCAACTTGCTGCCAGAGGTGACCGGGAGCGGCTATCTTACCCTGGAGGTTGGGGGAGGCTGTGTCACTGTCCAGGCCGTGGGGGGCAATCGGTTCAATGCCTGCACCTGAGCTGTTTGGTTACATTTACCACTACGGCTTGCTGGAATTTACCCTGCCCTGTGAAATCTCCAATATCACCGCCTACTACCATATACCCGGTTTGACCTCTCTTGTGGCTGGCGTTTGCAGACAGGCTGGTCCGGGATTTCTGCGCGCTACGCGGCCGATTCCCAGTCTTTCCAAGCTGGCGGTTCTATTGCTTGTCATGCTTGTCGGCGTTGTAGCTGTTGATTCGTTCAAACGGGTCTTTCTCTAACCAGTCTCTGGTCAGGTATCGGTTCTCACCAGGGGCATTGACCCCGCTGGTGTCTATTGGATTTGCAACAACTCGGTGTTCGTCTGATCGCTGACCAGTACAATGAGGCCAGCTGACAGCCCCTTGTTGGTTCATTCTGAAGGTCTGTTTTCCATTTCGGGGTGCGAAATCTCGTTCAGCTTCCGTTAATACGCCCTCCCTTAAGCTCCATAGTACAGACACAATGATGGAGCTAACAATGAAACATGCAGCAGCGATTACTTTCTCAACATTGATCCTTCTCTTTTACGTCGGCACATCTTCGGCAATGAGCAATGCCTATGAACAAGGTTATGACGCTGGTTATAGCGATGGTTTGGAAGATGGCTATGTCAAGGCGTACAAACGCAGCTATCGTGAGGGCTACCGTGATGGCAAGGATAGATACTACGGCACGCACTCGAAAAGGTCATTCGATGAAAAAGAGTACATACGCGGTTACAAAGTCGGTTATGAAAAGGGCTACAGAAAAGGTACCAGAAAGGGTGATCGTCATGGCTATGAAGATGGTTATGAACAGGGCAGTATCGATTCGTTACGCAAAAAGATGAGAAAGAAGATGCGTCGTAAAAACTGTTACGACAGTCACCTGTATCTTGGTTCCGGAAGAAGATACAAGTGTTATAACTGAAGGTTTTGATACTCTGGTCAGCCTGTCTTGATCACGAGTTTCAACCCACCTGAATCGAACGGTGATCCAGGTGGGTTTTTTAGTCAGGGTAGGTCGTAATAGCCCATCGCGTCAGCTTCTGCGTTGATCAATTTTCTTTTCATCTTGGTCGTATATGGCAGGCTTTGGTGGTAGCGCCATCCATCCTTGTCATCACTGCTAATGGTGCCGTCATTATTCAAATCGAGGTCATAGGCGATAAAGCCCTTTGCCATGGAACCGTCAGCAAGGGTCAGATCTGTTAATGTCTGATCATCGCCGACAACGTAGCGACTGCCGCTGGAGCTGATGATCCCAGCCATGGGTTGACCGACGAATCCCTGCCAGATATTAGAGACATTTTCATAGCCTCTATCCTGGTAAGTGGCAAAGCAATCATCATATTCACTACCGGTATAGCCTTTAAGATCGCAGATTGTCGTTGGCTTGGAGATAATGTTTGCCACAAGCACGCTGCGAAAGCCGGTTCGGCACAGCGTGGCGATCGGTGTTTGCTTGTCTTCGATTTTCTCTTCAATCTGTAAAAACAGGCTCTCCGGATCCTGTCGTACCTGATAGACCGTACCACTGGCGCAGGCACCATCTTCCGTCCTCAGGTTGTCGGCACACTCTCTGTAGATCCTTGGGTATGGCATGTGAATGGCTTTTTTAGGATGACCCATACGATATTCAGTGGCATCTCTGACATCGATGATGGTGATTTTTTCATCTTCATCCTCTTTTTCCGAATCATCATCTTCACGTTGCTCTTTAAGTTTTCCCAGCATACCTAAATAGGCTTTGGCAGCACTGATGTCCTGTTGATAGAAACGCTCCAGATAGTATCTGTTGCCATCAGGCTCCCCATCCTGTGCGATCGCCAGATTGGTCGCGGTGATGGAGGTAGAGAGGAATAGGCTGGCAATGATGTGCTTTGCCGCTTTTTGACTTGGATATGATCTCATCCTTATCTCCCTGTTATATTGATTGTTTTTGGTTGATCCCTAAGGTTGATGCGACTGTATGTGGCATGGATGGCTAGCTCAATAGAGTGGATTGAAACTGCCATCCGCATACGAGGCCGCGTGGCGGGACAACATGGTCAAGCTAGCTCAGGATTATTAAGAGCTGCTTAATTATTTGTCTTCAAAAGACCTACTCTTGATGTGAGTATCCAGGAGGTTCCTTCGATAGGGGCGTTTGCAGTCAGTGTCGTCGTGTTCCGTCGAATGGATCAGAAGGATCGGATGTTTGCTGCCTTAACAGCTTAATAGCAAATTTTTCGGGTTAGAGAGTTGGCCGATATTTGGCCTTGCCACAGCCGGGATTCTTGATCAACCCTCTTCATCACCAATCGGCTCATGCTCAGAGGTGGCGACCATGCCGATCAGTTTCTCCAGGTTGAGAAACAGGCAGAGTGTTTTTTCATGTCTGAGGATTGAGATGATGTCGTTGAATCGACTAATCGGAAAATGGATGACTGGTTTGTCTGATTGCAGTCTGTTCTGAGGTGGTTTGACGTCATCCTTGTGGAATATCAGTTCGCCGATTCTGACGTTGTCATGGAAACAATAGATTACGGCCTCATGTTTATGACCGCTGTATTGCCAGATTTTGTAGGAGTCAAAATCCTTTCTTATTGTCGCTATGGTCTGTATCCGCCTCTATCTTATATTTAATGGAGCCTAGGGTCTGTTAAGGTGAGCCTGCAAATCTACCCAAGCTGAGAGCCTAAGGTATCAGATTATTTCTGGCAGACAAGGGTTGTGCCAGTGGCCGGTTATCAGTAGTTTTCCACATTGACCCGCGTCTTCGATTCACTGATCACCCAGCTCACGGCTACCCCGATTGCTGCAAAGCTATCCTCGGTGAGCAGAGGGCTATCTTCGAAGACGGCATCACTCAGAGTGTCATAACGGACAAATGCGCCAACCCAGGTGCGCTCAAAGCGTTTGGATAGGGTGAATAGAAACTGACTGCCACTGTAACCCCCACTGGTTTGATAGGCCGGTCGCTCACTGGTCGCATATTGGGGATCGACTCCGTAGAAATAGTCGTGTTGATCCTCAGTGGCATAGATTGGCCCGGCGACAAAGCCAAGATTCCAACCCGGCAGTGCCGGCAGGTCGGTGATATCCAGATTGAGTCTGGGTGAGAAGACCCAGCCGATGGACTCTGATGAGCGTTCAACTGTAAAAGCGGCGCGGGCAGGCATACGCAGTCTAAGTGAACGTGTCCGGTTCTCGTTGCGCCATAGGGTGAGGTCGATCTGGGGGCCGAATTCAAAGGTGGTTTTGAGGTCGGGCATTCCCTCGCGGGCATTGATATCGTCGCTGTTGGTTGGTGGTGAAGCGGAAAAACTCAGTGTCAGATCAACCAGCTCCGAATCGAACAGGCTACCGCGGATGCCGTGCCGGTCAGCCTTGAGAAAATCACCGTGATAGACGAAGTAGGGAACAGGCAGTAGAAAGTTGTGCGTCTTGTCAGAACCGCGATAGGCCGGAAAGCTCATCGCCCCTATGCCAATGCCGGCTTCCCAGAGAGGTTTCTCCTCCGCGATGCTTAGCCCTGGGGTTATCAGCAGAGTGAGCATGATTGTTCGTAAAACAGTGCTGTTTATCATTAAAACATTCCCGAAAGAGACTGATGTCCTGTAGTAAGTCAGCCAGTGATGTTGCTGTTGTATGTTATAGAAAACTCAATGCCAAATTCTGACGCTGAGGTAGCATTTCTCGAAAGTGGCACCATTCTATCCTGTAGCATTGATTTGCGTAACTCTCTTTCTTCGTCATGGCATCAAGCAAGGGATTTGCGAATTAAGGTGATCGAGAATCATCATGGGGTGGCCGGGTGGTTGTGGATTAACTGGTTGAACCATTGTTAATCAGGATTGCTTGAAATGGATAAGCTTCGATTACGCTCTGTTGTACAGGTTTCCTGTCATTGTCTTCTACCTTTTCAAAAATCGTCCGCCTGCCTATAGTCGGTGAATGAGTGTAGGCTATTACCATTGTCGCTTCTCTGTTGGAGGAAAGGTGATTAAGCATATCGTGCTCTCCCTGCTGTTGATCGTGTCATCACAATCACACGCTGAGAAGACCTCTCAGACCATGCCAATGGGGAATTGCAACAAGCCGCTCCCCCGGCATGACTATACCCATTGTGATTTCAGCGGCCGGGATCTCACCGGTGTCGATCTGCAGGGAAGTCGGTTGAGTGGCGTCAATTTTCAAAATGCCAAACTGATTGACTGCAACCTTTCCCAGGCAGACTTGGCCAAATCCGATCTGAAGTGGGCGATGCTGTCCGGTTGCAAGGCAGACAATGCCGATTTCTCAGATGCTGATCTATTCCACACCAATTTCGATGAAACCTCGCTCAAACAGGCGGATTTCACCAACGCCTATCTTTTTGGCGCCAGTATCAATGAAGCGAATGCTTCTGGCGCCAATTTTTCCAATGCAAATATGAAAGATATTTCAATGGAGGAGAGCCAGCTGGACGATTCTCTATTTGACCGGGCGTTTATGATGAGGGCCGTTCTGATTGGCAGTACCCTCAGAAGGGCGAAGTTACGACAGGTTGTGTTGACCGGCGCGGCTTTGGAGCAGGCGGATTTTTCCCAGGCGGATTTGAGCGGCTCGCTGCTGAATGGGGTGGCCCTGACCGAGACACTTTTCAGGGAAGCGAACCTTAAGGGTGTACGATTTGTCAATGCCCGGGTACAGTCTGTCGATCTGAGCGGGGCCACAGGGGTTGGCGATGATTTCCCAGGTTTTATTCAGTGAACCATAACTGGTTGTAATAGTTGAAAATATCCCCAAACACTGGGGGGCAGAACTATCGGTAGCTTGATATCTATCAAATCCCTATACCTCAGCTTGAGGTTTAATAGTTCATCAACGCAAAATCTGTCCAAATCGGAGATGTGCCTGCGTCCGGCAAGACTCTGTAAGATCCGGCAACAGACGGATGGTTTGAATTCTGCTTGCACCAGGTAGGATTCGTGTTAACAGGCCCTAGTTAAGGATCTGAAAAGATGCTCATGATTCCGCGTATTCTGATGCTATTGTCCATTCTGTTCGGCGTGGTCCGGGTGGAAGCGGCGAGTGATGACCAGTTGACTGCCATTCGTGCACTGGGGAGTTTGAATGGTGTCGCTCTGCATTGCGGCAGGCTTGATCAGACACAACGGATCAAACAGGCCTTGGTGCTGGCACTGCCAAAACAGCGGCAATTGGGAGAGTTGTTCGATTACCAGACCAACAAGAGCTTTATGGCATTCATCAACGAGAAGCGTACCTGTCCTGCAACGGATACTTTCAATCAACAGGTTGATATGGCACTGGATAATCTCAATGCGGTATATCCAAGGTAATGAGTAATATCGAAAAATATCCCCTGATCCCATTGTTGGTACTGCTTATCGCGGTCTTCTGGCCGCTCACGGGGGGGGCTGCAGAAGATCAGGATGAGTTTCGGGTTGTGGTGACGATCAAGCCACTGCATTCCATCGTGGCGGGCCTGATGGTTGGGGTCGGTAGACCTGAACTGCTGATCGACGATAGCCAATTACCCCATCAGTTCACCCCGTCGCCGGATCAGCGGTTACGTATGCAGCAAGCCGATCTGCTGTTCTGGGTCGGTCCGGAGCTGGAGGCGTCACTTGTCGAGACCATACGCCAGTTGGGCAGCAATACCGAGGTCATCGAGCTGCTGTCCCATTCAGGTCTGAAGGTATTGCCGTCTCGTCATCAGCCGCAACAGCGTGATCCCCACTTCTGGCTGGATAATCGTAACCTGATGATTATGTTGAACGATCTGGCTAGTCTGCTGCAGCAGATGGACGCAAAACGAGCACATGTCTATGAGCGTAACCGGCAGACCGTATTGGCCCGGCTGGCCCGCATCGATCGGGAGTATGAGTATGGCTATCGGGGGATGAAGGCGGGATTGGGCATTCAGTATCATGACACCCTGCAATATTTTGAGCAGGCGTATGCCCTTAAAGTTCTGGATTGGCTGACAGGTTTGCCGACACAACACGCCGATGCCAAAGGGTTGCTGCGGGTACGCGAGAGGATCGTTGCCGGCGAGGCGGTCTGTCTGTTATCGGAGCTTGGTTTCCCAAATCAACACCTTGCACTACTGACTCAGGAGAGTGATATCAATCATGGTATTCTGAACAGCTTCGGAATTGGCTTGCCACCTGGTCCAGATCTCTATTTCACACTCATGGAACATAACACGGATGAGATAAAACGCTGTCTGAATGCTGACATGGTGCGAGCGAAGCAGGCAAGGAGTGCTGCGCAACAGGAGAGGCTACACGCCACCGAGGGCATCGGTAGAGGGACGTTTCTGCTCACTGACCATCTGGGCAGGTTGGTGAGTAATGAGAGCATGCTGGGTAAGTTTGCGGTTGTCTATTTTGGCTATACCTACTGTCCGGATATCTGTCCGACCTCATTGCAGATTCTATTCCAGGCGCTGAATGAACTGGGCGCTAAATCCGACCACTTTCAGCCCTATTTCATCACCATCGATCCGCAGAGGGATACTGTTGCGGTAATGAAAAACTATGTCGAGTATTACGACGAAAGGTTGATTGGCGTTACCGGTTCCCCAGAAATGATTGAGCGGGTTGCCAGTCAGTTCAAAGCGAGATACGAGCGGGTAGAGGAGGCGTCAGGGGGGGCTGGTCTCTACCTTATGGATCATACCGCCAGTCTCTATCTGCTCGATCCGCAGGGTCGATTCATTACCAAATTCGCACATGGGATTTCCCCTGTGGAACTTGCCGCAAAAATGCGCGACCTGCTTGAGTAACCAGCCGTCTTCAATTGAGCGCTCACCTCTCGTTTAAATAAATAAAATTTATCCTGACGGCCGACAACTGAATACGCATAGTAGATTTTCGGTAATTTACTTTGATCGAGACCACTTATAAATAGGTATCTCTCGTTTACCTCTTAGTGGTTACTTGCCGTGCAAGCTTCAAGCGGAATAGGGTGATATCACCTAATATAGTTTCGATAGTGTGTCATTTGACCTAAATCAAAGAGATTACTTGGTCGTTTGATGAATATCTTTCAGTCGGCATATCGTCTGATATGCACTTCTCATTAATAATCATGGGGACGGGGAACGATGAACAATAGTTTGAAACGTATATCCGCATTGGGCATAGGTTTGGGGATCGGCTTATTAGCCGCAACCAATGCATGGTCCCAGTCGGCGCTTGAAGAGGTCATGAAGGCGCGCGGACTATCACAGCAGGATCTGCTTGCAGCAGCAAAAACCTATACGCCAACGGGAGGGCGTGATGAATATCTGGCCTTCAGCTCCGGTGGACAGAGCGGACAGGTCATCGTTTACGGTATCCCCTCCATGAGGATACTCAAATATATTGCCGTTTTTACACCTGAGCCCTGGCAGGGCTACGGCTTTGATGATGAATCGAAAGCGGTTTTGGCCCAAGGCAGGATACAGGGTAAGGATATCAACTACGGCGATACTCACCATCCGGCTTTTTCTGAGACCAAGGGTGAGTACAACGGCCGTTATCTCTTTATCAACGATAAAGCCAACCCACGTATGGCGGTCATCGATCTGCATGACTTTGAGACCAAACAGATCGTGGTCAATCCATTCATGAAATCAGAGCATGGTGGTGCATTCGTTACCCCGAATACTGAATATGTGATGGAAGCTTCCCAGTATGCTGCACCGTTTGAAGATGAATTTGTGCCGCTGGAAGAGTTCAACGATAAGTACCGCGGTGCGGTTACCTATTGGAAATTCGATGATAAAAAGGGTCGCCTCGATCCATCTCAATCGTTTACTTTCGAATTGCCCCCTTACAGTCAGGATCTCTCCGATGCGGGTAAAGGTCCATCCATGGGGTGGGGTTTCACCAACTCTTTCTGTTCGGAACGCTATGTCGGTGGTATCGAACGCGGACGTCCTCCCTTTGAGGCGGGTTGTTCACAAAAAGATACCGATTTTCTGCATGTAACCAATTGGAAGAAGGCTGCCGAATTGGTTGCTGCCGGTAAGGTTAAAAAATCCAAGGGGGCATACATGATCCCCATGGAGCAGGCAGTGAAAGAGGGCTTGCTCTATCTGATCCCGGAACCGAAAAGCCCGCACGGGGTTGATGTCAGTCCCGATGGCAGTCATATTATCGTTTCCGGTAAGCTTGACAGTCATGCTTGGGTCTATAGTTGGGAGAAAATCCAAAAAGCGATCAAGGATAAAAAGTTTGAAGGCAAAGATCCATACGGTATCCCGATCATTGCAATGAAAGATGCGTTGCACACTCAGGTGCAGGTAGGACTTGGTCCTTTGCATACCCAGTATGATGCCAAAGAGTGTGTCGTTTATACCTCGATCTATGTCGACTCCATGGTAACCAAGTGGAACTACTGTGAAGGCAAGGTACTGGATCAAATACACATCCACTACAACATCGGCCATCTGGTTGCGATGGAGGGTGATTCCGTATCACCGGATGGTAAATATCTCGTCTCGCTGAATAAGCTTGCCATCGATCGTTTCAATCCTGTCGGCCCTCTGCATCCGCAGAACCACCAGTTGATCGATATCAGCGGCGACAAGATGCAGTTACTCTACGATATGCCTCTACCCTTGGGTGAACCTCACTATGTGGTCGCCATTAAAGCGGACAAACTGAAACCTGCCGTACGCTACAAGTCTGGTTGGGATAGTCGCTCTGACAAGAAGTCGCCTTACAAGACACGCGCCGGGCGTGAGAAGGTGGTACGTGGTGATGATGGTGTCGTGCATGTCTACGGTACTGTGATCCGTTCTCATATCACTCCGGAGATCATCGAGGTGGAAGAGGGCGAAACGGTATCCATTCATCTTACCAATCTGGAACGTGCAGAGGATGAGACCCATGGTTTTGCGCTCTACGGTCAGAATGTGAATCTCTCGATCGAACCGGGTAAAACAGTCTCGGCAACCTTCAAAGCGGATAAGGCCGGTGTCTATCCCTACTACTGCACCGAGTTCTGCTCTGCCTTGCATCTGGAGATGCAGGGGTATCTGTTAGTCAAGCCGAAAGGGTATGTGGCCACAACTACCGAGATACAGGAAGGTACCAAGTATACCCAGGCTGACTATGAGAAGCAGGTCAAGACCAATATCGATACCCAGGCGGTTATCGATTCTGTAGTCGGTTTCATCACCAGCCACAACTACAAAGACTTCCCGGAAGTCGTTGCCCTGGTGGAGGATGCGACCGACCAGCTCGGTTTTGCCGAAGAGGCCAAGAAAAAGTCTGAAGGCTTTGCCGGCAAGGGTGACTATCAGAACGCCACGCTTTGGGCAGGCCAGTGGTGGCAGTATCAGGTCAAGACGGCAGATCTTGGGCTGCGTGCCAAGACCTTCCTGGAAGAGCATGGAGCTAAGAAGGTCAAATAGTCAGCACGGTTTTGTGCATTGAAGAAGAAAGGGGTCTTAGGGCCCCTTTCTGCGTTTAACCGAATAATACGCACAAAAATGGCAAGGTTTATTTTGGCTCTAACTGAACTTAAATGGCTTGCTTCATGTGCTTTTTTCAGTTCCCTCATCGGAACATAACCACTCATTCTAAATGAGGAAATCAGTATGTTGAAAATTGTAAATCTCACATTGATCGGTATGACCCTGTTAGTTGTTTCCGCAGTCTCCATGAATGCACAAGCCGCTGATGGCGCGGAGCTCTACAAAACCAAAACATGCTGGTCGTGCCATGGTAAAGATGCCAAATCACCGATTATGCCGGTCTATCCCAAGCTTGCCGGACAAAATGCTGACTATGCTTACAATCAGATGAAGGATATCAAGGCAGGCGTTCGCAGCAATGGTCAATCTGCCGCCATGAAAGGGGTAATGGGTTTGGTCACCGATGAGGAGATGCGTGCAATAGCCGATTGGTTGAGCACACTCTGAACCGACCACTCAGATACGTTATCCGGGCGATAGAGTTTGATGTATATCAAAGTAATCTAATATACCCCGTGACACACTGTGTGCGTTATTGAGGTAATACTTTTTTATATACTGGCGCCCAGGTACGAAGCTAACGGATCCCCATGCTTTTCAGGGGAGTGGAGAAACGAATCATGAATGTTAAACCGATGATCAAATCAGTGACCATCGCCTTGGGTCTACTTGCTTGTGGCGGTGTTAGCGCTGGGTGGAACGAAGCAGGAGGCGAAAAGGACGAGGCGATGCTGTTGACGCCCGATCGTGAGCGGGGCATTGCTGTGTATGAGGTCTGTTCTGCCTGTCATCTGTTGGAAGGCTGGGGCCTTTCAGATGGCACTTTTCCTCAGCTTGCGGGCCAGCACCGTAATGTCTTGATCAAGCAGTTGGCGGATATCCGTGCACAGAACCGGGATAACCCAACCATGTATCCATTTGCTTTGGATGAACAGATTATGGCGGCATCCGGGTATCATGCCGGTGAGATCAAGCCCGCTCAACTGGTTGCCGATGTCACCGCATACATCGCCAAATTGCCGATGAATCCTGAAAACGGCAAGGGTCCCTGGAACCAGCTGTTCCCTGAATTCAGTCAAGGGAAGAAGCTCTACGATGACAACTGTGTTCAGTGTCATGGTGCGATTGGTGAAGGTGATGGTGAAAAGTTCTATCCGAAAATTCACGGACAACACTATGCTTACATGTTGCGTCAGTTTGAATGGATTCGTGATGGCAAGCGTCGTAATGCCAACCCGGAGATGGTAGAGCAGATCAAGAACTTTTCTGACAAGGACATGCAGATGGTCATCAACTATGTATCGCGTATGCCGGTACCCAAGGAGCTGCTTGCGCCTTCCAAGGATTGGCAGAACCCGGATTACGACTAGCGCAGTGAGCGCTGCAGTTCGCTACAAGCTGAGCCGGCGCTTACCCGACACCCTCAGTGTTCTGGTGGTAAGTGACAGGCAGCAGTCAGGTTGGGTGATCGGCCCAACCTGGAAGCTGCTTACAGAGACCCACTACTCATACAATCTTTTTTCTTTTCTAGAGAACCACTATGCCGTCTAAGCAAACGCTTCAAGTTGCCGTGCTCACCCTGGCCGCACTGGGGCTTCTGACTGTTGTTTTCTACACCCCGATCTGGTGGGTATCGTTGACAGCTCCAAACTATCCGGCCGAGTCCTTTCCGGATGGTGTGAGAATTCATTTTCATATGAATGGTGTATTCAACGGTTGTGAAAAGCAGGAGAAGGCGGAAATCGTCGAAGACGAAGCATTGGACTGTGTACATGAGATGGACACCATCAACCACTATGTGGGTATGTATCCGATAGCGGCGGGTGGTCCTGTTGAGCGTGGCTTCGGTCAGTTTCTGATGGTATTCATGGGTGTCATGCTGTTGGGTTTTATCTGTATCAAGCCGAGGATACGAGTCGCGATACTGAGTAGTGGTTTTGCCGTTATCGCGGTATGGATGGGGCTTGCTTTATATGGGGATGGTGGTTTCAAACTGCTGAATACCGGTTATATCAGCGCATTGGTAACTTCATTGGATCAGGAGGCGACCTCTGAGAGCAGTGAACCTGAGATCGTGATTGGCGGTATTGCTGGGGTGCTCAAGGACTCTTTGGAGGAGTCGGGTGTGGAGGTGATCCTGCCGTCTCAGGTGGAAAGGGCGCAACGGGAACAGGCAAATTCGGGGGATGTGGAAAAACTTCATCTCATCGAGCAGCTTAAACTGACCTATGATATCGATCAGGTGAAATCCGATGAAATGGCGCCGTGGAATGGCAGTGCCTTTCAGGTCATGTCCTGGCACTACGCGAAAAGTCTTGGTCGATATTTCAATAACCAGGAAGAGATTGTGCCGATGGTGAAGAATCTCGAACTGGCTATTCATGTCGTTTTTGTCGCTTTGCTGGGTGCTATGCTGCTGGTGATATTCGGTGCGCGTAAGAATGGTGGACTGTTTTACTGGCTCCTGGTGTTGGTGCCGATTGCATTGCCGGTTATTTTCGTCATAGATTACTCAGCCTGGCTTTGGTGGTATGGACATACCCTGAATGACATGGGGGCATTTTCCGTAAAACCGTTCATGCCCACAGTATTTGGCGACGGCAAGGTTGCGCAGTTTACGACTCACTCCTATCCCTATACGGGATTCGGTTTGATGGTGCTGACTTCGTTGGTACTGGCAGCCGCGGCATTGGTACGATTCAAGCAGTTCAAACAGGAGCAGGAGAAGTCTTAATCTGATTTAGAATTGTGAATTGATCGGTTAGTCTCTGTAACGGATGAATTCACAGTCGAAGATCAATTTTCACGGCCAACCGTTTTCGGGTGTTAAATTGGTTATTGTTTTTGCAGTGTACAGACAGATCCTCTTATTGGCGGCACTTCTGCTGCTCCTGCCTGCAACTGTGCCTCATGCTTTTGCGGCGTCCGAGAGCTACCCCTCTTTTCAGGCCCTGGTCGATGATACCGAGCCTGGCGGTATTCTGATTCCGCCTCCCGGAACCTATGCTGGGCCGGTAACCATTAGTGATGCCATTACGGTGGATGGACAGGGTAAGGTCACCATCGATGCCGGTGGAAAAGGATCAGTTATCATATTGGATACGGACGGCGCCACGATTAAGAATCTCCGTCTGACCAATTCCGGAGAGTCGCATAACACGATCGATTCAGGGGTGCAGGTACGTGGCGACTTTAATGTAATCAAAGACAATGTGATCGATAATTGTCTGTTCGGCGTCGATCTGCAACAGTCGAAAAACAATATCGTGCGTGCCAACCGAATCTCGTCGAAGCCTTTCGATTTGGGCATCAGGGGCGATGCGATACGTCTTTGGTACAGTTTCGATAACAAGATCACGGACAATATCATCAGGGACTCCCGTGATATGGTGGTTTGGTACTCACGGGATAATCTGATTGCACGTAACGATGCCCGGGGAGGTCGTTACTCCCTGCACTTCATGTATGCTCAATACAACGAAGTGGTTGGCAATCATTATGAGGATAACTCCGTCGGTATCTTTGTCATGTACAGCGATGGGGTGCATTTGAAAAACAACTACATCGCTCATGCCACCGGTGCTACTGGAATGGGTATTGGATTCAAGGAGACCTCGGATGTGGTGGTGACCGGTAACCAGGTTCTCTATTGTGCCACAGGGCTCTATCTGGATGTCTCTCCCTTTCAGCCCGATACCGTCAACCTTTTTGAAGACAATCTGGTCGCCTACAGTGGCATTGGGGTGCTTTTTCTCAATGATTGGACCGGCAATACGCTGAAAAACAATCGATTCAAAGGCAATATCACTCAAGTGGCGGTTTCCGGTGGTGGAAAAACAGCGAACCGGAATAGTTGGCAGGGAAACTACTGGGACGACTATGAGGGCTTTGATCAGGATCAAGACAGGGTCGGTGACAAGCCCTATGAACTGTTCAGTTATGCCGACCGAATCTGGATGGATGTACCCTCGGCACGTTTTTTCAAAGGTTCTCCGGTTCTCGAAGTCATGGATTTCCTGGAGCGTCTCGCACCATTCACTCAGCCCAATATGCTGGTGCGTGATAAGCAGCCGATGATGACGGCTGAAGTGACTCAGCAGGTAGATCATGTTGCTGACAGTCAATCATCTGATTCAGCTGACTCCGAGGTGGAAATTCAAGCGGATACACAAAAGACATTTGATGCCTATCGTGCACTGCGCGAGTCGCTCGGGCGTTAAACGAGAAACATAGTATGAGTGACAAGAAACAACCCGTGAAAAAAAACAAGCGACCGATGACGCCTAGACGCAAAGAGCAGAGCCGCCGGGAGTTTCTGCGCTCCTCAGTGTTGGCTGCCGGTATGATTGGTGTCTCAATGTTGGGATATGTTCCTGTCTTGCAAGGGACCTCGATACGTCTGCGTCCCCCCGGCGCATTGAAGACGCCAGACGATGAGCAGCAGTTCTATGCCTCCTGTATCAAGTGTGGCCAGTGTGTTCAGGTCTGTCCGGTGGAGGCGATCAAGCTGGCCGATCTGCTTGACGGATTCGGTATTGGTGTACCCTATATCGACGCCAGGGAGCAGGCGTGTGACTTTTCATGCGACGGCCTGCAGTGTGTATTGGCCTGCCCGACCGGCGCACTGACCCATGACCTGGATTATCCCGCCGATACACGCATGGGATTTGCCCGGCTGGCAAGACCCAAGGCCTGTCTGGCGATGCAGGGAAAAGGCTTCAAAGGCCAGGCGCGAGGTGCCGACTACAGAGGATTGCTGCGTTACGAAGAGATCGATCGTTGGAATCCCATCCCGGTGTCGGAGCACCCCTATGACCTGGAGATCTGTGATCTGTGTGTGCGCCAATGCCCGATCGAAATACGCATCACCCAATGTGAAGCGGCAGAATCTGAAAAATCTGATCAGCCGGTTGCAAGGGTTGCACAGCAGATGGGTAATGCCTGCCCACCAAAACACGCCATCACACTTGAACCGATGGATCAGGGAGATGGTGTGTTGCGGATGAAACCGGTAGTACAAGAAGGGTGTGTCGGATGCGGTGTGTGCGAAATGATCTGCCCGGTGGAGAGTGCGGCTATTGTGATCGATTTGGACAACAACGCCGATACGGTTAAGGAGTCCTGAGATGAGTTATATCAAAGACTCGATCGCGCATCTGATAGGTAACAAGATTCCACGCCCTTCGAAAGAGGAGAGGAGTGCGGAAGTTCAGGCTATCTACGCAGGTAAAAAAGGCAAACTCTCCAAAGCGGATGTGGAAGCGGTACGACATGCACACAAGAGCACCTTTCTCAGTAAGTGGCAAAAGCGTCGATGGGCGACCCTGATCCTGGTCAACCTGCTGTTTGTGGCCTCGTTCTATTTCGATGTGCAGTTGGTGGAAGGTGCATTGACCGGTGCGCGTGTGATGGGTTTTCACTTTGCCGATCTGAATGCCGCCTTACAGGTTGCATTGGCCTACAAACATATTGTGCTCAACCTGGTGATCGGTATTGTCACGGTATTTATGATGTGGCTGCTTTTGGGAGGGCGGACATTCTGCTCCTGGGTCTGTCCCTACCACTTGCTGTCAGAGTGGGCCGAATATCTGCACCTGTGGCTGGTGAAAAAACAACTCGTCAAGAACCATACCTTCAATCGCAAGGTGCGCATTGTCTTCTATCTGGTCTTCGCTCTGTTGGCATTGCTCACCGGGTATACCGTGTTTGAGACGATCTCACCAACCGGCATTCTGAGCCGCGCACTGATCTACGGTCCCGGCGTGGCCCTGATCTGGGTGGGGTTGCTGCTATTGTTCGAAATCTTTTATTCCCGCCGTGCCTGGTGCCGTTACGTCTGTCCCATCGGGGTGACCTACGGTGCGGTGGGGCTGTTATCCCCCGTTCGGGTCAAATACAACGCTGAGGCCTGTCACCATGAGGGTGACTGTCGTAAGGTCTGCCTGGTGCCTCATGTACTGGAGCTGACCATCCGTAGCGGTGCACGGGACGTCAATCAGGATGTCTCATCCGATTGCACCCGATGCGGCATGTGTGTCGACGTCTGTCCAACCGACTCTCTGACCTACGAGGTCAAGGGACTCAGCAAGATGTTGAAATGAACCTATGATTCAATTTGAAAACATCGTCAAAAGTTTTCGTCGCCATCAGGTGCTGAAGGGCATCAACCTGACCATTGAACGTGGTCAGCGTGTCGCGCTTGTGGGTTCCAACGGCGCCGGAAAAACCACCCTGATTCGTTGCCTGTTGGGTGAATACACCTGTCAGGGCCGGGTTCTGGTGGATCACAGGGATCCCAGGCTCTATCGTCGCGAGGTGCTCTCCAAGGTCGGTTTTGTACCGCAATTGCCGCCGCCTCTGCGGATGCCTATCGGGCAACTGATCCGCTTTGCCGCCAGTTTGTGTGACTCCGACCCGCAACGGATGTTCAGGGTTGCGGAGGAGTTGGGTTTTGATGCACAACAGTTTCACAAGCAGCCATTCGTTAAACTCTCCGGCGGTCAGAAACAGAAGTTGTTGATCGCCATTGCCTTGGGTCGGGAGAGTGAGCTGTTGGTGATGGATGAGCCCGCGGCAAATCTCGATCCCCAGGCGCGGCATATCTTTTTCAAGTTACTTGCCGAGAAAAAAGATCACGCCGCGATGTTGATTTCAAGTCACCGACTCGATGAGGTGGCTGCGTTGGTGAATCGGGTGATTGAGATGGATCAGGGAGAGATCGTGCTGGATGACAGAGTGGCCGACCTGGTGGATCTCTCATCCCGTCTCTATTGCCGGATTCGTCTGATACAGGCGGAAGAGGCGTTTGCAAAGGCGATCGGTGAGTGGAGGTTCACTGCATCAGAAAACGGGCAGGTGTGGGAAGGCTACATTGCCGGTCCGGACCGTTTGCGTTTTCTCGGCCTGCTCTCTCGTTATGCGGCACTGCTCTCCGCCATGGAGATCAATGAGGTTGAGCAGCAGGAGGCATCAATCAATGTGGTTTAGAGGCTGTAAGCCTATCTGCCTGTCTGCATGTCTGCTGATGCTTGTTGCCTGCTCCGGTGATAGTGGTACTGGCCCCAAAGAGGTCAAGTGGGACAGAGATGCCTGTGAAAGGTGCCGAATGGTTGTAAGCGATCGCTATCACGCAGCACAGATTCGATATTTCCCACCCGATAAGAAACGTTCCGAGGTGGCGATGTTCGATGATATCGGTTGTGCCACCCTCTGGCTGGCCAAGCAACCCTGGGAAGATGATCCGAAAACCGAGATCTGGGTTACCGATCATCGAACCGGAGATTGGATCGATGCCCGCAAAGCCACCTATGTGAAAGGCAACCTCACGCCGATGGAGTTTGGTCTTGGCGCACAGTTGGAGACTGCTCCCAGTGGGCTCAGCTTCGAGCAGGCCAAACAACATATCATTCAGGTGGAAAAGCGTTTCGATCACCATGGGGTGCATCTGATGGAGCGTCTGAAACAACAGGCAAAGCGACGGCAGGGTGCAACAGGGCAACCACCGACTGGGGCAGTCGACTGAACAGGAAATCTATCCTATGCGATACCTTTGGCTGGCAGCATATACCGATATCATAGAGTCACTGCGGGCACGCTGGTTTATGGTTTATGCCATGGTGTTCGGCGGCCTGGTGGTTATTCTGTTCGCATTCGGCCTGGCGGAATCCCGGATTATGGGGTTTACCGGCCTATCGCGACTGTTGATTACCTATATTCAACTCTCGATGGCGATATTGCCGATTTTTGTATTGATCACCACGGTACGCTCGGTGGCTGGTGATCGGGAGGCTGGGGTCTTCGAGTATCTGCTCTCCCTACCGATAACCCTCGGGGCCTGGTTTTGGGGAAGGGTATTTGGACGCTTTTTTGTGGTCTTCCTGCCGGTGTTTGTGGCGATGCTGGGCGCCACGGCCTGGGGTTTGCTCAAAGGTGTGTCGGCTCCCTGGCATCTGCTGATCTACTATACCGGCCTGCTGATGGCTCTGGCCTGGTGTTTTCTCGGCATCGGTATGTTGATCTCCACCTTGGCTCGCAGTGCTGATGTGGCCCAGGGGGCCGCCTTCGTCGTCTGGCTGACCCTGTTGCTGTTTCTCGACCTGATTCTGTTGGGAGTGTTGATTCAGGAGCAATTGCCACCGGAAACCGCAGTCGGTATCGCCTTGGCAAATCCGATGCAAGTGTTTCGTACTGCAACGATGATGCTGTTTGATCCACAGTTGGTGCTGCTGGGTCCGACAGCTTATGTGATACTGGACAGTTTCGGCCAGGCCGGCTATATCGCCTATGCCATGCTCTATCCCATCGCACTGGGAACAGTTTGTGCCGGCCTGGGATATCAATATTTCAAGCGCAGTGATCTACCCTAGAGCATGAGTGCGTTTAGTCGATGACATGACAGGTGAGTGCACAATGGCAGTAGAGAATAAGTGGCAACACCAATTGTGGATCCTGGTCGGTCTGTTGGTGATTGCTGTGTCTGCTGTTGCGCTCTACAAGGCACAGCCAATTCTGTTTCCTGAAGTGATCCGGTCAGGGGAACTTGATCCCGACTGCGATCTTCGTGCAGGCCCCTGTGTATCCCAACTCAATGATGCTGTGCGTGTCAGCTTTGCGATCGAACCACGGCAGATTCCTACGGTAAAACCACTGCAGCTGCAGGTCTCTCTGGAAGGTATGCAGGCTGAAAAGGTTCAGGTCGATTTTGCCGGCGTGGATATGAATATGGGGTTTAACCGAGTGACCTTGAATGCCGCTGGAGCCGGTGAATTCAAGGGTGACGGTATGTTACCGGTCTGTGTTTGGGATGCGATGGAGTGGGAAGCCAAGGTGCTGATAACAACCGGGCAGGGGTTGATCTCCATGCCGTATCGCTTCATTACGGTCAGGCCAGGGATTCCGCTGCCCGGGAGTGAGGAATAGGTTGGCTAATCATCCAGAATAGAGAGATAGGCGAACATGTTGGTCAGTTCCTGATCGCTGAATTCCGCCAGTAACTCATCATCCGGAGCCTCTTCATCGTGGATGCGGATGCCATTACGGTATTTCTTGACCTGTCGCCAAAGGTAGCTGGTGTATTGTCCTGCCAACATCGGCACGGCCTTTTCCTTATCCCCCATGCCATCGCGTCCATGGCAGGATGCGCACTCTTTGCGGTACTGTTTCTTGCCCTTCTGAATGTCCCCCGGGGCACGGGGGATCTGCATCAGGCGCTTTGAAGCCAACAGACGTTCGTAGGCATTGAAATCCTCAGCGGTTTCATCCACAGGGGGGAGTTTTGTTTTCAACACGATTTGTGAAAGGAAGTGGGAAATATCCCGAATATCTTCATCCGGCATCTGCCGGTGGTCGACATACTCCACCATAGCGAGATTGGGGCGTAGCCGGTCCCTGAACAGATGCAGTTGTTTGGCTAGGAAAGCGCTCGGCATACCGGCAAGCCTGGGGTATTCTCCCTCTTTACCACCCTGACCATATTCACCATGGCAACCGGCACAGACTTCATTAATCTCCTCGCCATTTTCCAGATCGATGGCAAGACTGGATGCTGGTAGCAAAATCATCGCAAGAATCAGTTGCTTGGTGATATGCATAGTCGTTTTCTCTCAGAAAGTCAGGGCTCAACCGAAACCACCACACTGCAGAGAATCTTGGCATGTTTTTCAATCAAGGGTTTGATATCAATCAAGTTGGTTAAAAGCACTGCTGGTCAAACATTGAGTATAGCCTCAGCTGCATCCCATTGTCGTAGGGATAAATCTCTATCTACCAAACTGTATCTGTCCTGTTTCCTCTTGTTTGTGGATATAAACAGTAGGGTGTCCGATTCATCGGTTAGGCAACTTGAAACCTTAACAGCCTGAGTGGATCTTAGGTGGTTCTTTCATCATGGCTAGTTAAAGATAGTGAGATTTCAATCAAAAACAGTGATCAATCTTTAACAGGCTTTAAAGGATAAGAACCACCTATGGACGATCAGCAGTCAACAGATATCAATATGAGTTGTCCGCCATGTCGCCCCAAATTTCCTGTAGGCGTTCATCACGTTTACAATTCCAACGGTAGAGCTTGTACCTGACAGGGTTATTCTTATAGAAATCCTGATGATAACTCTCAGCACCCTGTATGGGGTAGAAGGTCGATTGGTCGAGGATTTTTGTAGCAACCATTCGACTGGGAAATTGGTGTTCCACAGCCTTTTTGGTCTGCTCAGCAATCTCACGCTCTTTCTGATTGGCCACAAAGATTGCACTTCGATAGCTATGGCCTTTATCGCAGAACTGTCCTCTGTCATCAAAAGGGTCGATATTCAACCAGTAGTGCTCGATCAACTGTTGATAGCTAATCTTGTCAGGGTCGTATGTGATTTCAACCGCTTCATAGTGGCCTTCATGATTGCCGTTGTAGGTGGGATTTTTCACTGTGCCGCCGGTAAATCCCGAGATGACGTCGCTCACACCCTCTAGCTTTTCAAAATCGGACTCCATGCACCAGAAGCAGCCGCCGGCCAGGGTGGCCTTGGCTGCAAAAGCATTCATTGAGATGCCCAGCAGAGTGAGCGCTAGTACAACAAGAATTCTGTATTTCACTTGCCTACTCCAGATATCGCTTGGTCAAGAACAGATTGAACTGTACTTGTATTTATCAAAACACTACTAATTTGTGACAAGGGTTACTACCCTGATACTTAAAACGTTATCGATTTGTGATAAATGATTTGGCTAACTTAAGCCTGATCCTGCTTAGTAGAGTAGGTGCCGTTAGATTTTATCGACTACCTTGCTACATATTAAGGAATATCCAGTGATGCAGTCGGTCGGAGAAGGGGGGCAGACAGAATACCATGGATTAGAAATCGGACCGTTAATCCCAATAAATTGTCAGGTGATTTTAACCGAATATCCCTGTGTTGTTCAGAGTAGGTTGAGCAAAGGTGCTTACTGAATTGGGTAATCTGTCTGTTTGGTCATTCTAAAAGTACAATTAAATCAGTGTGCTAGTAGAGGGTTTATCAGGCTGCTAAACTTCTGTGTTATGGCCAGGTGACTCGCTCCAGTCAATCTATTCCGGGTTCCTGTCAGACAAATTCACTCAACACTAACCTTCTGGGGTAGAGTCGTGCTTTGCTCGGCAAACAGCTATTGAGTCGATATCTGCTAGGGTTCAGCAGCCTGTTAACGTGTTGTATAAGTGCAGATTGGGTTTGAGTTGAGAGACATTGGCACTGTTTCACCATGCGGCATCACGGATGCTTGGAAATCAATACCAATGAAATTTCGCTATTTTCCTATTATATGTATGGTTTTATCGATGTTCACCAAGGCCGGTGCATCGGACCGATTGCAGCACAATGATCTACACAAGCTGGCCAACGCGGCAAATAAAGCGAAACTTCCAATACTACTGATCGTATCCCAACACCATTGTCCCTTCTGTGTTCGATTAAAAGAGGAGATCATTTTTCCGATGCAGCTCAGTGGTGACTATCAGGATAGCGTGATTATGGCTGAAATCCTGCTTGATTCCGCTGACTCCATACGTGACCTGGGAGGGAAGCTGGTACATCCTAGTCAGGTTGGCGCTGCCTATAATGTATGGGTAACGCCAACTTTGCTGTTTCTGGATCATACGGGCAGGGAGGTTCACAGACGTATGCTTGGAGTCAACACAATTGAGATGTATAGCCACTATCTGGATGAGTCCCTGCAAGCTGCATTGAGTGCTGTCAAAAGGGGAGATCGAAGTTACACGCCTACAACCAAGGATATCCAGGGAGATGCACCCGGCTATGATCAGATATATTAGTGTTAACAGGTCCTAACTGGTAGGAAGGATATTGTAGTTAGCCTCAAGGCAATAGTAGTGCTGACATCAATCGTCCCCGCAGTGCGGGGACTGGGTTGAGCATTGAAGCTATGGTCTACAGTTCATCTGCCGGAATATTTACAATGTTCGGCCACTGTGTGTCGGCCTTACTCAGATTGCCAGGGATATCCTTGCGCCAAATATCATAGACTTGTTGATTCTTGTTAACATAGAGTATTCCATCGACAACCTCAAACGCCTTACCATCTACCTGAAACTTTTTGCCTAAGGTGGCGCCGTAGGCACAAAAACCACCATAAGCGGGTGCGTATTTTTCAGGATTGCTGTGGAACAGGTCACGATTGTCTGAGCTGCTGAACTGGTAGATCGCATCATTGTAAACAGCGGTATACTTGGAACTGCCTTCAACGGCCGTGCCTTGTGTGTGATAAGCGACCACATCATGGCCAGCCAGTATGACACCGTTGATATCGGTGCCGGTATCAACGCCAGCCCATAATGATGTGGTTACAACGGTGAATAAAAAAGCGAATATGGTACGAATCATTGCATTTCTCCTATCGGGTGATGATCTGTTTAAATGAATCCTCAGTTGCGAGACTGTGTCGCGGATGAGCATTGACATAGATCTTAGTGGGCCGATAATCTGATTGGCATGCGCAAAACGCCGAAGAGTATGTCCAATACTCTATAATCTCTTCGTCGAGACAGGCTGTCCTGGCTTTGAAATGATTCAGGTGATTGTTTATGGACTCACTGTCCACAATATTCAGCACATTTCGTCTGCAGGTCGATATTATCCACAATGCACAGTATTGTGGAAATTGGGCGGTGGATACATCAGGGCCGGGGCATATCAGCTTCCACCTTGTTACACATGGTCAATGCTATGCGGAGTCGTCACAGCTGAAATCGCCGGCAAGATTGGAGGCAGGTGATTTCATCATGTTTCCACAGCGTACCCGTCATCGAATATCTTCCGAGAGGGATAGCGAGATAGAGCTCAACATAGCCCCTTCACTGCCCTATGCGGAAGGGCTGCAGTTAGATGGTGTTGGTCTACTTTGCGGTTATTTTCGTTTTACTCATGCGGCCAACAGTCCGCTCATCGATCTATTGCCACCGGTGAAAATTGTTCAGAGTGCTCTTGCCCAAGCGGATTCCATACCTGTACAAATTCTTTCGATAATCAAACGGGAAGCGTTATCACAGGAATCGGGTAGCCAGGCCTTGATCAATCGTTTGGCTGAATCCCTATTTGTCGTACTGGTTCGTGAACATCTGCTGGAGAACGAAGCATTATCCGGTCTGTCTGCCGCGCTGACAGATGGTCGTATAGCCAAAGCTCTGGATGCTATTCACGCAAAACCGGAATATGGGTGGAGTGTCGATGAGCTGGCGGTGCTGGCGAATCTGTCACGCTCGGCCTTTGCCGATCGTTTCAAATCTCTGTTGGGTGAAACACCGATCAACTACCTTGGACGCTGGCGTATGCAGAATGCCTGGTTATGGTTGAGTGAGGAGCACGCTACAATCTACGATGTTGCCAAACGCTGTGGGTATGAGAGTGAGGCCTCCTTTTCGAAGGCATTCAAAAAGTATACGGGTGAGTCACCTGGGAAGGTGAGGAAGAAGCTTTAAACCGTTATCCTCAAAATTCTAATTGAATTGGATGTTGGTTGAACTAGCTCATCAAACGATTTGAAGCTGTAAATATCTGTCTTTATCTATTGAGTAATGAGAAGTCTGTTAGCGAGATATTGTCGCTACGCATAGTGAACTTGCAGCCTGAAATGTCAGATCTTGCCATATCATTTGATAAGGAGGGCGGGGCAGGGCCCCGTCCTAATCTTATTTAAATCGCTCCTTTTCTCTTCATGCCTTCTAGCTGTTTTCTCGCCAGAAACCCATAAGAGAGCGATAGGGTGCCCAGGATCACAATTGAGAAGAATACAAATACGCCAACAATGATTCCCATACTGACCGATGTCATCACTTCCAACAGCTGGCTTCCTTCGTTGGTGGCCAATACGAAACCACCCAGCAGTAGAAGTGAGACTAACCAGGTAGTCAAATAGGATAGCCATACCAGCTTTGTCTTCTCCGATCGATTAGGAACCCGTTTGTGGTCTTGGATAAACTTTGATCCCGCAACCATGGCAGCGCCAACCAGAGCGGCAATTGTGGCGCTTGTGCTTGAGTCGATTTCCAAGAGGATAAGTGCGATGCTGATGCAGATAGTCAGTGACAGATTTACAACCGTGAACCAGATGACATACTTGCTGATCGTGACATTTTCTTCCATGAGATTACTCCTTGTTTAGCTCGCGCTCTTACTCAAAGGCACGTCTTGCCAGGGTCTGATCCCGAGCAGACGGTTTGACTCTCAAGGTCTATGAGGTGCCAAGCTGCCAGAGAGATTCATAGCTATTTTACCATACAACTAATGATTCACACTCAGGAAAAGTTGCATGGCTTTGTATTGCTGTTGATTAATGATCTATGGCGCCTGCCATTGATTATCCAATGTGCACTGCCAGCCCCAGGACTCCAGCTGTTCGATGAAACCTTCAGCCTTTCGTTGACAATAGCCCTCTTCATTCTGGGCTTCCCATAAGGTACGCGGGATGACATTCTCTTTTGGTTTTGCATAGTAAACTTTACAAGGTAGTCTGCTGGGTTCATTCGGGTAGAGAATAACAACACTCCTTGTAAGATCCTCGAAATGACAACTCCACGAATCGGCCAGGCTCGCCACTGGAAAGAGTAGAGCAGCGAGAAGAGCTCCCCATGTTCTGTAAGCCGGGTGTTTCATGATGACTCTCCAGAGTGATACAAACGCAGGTTAATTCCGTGTAGCCAGAAATGTGATCCTGCAATTTCAAAATAGTATCAAATCAATAAGATAGTTTCAGTTAATTGTAACCGGGCAATGATGTAGCGAAATATTTACATTGTTCAGTTAGGGTGAATGACAGGCTTAAGCCTATTCCGGGGAAGAACAAACTAAACGCCGAATCATTGTTCTGGTTGCCGTTGCCGCTATTCGGCATTAGTCTGGCCTGGCTTTTAGCTGTAATAACAATCCTATAAATCGATTACCGGGCAGCTATATGCAGCCTGTGTGTTCACAAGAGGGAGAAAACCATGGAGTATCCAACCGCCATCGCACTCGACAAAGATGCCCTGCGGAGTAATGTAGTACGCGTTACGATTCCCGCCAAAGCCATGTTCGATCTTAAAAAAATGCAAAAAATCACCGAATCGGTGCTTGATCAGCTTGGCTGCGGCAATTGTCACTCGGGACACGATATCCGTTTCGATATCGAGAAGCAGTTTATTGTTGATGAGAAGCTGAAAGTCCACAGCCAGATGGAATTGATGCGGCGTTGAAAACAGAACCACTGGGCGTAGGCCTGGTCTACATTCCGGGGCTCGAACCTCTGTTCGAGTCACCGGATGTTGCGGTTCAGGTATTGGAGCTTGAACCACAGGTATTGTGGCGTTACTTCCCCAATAGGGATCAGCCCTACGAAAATCAACTTGAATTTCTCAAACGGTTACAAGCCCTGCCACAGGCCAAGACCGTCCATGGGGTCGGCTTTCCGGTAGGTGGTTCGCGGATACCGGATCCCAGGCATATCCCCCCTTTACGCGAAGCGATTCAAACCCTGAATGCGGCCTGGGCCAGCGAACATCTGGTGTTCAATGAATCGGTCGATGCACAGGGCAACCCGGTTCAAACCGGTTTTTTCCTGCCACCGCTGGCTATGCCATCCGGTGTCGATGCGGCCTGTCGAACCATTCAGGCGGTCTCCGCTAAGATTCCTGTACCCTTTGCTGTAGAGACGCCAACCAACTATCTGAAACCCATACCGGGTGAAATGAGTGATGGAGCGTTCACGGCTGCTGTGGTCGAGACGGCCGATTGTGGCATTCTCCTCGATCTACACAATATCTGGTCGAATGAGCGCAATGGCCGACAATCCGTGGAGGCTTTTCTCAGTGAGATACCGCTCGACCGGGTGTGGGAGATTCATCTTGCCGGAGGCTTGAAATATGGGGACTACTGGCTCGACGCCCACTCGGGGGATATCCCGCGTCCTGTTATCGAATGGGCGCAAAGGTTGATTCCCTATCTACCCAATCTTGGCGCAGTGATCTACGAGATTCTTCCAGCCTATCTTCCCCGGTTCGGATTGGACGGTGTGCGACGGGCTGTAGATGAGATGCATGACCTTTGGAGTTGCCGTTGCTCTGCTCAGGAGAGTGACAACCCATTTAAAAACACGGAACCTAAGACGGTATCCGGAGATAATCGCTTAACCCCGGAGGTCTGGGAGAGGAAGCTCTCCGCGCAGATACTCTTCCCGAGTGACTATGAGGATGAGTTGAGCAGGCAACTTGCCAATGATCCGGCAGTTGCCCTGATTCGGGAACTGAATAGAAAATTCCGTTTGAGTGCCATCATTTCAAATCTCAGGATGAGTATCAGATTGCTGATGCTCAGTCTGGATGAGGCCTCGTTTGATCGGCTTGTGGCAGATTACTGTGTCAGTCAGACACCGGATCGATTCGCGGTTAATGAGTCACACCGTTTCGCCGAATACATTAGAAAACTTGATCTGGAAATTCCCTATCTGTACGAAGTCCTGAATTACGAAATTACCGCCATGGATGTCATAGCCGACGGACAGGCTCGTACTGTACCTTTCACCACAGATCCTCAAACACTGCTTGAGATCCTTGGCCGGGGGGAGTTGCCGATCGAGCTGCCGACGGCTGACTATGAGGCAGAGATCACCCCGCCAGAAGAGCGGGCGTTTGAAACGCAAAGCCTGATCCATTAACTATCTGTGGTAGGTTCTCACGACGCCTAATAGTATCCCCTGAACTTGCAGCCTGTCCGCAGCATAGATTTGGGCTTTCATCTCATCATTGTGTGGAATGAGTTTAATGCTTTTTCCGCCCTCTATTTTTTGGAATTCCTTCAAGGATGCCTCTTGGTTATCGACCAAGGCCACAACAATTTGTCCATTACTCGCGGTATTCGATGGTTTTATGACAACCAGATCGCCATCCAGAATGCCGCTGTTGATCATCGAGTCGCCTTTTATTTTGAGCAGAAAACAGTCCGGTTGTATCAATAACGTTGTGAGATCGATCGTCTCATCCTGCTCCACTGCCTCAATCGGCATCCCGGCCGCGATCACACCTTTGTAGGGCAGTTCATTGGGTGAACGTAGCGTGCGCCAGCCTGAACGGGCCTTTTCGAGAAATCCCTTTTCTTTGATGGAAGTGACATAACGGTGCACCGTGCCCACCGATTTGATACCGCAGCCATCACCGATCTCAGACAGCTTGGGGGATTGACCATTGTGGCGCCTGAGGTAGTCCCCGATGAAGAGCAGGATCTTTTTTTCCAGTTCCGTCAGCACTTGACTTTCTCCGAATTTTCTCTAACCTAGAATAGAGAAAATTTAGAGAAACATCAACTCCTTTTTGGGATTGTTTTGTGAAAGAATCCTTAAAAAAACTTTTAAATAACAATCAGTTGATATGGTGTGGAGAAAGATGCGCTCCCCCTGGGCAGGGTGTGTCTACCGGCCATGCCGCATTGGACGCCATTCTGCCTGAAGCCGGATGGCTGCGAGGCGCGTTGATCGAGGTGATCTCGCCTCAATGGGGTATCGGTGAAATAGAGCTCTTTCTGCCGGCCATGGCCGCTGCCACGCAGGCGAACAAGCAGTTGGCATGGATCGCTCCACCCTATATCCCTTACCCACCCGCCCTGGTAAGCGGCGGTATTTCATTACGCCATCTGCTGCTGCTGCGTCCACCTCAGCATCAGGAGATCCCCTGGGCGATGGAGACGGTGCTGCGCCAGCGTCGTTGTGCCATGGTGTTGGCCTGGCCTGGCCGATTGCTAGCGAAAACAGTGCGGCGCCTACAATTAGCCGCCGAGGCAGGGGGTGGGGTGGGCGTGCTGTTTCGGTCGGAACATCAGGATAGCTCTTTTGCAGCAACACGTCTGCTGCTCACACCAGGAACGTCTGGCTTACAGGTCACCATTCTGAAAAGCCGCGCTAGTCGTGGCCGCCAGACGGTCGATCTTGCACTTAACTGATGCTTCGCTGTCATGTCCGAATCCGCCGCTGCCGCCCCCCTTCAGCATACCCTGTTTCCGTCCCAGTCACCGCAGGCTCCCAAGCCGTCTGCGACGGGGCGCTCTTCACTGTGGATGAGTCTCTTTTTCCCCCGTTTGTCCCTGGAAGTACTGGATGCTGATGTGGATGCCAGGCCATGGGCGGTCATCGATGAAGCGCATGGGAAACAGATTATCCACGCTGCGTCGCAACCGGCTCGAAAGAAGGGCGTGGAGACCGGCATGGCGCTTACGGCAGCTTATGCCCTGTGTCCCGAGTTGGCGACCGAGCAGCGCGATCTCCCGACTGAACAGGCCCGCTTAACCGATCTGGCCGACGAGGCTATGCAGTACAGCTCCATGGTCAGCCTGGAACCGCAGGCGTTACTGCTGGAGGTGGGCGCCAGCTTGAAGTTGTTTGGCGGCCTGCAGGCATTGCACGCGCGCGTGGCAGGGGATCTGCGACAGCAACCCTATCGGGTGGAGATTGCTGTTGCTCCTTCCCCACAGGCGGCCTTGCTGCTGGCGCGTTGCGGTATGCAGGCCTGCATCACCGAAAGCGCTGCCCTGCGTGCAGAGCTGGGTAAACTGCCACTTGCCGTACTGCCTGTTTCTGAGAAACAGGCAAGCCTGCTAGTCAGAATGGGTTTGCGCGAACTGCGCGATCTTTGGCGTCTTCCCAGAGCGGGATTGATAAAGCGTTTAGGGCTGGAGTTTATCGATTATCTTGATCGGTTGTTGTGCGATAAACCCGAACTTCGCTTATCCCATAAGAGCGCACCGATTTTTTCCGCCTCCTGGCACTTCCCTCAAGAGACAGAAAACTTGACCTTCATTCTCTACGGCATTGAACAGCTCCTGCCGCGTTTGGTGCACTTCATGCGATTGCGGGAATTGGCGCTGAACCGCCTACAGGTGATCTTTTATCATGCGGACAAAGAGACGTCGTGTCTGCATCTGGGCACACGGCAGCTATGCCGTGACGAAACGCACCTATCGACACTGATACGAGAACGGTTTAATCAGGAAAAACTGTCGGCACCTGTATTGGAGTTGGTGCTGCTCGCAGCTGAATTTCATCCCGCCGCTATCGGCAATCAAGCGCTGTTTGCGCCGGGTGAGGAACAGGACACCGATTGGCAGCAGGTGTTGGATCAGCTACAGACCCGCTTGGGAGAAGAGGCGGTGTGCCATCTGCAACTGCGGGACGAACACCGACCCGAATACGCCTGGGCCTATACCCTGACCGATCATGCAGAGCCACAGACTCACGGGTTATTGAAGAGGCGCCCACTTTGGCTGTTGTCACAGCCACAACGATTAGGCAGTAGATTGAAAGAGATTCAATTGACATCCGAATCGGAACGTATCGAGGGTGGCTGGTGGGATGGTTTTGATATCCGGCGCGATTATTATCAGGCACGCGATCGTCATGGCCGGCGATTGTGGCTGTTTCGTAATCTACAGGATGGAGCGTGGTATCTGCAGGGTTTATTCGGGTAAGGGGTGTGGACATGTCCTATGCCGAACTCCACTGCATCAGCAACTTCACCTTTTTACAGGGTGCCTCACACCCGGAGGAACTCGTCGCACGCGCGGCGGTGCTCAACTACCGTGCCCTGGCCATCACCGACGAATGCTCCCTGGCCGGTGTTGTGCGCGCCCATGTCGAGGCCAAGCGTCAGCAACTCCACCTCATCATCGGCAGCCGGTTCAGGCTGGAGGACGGTCTGTCGTTTGTACTGTTGGCGACAAACCGCAAGGGATATGGTCAGCTATCCACATTGATCTCAAAGGCACGCCGTAATGCCGATAAAGGCGACTACCATATGACCCGAGTCGATCTAACCCGGCATTGCCTGAGTGACTGCCTTGCTTTGTGGCTACCGGGAGAAGCGCAGGAGGTGGTCTTTCTCAATGAGCTTTTCCCCAAGCGGTTATGGATCGCTGCAGAGCTGTCGCTGACAGGCAAGGATGGGGCGCACCTGGAACATCTGCGGTGTCTGTCTCAGCGCCACGATATCCCCCTAACGGCTAGCGGTAATGTTCAGATGCACCAGCGCAATCGTCGCATCCTGCACGATACCCTCACTGCGATTCGTTTGAACATACCCCTGGCACAACTGGGTAATCGATTGGCCGCTAATGGAGAAGGTCACCTGCGCTCTTACCAGCGCCTGACACAAATCTATCCTCAGGCCCTGTTGCATGAAACCCTGGCCATTGCCGATCGTTGCACCTTCTCGCTGGATGAGTTGCAATACGAATACCCCAGTGAACTGGTACCCGAAGGTTACAACGCCACTGATTGGTTGCGCATCCAGGTTGAAGCCGGAGCCAAAGAGCGCTGGCCGCAAGGGGTACCGGATAAAGTCAGAAAAGCGATCGAACATGAGCTGGCATTGATCGCCGAACTGAAATACGAACCCTATTTCCTCACCATTTACGACATCGTCTGTTTTGCGCGCAGCCAGAAGATTCTTTGCCAGGGCCGTGGCTCAGCGGCCAATTCCACGGTTTGTTATTGTCTCGGCATTACCGCTGTCGACCCGGCCCGCATGGCGCTGTTGTTCGAAAGGTTCATCTCCAAGGAGCGCAACGAACCGCCGGATATCGATGTGGATTTTGAGAATGCCCGGCGTGAAGAGGTGATTCAATACATCTATCGAAAATATGGACGTGACCGAGCTGCCCTGGTTGCCACCGTGATTACCTACCAGCCACGTAGCGCCATACGCGACGTAGGCAAAGCGTTGGGATTTAGCCGGGTGCAGGTAGAGCGTCTGGCCAGATCCACCCGCTGGTGGGACAGTCAGGTCTTGATCCCCGGCCACCTGGCTGAAATGGGCTTTTCTGCGGAGAGCCCTTTGATCAAACGACTGATCACCCTGGTGGAGATGCTGCTCGGGTTTCCTCGCCATCTCTCACAGCATGTCGGCGGTTTTATCATCTCGGCCGGACCGTTGACCCAACTTGTCCCCATTGAAAATGCGGCGATGCAGGAGAGAACCATAATCCAGTGGGAAAAAGACGATGTCGAAGCCCTTGGGCTACTGAAAATGGATGTATTGGCGCTTGGCATGCTGACCGCACTGCGCAAGGCATTGGGTTACATCGGCGCGCCGCAAAAATGCGAACTCTCTCTGGCTGATATTCCCGCTGAAGATCCCAAAGTCTACGAAATGATCAGTCGTGCCGATACCGTGGGCCTGTTTCAAATCGAATCACGGGCACAAATGTCGATGCTGCCCCGGTTGCGACCCCGGAATTACTATGACCTGGTGATTCAAATCGCCATTGTTCGTCCAGGCCCCATACAGGGTGATATGGTGCATCCCTATCTCTTGCGTCGCAGCGGTAAGGCACCTGTCACCTATCCCAGCGAGGCCATTCGTTCGGTATTAGAACGCACCCTGGGAGTGCCGATTTTTCAAGAGCAAGTGATGCAGATCGCCATGGTAGCCGCCGGTTTCAGTGCCGGTGAAGCAGACCAGTTACGTCGCGCTATGGCGGCCTGGAAACGCAAAGGGGGGCTGGAGCCCTTCGAGGAAAAACTGCACAGCGGCATGCGTAAACGAGGTTATAGCGATGAATTCGCGCGGCAGATCTTTCGCCAAATTCGCGGTTTCAGCGATTACGGTTTTCCCGAGTCCCACTCAGCCAGCTTTGCGTTGCTGGCCTATGCCTCGGCTTGGATGAAACTCTATCACCCGGCTGTATTCGTTTGCGCACTCTTAAATAGTCAACCGATGGGATTCTATGCCCCGGCGCAACTGATACAGGATGCCAAACGGCATGGCGTGGAAGTGCGGCCTATCGATGTGCGATTTAGTGAAGCGGACTCTACCCTTGAATACGATACCCCCAGGGAGCAGAGCGAAGAACCCAGCCCCCAGCCTGCTTTGCGGCTGGGTTTGAATATGGTCAAAGGCCTCTCAGAGGAGGGTATACAAAACCTGATCGATGCGCGTAAGCGGAAAGCTTTTGTCGATGTGGGTGAACTCGCCAATCGTGCCAAACTCCATCGCACCGACCTGCAAGCCTTGGCCAGTGCCGATGCGCTGCAGGGTTTTTCAGGGGATCGTTATCGTGCCCAGTGGCAGGTCAGTGGTGTGGAAGAACCCTTGCCCCTGTTCCAGGAGTACAACGCCGAAAGTGCCGAAGTCATGCTGCCCAAACCCGACGAACAGGAGGAGATCATTGCCGATTATGCCAGTAGCGGTGTGAGCCTTCGGCGCCATCCTGTTGCTTTGCTGAGGCCCCGCCTGAATAAAAGGCGCGTGCATACGGCACAGGCACTCTGGTCGGTGCGCAACGGCGCCGTCGCCCGTACCGCCGGACTGGTCATCGGTCGTCAACGCCCCGGCACGGCCTCCGGTGTCATCTTTGTCACCTTGGAAGACGAAACCGGTCAAGCCAATGTCATCGTCTGGCCGAAGATCGCCGAAGCGCAACGTAAACCGTTATTGCAGTCACAATTATTGATCGTCAGCGGTATCGTGCAACAGCAAGATGGGGTGTTGCATTTAGTCGCCGGGCGGTTGGAGGATCGTACTGACTGGCTGGGAGATCTGCAGACAAAATCGAGAGATTTTCATTGAATGTATGTGATTATAAAAATTTTCAGACTTCCGTTGCAGCCTGTGCCAGGAAGAATAGGGGTAAAGACTGACGGTTACTCACGCTCTCTATACCTTATTCGTCCAGCAGATTAGAAAAGGAGCAAACGTGCGGTTTGAAAAAAAATTCAGCAATTCAAAGCTATAAGACAATTAAGTACTGATCGTTATTATTATTTAACTACGGTAACTCAATGTTAGAGGCCTAGATTTATTTCACTAACTTGAACTCGGCGTCATTCGATAGCCTTTAACGCACGGCGTAAATTCTGTGTTATATGTTTTGGATGAGGTTTCGTCAAAAACACTGAGTTACATTGTTGAAAATGACAGAATTTTTTAATGGCTTTTACAAATTCGGCAATGATTAAATCTTCCTCAAAATTGTGCTGATCGAAATGGAGTGATTTAATCTCCAACTGACCGGTTTTTCTATGGGCTTTACAATCCATTCGTCCAATAAATTCATCGCGGAAAAGTAGCGGTAAGCAAAAGTAGCCATACCTCCGTTTTGATGCGGGTAGATAGCATTCCAACTGATAGTCGTACTGAAACAGTGTTTTCAAACGCTCACGCTGGATGACGCTGTTGTCAAACGGTGAAAGAATCAGCATGCGATTGTTCAGTCGGGGAGGGCGGTGTTCGAGCCTACTCTTGTCCAATACATAGTCTTCACCACTGGCTAGTTTGACTTGTTCCAAAGTGTGCTGTGCCAACCTCTCCTTAACCAGATCATGTACTGTTTTGCGTAATTCGCTATTTCGGCGCTGGTGGTAGGTCAGCCCCTTGAGCGAAATCAAGCCATGGCATTGCAACTGTCTATCCAAAACGTGTGCCGCAAACTCTTCCATGCTGGGCATTTGCGTGTTTACGTTGGGTGGCACTACTCGCTCGGTTAGGTCGTAGCTTTTTTGAAAGCCTTCCCGACTGCTTACCATCAGGTCGCCTTCCATATACAACTGTTCGAGTGCTTTTTTGGCGGGCTTCCAATCCCACCAGCCTGCACGTTTTGTGGTATTCGATTTTATATCTCGGGAGCGTAGCGGGCCATCTGAACGTATTCGGGCTAACAGTTCACGCATGAGCTTATTATCACGATCTTTATACCAATGGGTTTGACCGTTCTTAATGGCGTGTTTATAGGGTAAAGAGAAGCGAAAATCGGAGATGGGGAAAAAAGCTGCGGCGTGTGCCCAATACTCAAAAATGTCGCCATCGATCAACATTTGATTCGTCATGGACGGCTTGAAGTTGGGTACTCTGGAGTGAACCACGTGGTGGTGTGCTCTTTCCACCACCGATATGGTGTCGATCTGCACATAGCCGATGTGGTTGATCGCATTACGAGCGCCCGACAAACCGCTTCCATAGGGCTTAACCTGCAGTAACCCTTGGGCAGTTAAGGCAAGTCGGCGTAAACGCGCCAACGCTTGTGAGGATTTAATTTCAATTATGGTCATACTTGTCCAATCCACCGTATCAGCAGCAGATCAATATCAAACGCTAACTGTCCCGATTTATGTTGACAGGTTTATTACTTCTTATTCATTTCTATCCCATTAACTTTGATCGATAGGATACAAACTGGTGAGTTCAGCCGGTTTCTCCAGGGCTTGTTAATACGAATTCAATACCTTCTGTTGTACCTGAAAAAGCACCCAGTATCAGTGTGCCAAATAGACAGAAACAGTAGCTCCCCTCTCCCCTGCGGTAGAGGGGGAGCACCCAGCAACACCCTCATAGTTCTTAAATTAATCCACAATATAAGGATTGGTGCATTATTAACCCGGAAACCAATGGATTTCTATTAGCCGCAAGATGCACACACGCTTCCCAACCCCCCTCCCACCCAGGTAGAGGGGCTTTTATGCATCATCTTGGCTAATTTTGAGTTAACGGGACTGCAGTGACTTCCTATACTTGTGTTATCAAGGAGAATTGATTGTCAGGAGTAAGTTAGTGGCCACTCAGGTGGCTGGTTCAGAACTTTATGGCGATGAGTTTGCCAAACCTGTTGGCTCAACGTTATCGCAACTTTTATAAGGCAGAATCAAAGGGTTCAAGCCTATGAATAATAGACTCCCCGATGAGATGGTCCAGCGTGAAGCCGAGGTGACGGCAGATGCTCTGTTGGATGTGATTCAAGGGTTGATTGATGAAATGCCCACTGTCGGACATCAACGATCCAGGTTGGATCTGGATTGTCGACTGGAGCGCGACCTGGGATTGGACAGTCTGGCGCGTACTGAGTTAATTGGCCGGATCAATGGGCAATTCAACCTGGTCATGCCTGATGAAGCGCTGCTTGCGGAAACACCCCGCGCCCTATTGATCCTGACGACGCAAGTTGCTGGTTTGCCGGGAAACCAAGTGATAGAGGCGAGACCGTCACTCCCGGATAGCGATGTTCCTGCTCCGATCAAAGCATCAACCCTGATGGAGGTATTGTCATGGCATCTGGATCATCAGCCTCAGCGTGTTCACATACTCTACTACGGCAGTGATGAAAACCCCGTTGAGTTGAGCTATCAGGCTCTCTGGTCGGGTGCGGCGAGGGTGGCATCCAGTTTATGGCAACGATCGATCAGGCCGGGCGACCGGGTCGCCTTGATGCTACCGACCGGAGAGAGCTATTTTTTCAGTTTTTTAGGCACCCTGCTGGCGGGCGCCGTGCCGGTACCCATCTATCCACCGACTCGCCCCTCCCAACTGGAAGAGCATCTGACTCGCCACAGTCGCATACTTGAGAATGCGGGTGTGCGCCTGCTGATTACCATACCAGCGGCAAATAAGGTGGCGCGGTTACTCAAGATCCAAGTGCCATCTTTGCGGCATATTGTCGACTGGAGCGAACTCGACAGTGGGCCGAGTACGCCGCCATCCGTAATCCGACAGGCGGATGACATTGCCTTTCTGCAATACACCTCGGGAAGTACAGGTGATCCCAAAGGGGTCATGCTCACCCATGCCAATCTTCTCGCTAACATCCGCGCCATGGGAGAGGCGGTTAAGGTCACCCCTGATGATGTGTTCATCAGCTGGCTCCCCCTCTATCACGATATGGGGCTGATCGGCGCCTGGCTCGGCAGTCTCTACTACGGTGTACCGCTGGTAGTCATGTCCCCGTTGCACTTCCTGGCGCGGCCTTCCCGCTGGTTGTGGGCGATCCACCATCACCGGGGCACTCTCTCCGCATCCCCTAACTTTGGTTACGAACTCTGTCTCAACAAGGTGTCGGAAGAAGAGATTGCCGGTCTCGATCTCAGCAGCTGGCGCTTCGCATTCAATGGTGCAGAGCCAGTTACTGCAGCGACCTTGCAAGGATTTACCGAGCGATTTGCACCCTATGGTTTTGATGCGGGCGCACTGGCTCCGGTGTATGGTTTGGCGGAGTCGGCCGTGGGTTTGGCTTTCCCGCCACCCCAACGCGGTCCGGTCATCGATCGAATCAACAGAGATCGATTTATGCTCGATGGGGAAGCGGTTACGGCGGCGGAAAACGATCCTGAACCTATGGCTGTCGTAGGCTGTGGTCGAGTGCTTGATGGCTATCGGGCTCAGGTTGTTGATGGTAACAACATGCCTCTGCCTGACCGCATGGAGGGACGCTTGGAGTTTCAGGGGCCATCGGCCACAAGTGGTTACTTCGACAACCCGCCAGCCACGGCCAAGCTCTACCGCGACGGCTGGCTGGATACCGGGGATCGTGCCTATCTTGCGGATGGGGAGATCTTTATTACGGGACGCCTCAAGGAGATGATCATCCGTGGCGGACGCAATATCTATCCCTATGAATTGGAGCAGCAGTTGGGAGAGCTGGATGGCATCCGTAAGGGGTGTGTGGCACTGTTTCCCAGTAACGACCCCACCACGGGAAGTGAGCGTCTGATCGTTCTGGCAGAGACTCGAGAGACAGACCCAGAACGCAAAGCGCACCTGCGACAGGCAATCCTGGAACACTCGACCGATCTACTGGGGATGCCGCCGGATGATCTGTTGTTGGCGCCACCGCACACTGTGCTGAAGACATCGAGCGGAAAATTGCGACGAGGCGCGATGCGTGAACTTTATGAGCGGGGAGACCTGGGGCGTCGCCCACGTCCGCTGGTGCTGCAGATGATGAGTCTGTTGATATCAAGCATGGCGCGTGGGCTGGGCGGTTTCTATCGCCGTGCAAAAAGCCGCCTCTTCGCAACCTATGCCTGGATGATGTTTTATATCCTGGCGCCACTGGTATGGACCAGTGTCATATTGTTGCCACGCCTCTCCTGGCGTTGGGCTGTGGTGCGTAAGGCAATTCGCATCCTGCGAGGGCTTACTGCCACACCACTCAGTGTGGAGGGGGTTGAAAACCTCCCATCAGCAAATCATCCTGTCATTCTGGTAGCCAACCACTCAAGTTATCTCGATACGCTGGCATTGATCGATGGCTTACCACGGGATTTTATCTATGTGGCCAAACAGGAGCTGGCAAGAAAATCCTATGTCAGGCTATTCCTGAAACGGCTTGATACACTGTTTGTCGAGCGCATCGACAGTCGGCGCAGTGTTATGGCCGTTGAGGAATTTGCCAGCCAACTCTCTGCCGGACGGTCGCTGGCCTTCTACCCGGAAGGTACCTTCCGGGCTGAACCGGGGCTGTTGCCGTTCCGTATGGGGGCATTTGTCGCTGCGACCCAGAATGGGATACCTGTCGTGCCGGTTACGATCAGAGGAACCCGCGCCATATTACAAGACGATTCCAAATATCCTCACCACGGCGCAGTGCGGATCATCATAGCACCTACAATTGAACCAAGAAGTGATGATTGGGCCGAGGCGGTTCGCCTCAAAGATGCAGCCAGAGAGGTGATTGCGTGTAATTGTAGCGAGAGGAATCTTGGGTTGGGGGATCAGGTTGATTTGAAAGGCTAATACTCTACCAATAAGCCATCTATGAGAGCCGTAAACCTCTATTGACTATTCATCGTGTCTCTCTACCAGGCAAACACTTTGAATCTGCCATGGTTGCTAATGGATCGCGCTTCGTTATTTGCCTGTCGTGAAGGTAATTCATAATGCTTTCTGCTGTGAATTTGCTCGTGGGCACAATATCCATGCCGATGCTCTTCAAGCCTTTTGCTGTCCACTCGTTGCAAGTGTTCAACAGATGATAGGTGCCGGCACCTTTATAGAATTGACTGTCGCCATAAATGCCTTCGCTGAGTGGTTCCACTTCAGCCAAACTGCTCTTGCTGAAGCTGTTTGAAATAAACGCCACCAATGTGGTGATCTCTTTGTCATTCAAACAGAGCCGTTCTACTTCGCTGTTGCTGAAATAACCTCTGACGTTTTCAGGCACGGCCACCGCATGAACCACGGTTTCGGTTGGCCACAGGATTGCTCTTAGTGCGAGACTGGTGGTGATCTCCTCAGCCTGATAAAACTTCTTATCACCCCAGCCGAATTCGATATTTCTGCTTTGTTCAAAACGCTCCTGTAAAGCGGGGATGGACTCATAGACTTTAGTCGAAGGAATAACAAAGCCGGTATGCCAATCGTGACTTACGACATAGACATGATGATGTCCGCTTGAGCTATAGTCATCAGCGTGTTGAATGACATTGGGCTTATCTGAACAGGCGGACAGGAATAATAGACAGGCAAGTGACAGCGATGTCACTATGTCTTGGTGGATCAATGCTCCAGTCAGCTTGTCTGCGCTGATTGCCGTCGCTTTAATCATAAGTGGTTTACAGTGAAAAAAGTTGGGTATAACCAACATCATAATCATTTAAAATATCTTTTTTAATTATTGAGTTCATGCTAATGATCGTTACGTTATTAATACTCAATATTGGCTATCCGGTTTTTTCACGGAAGTGTGTCAATTACAGATGGGGTTTTCATAGGTGGATTTATGGCATCCGTTTCGTCTGAAATCTGTAAATGTCATATAAAACGACAAGATAAAGATGAAATATGCTGTAAATAATCATAGAGGCCAAGAGTAATACTGCAGAATTCTGTGAGATATACCGGACAGGTTATTAGAAAATTATTAAAAAATTACTCTCTAAACTTGTTTTTTGCTCCCTTGATATGATGGTAGGTTGCTTTTATTCTAATTCAATAACCATAGTTTATGGCTAGTCAAAATAACTATTCCCCAGAGGAGAATCCAATGCTGGTAAGTGACTACATGAGTTCATCGCCCGTTACAGTTCAGCAGGAAGACAACTATGATCTGGCATTTGAGATCATGGAAAAAAAGAACATGCATCATCTACCGGTTGTCGATGAAGGAAACCAGGTCGTTGGCATCGTAACCCGGCGCGATTTACAGTTGGCCGCACGTTATTTCAAAGAAGCGCCCGTGGAAATTTCAGAAGTCATGCATACGCCTGTATTAACAACCTCGGCAGGCACTTCACTTGCCATTGCAGCACAGCAGATGAATGACAATCGAATCGGTTGCTTACCGGTTTTAAGCGACGATCAGCATGTAGCCGGCATGCTGACTGAAACGGATCTGTTTCGTGCATTGACCGATCTATTGAAAACCTAAAAAGCCAGGTTAGAAATGCGAATCCTGGGGCGTCTCATGTTTGATAACAGAACCATGTTGTACTACTTGTTCGTATCTCTTTGATTCTTTCTATCTATCAATGATAGGTCTCCTGAATATTCAATTACTCGAGGAATGAGACGACCGCAAGATGCGGTCGTCGAGTCTTCAGGGGTGTGGTTACAGCCTCAACGTCCAGATGTTGCTGCTTAAGCGGCCAATGCCTCCGTGGGGACAGCATAGTCGTATCCCAGATCATGAGCCACTGCCTCGCAAGTCACCTTGCCACGATAGATGTTGAGCCCTTCCAGGAAAGAGGGGTTCTCCAGCAGCGCCGCACTGTAACCCTTGTCCGCCAGTGACAGGGCATAGGGCAGGGTGACGTTGTTGAGGGCATAGGTGGAGGTGCGCGGTACCGCCCCCGGCATATTGGCGACACAGTAGTGAACCACACCATCCACCACATAGGTGGGTTCGGCGTGGGTGGTGGGTCTGGAGGTTTCGAAACAGCCACCCTGGTCGATGGCGACATCCACCAACACCGAACCGGCTTTCATCGACTTGAGCATCTTGCGGGTTACCAGCTTGGGTGCCGCCGCACCCTTGACCAACACACCACCCACAACCAGGTCGGCGCCAAGTACATGATCATTCAGTGCGGCACGGGTGGAGTAGACGGTCCTCAGTGCCGTGCCGAAGCGACCTGCTAGGCGGTTGAGTACCTCGATGTTGCGATCCAGCACCGTCACGTCAGCACCCATGCCCAGGGCCATCTGGATGGCGTTCTCACCTACCACACCACCGCCGATCACAACCACCTTGGCTGGCGCTACCCCGGGAACACCGCCCAGCAAAATACCCTCACCCCCATGGGCGCGCTCCAGAGCGCTGGCCCCGGCCTGGATCGACATGCGACCTGCCACCTGGGACATGGGAGCCAGGAGAGGCAGGCCACCATGACCATCGAGGACAGTTTCATAGGCGATGCAGACTGCACCGCTGTCGATGAGGTCACGGGTCTGCTCCGGATCGGGTGCCAGATGCAGATAGGTGAAGAGGATCTGACCCTCACGCAGCATCTGCCGTTCGATGGCCTGGGGCTCCTTGACCTTGACGATCATATCCGCCTGGGCGAACACTTTGGCCGCATCCGCAACCACTCTGGCGCCTGCCTTTGCATAATCTTCATCACTGCAGCCGATGCCTGCACCGGCCTGTGTCTCTACGATAACCGGATGTCCATGGGCCACCATCTCCTGCACGCTGGCAGGGGTCATGCCGACTCGGTATTCATGGTTCTTGATCTCTTTGGGTACACCGACAAGCATCTCACTCTCCTCATCAATTGTTGGGCTGATGATGGCAACTGTAGTGAAAAACCGATTGAATTGGATTGCAAAATCACCGGTGAAGACCTTTAATAATCGTAGAAAATACTATTTCAACTCTAATTATTGAAAGAATATTCGAAAAATGGCATTTGACCGTATAGATCGCGCCATCCTGAACCAGCTCCAGGCGGACGGACGCATCACCAATGCCCAGCTGGCGGAGCGGATCAATCTGTCCCCCTCAGCTTGTCTGCGCCGGGTGCATGCACTGCAAGATCGTGGAGTCATCGAACGCTACACCGCACTGGTCAACCAGGAAGCGGCGGGCAAGCCGAGCAACGTGTTCGTGGAGATTTCCCTCAATCGCCAGAGCGAGGAGGCACTGGAAGCGTTCGAGCGCCAGGCTGCCGAGAGCCCCGACATCCAGGAGTGTCATCTGATGGCGGGGGATTTCGACTATCTTGTGAGAGTGGCTGTTGCCGATGCAAAAGATTACGAGCGTATTCATAAGAGCCAGCTGAGCCGTCTGCCGCACGTGGCGCATATCAAGACCAGTTTTGCGCTGCGTACCATTTGTAAGAAAACAGCGTTTGAGTTTTGATTGGGGCAGGGTTTGAAAGAGGTAAGGCTTTTCAAAGAGCTCTTCAAATCATTTAAAGAGTGCGTCGTAGTATTGGTCAGCTTGCTCCAAGCTATACTCCCTAAGGCCGCCTAAGCAGATTCGTTCGAAGTCTGCTTTTGTTTCGCTCGAAAGCCTATAATTTCCCACTAATTTCTGCTCGATCATTGATTTCAGTGAGAATCTCTTCTCGGCTTTCATCCGCAGAGCCGCTTAGCTGAGCTTTGACTGACTTGGCCCGAATATGGGCGATTTCTTTTTAGAGTATTCGTTTCCTGTATCTATTAACTATAAAGAAATCAGTGGAAAAAGGTGATGTTAGTAAAGTTTCTTTTGCGATAATTGATGGGTGTCCTGATTTGTTTTTGGCAAAGCCCCCTGGAAAAATCGGTGGCGGCCATAATTTTATTCCAACAGAAATAAATGGAGGCTGGAGTTTAGGGGGTGTGTTGATCCTTTCAAATGGTGCCTGTCATGGTGTTTGGTAATTGTTCCCGGTTTACCGCGGTTTACCGACATCCTGCTGCAGTTTACCGGCAATATTTGCATTTTACAGTCAGGTTCTATATGGTGTGAGGATCTGCAAGATCTTAGTCCTTCCTTTAAAACCTGATATTCGCTGTCTCCTCGTTAGATACACCCGAATCATGTTGTACAGTTTTTACCAAGATTTGTGGTGAACGTCCGCCTTAAAGCCGGATAAATTTTAGTAAATTTGAGGTATATAGTAATGTCTGAAAAACAAACCGGAACCGTCAAGTGGTTCGATAGTGGCAAAGGTTTTGGATTTATTGAACGGGAATCTGGTAAAGACCTGTTCGTCCATTTCCGCTCCATCGTCGGCGAAGGCCACCGTAATCTGATGGACGGTCAGAAGGTTGAATTTACCGAGACACAGGGTCCCAAAGGGCCACAGGCGGAAAACGTCGTCCCACTGTAAACTGCTGTCTTAAAAGAGCTTGCCTCACTCACGAGGCAAGTTCAACCTCCTCTCTCAGAATCCCATCAATCCCTTCTTTTCGAGTTGGATTGAACAATATTCATTCAACAAAGGCCATGCACATTGATCACCCTCTCAGTACGCGGACTGCCAAGATCGACGACCGAAGCCTCTCTCACCAGCCTCTTTTCTGAATACGGAACCGTTCGTTCCCTCAAACTGGTAAAAGACCTCTTCTCCGGCGAATGCAAAGGCTTCGCAACCCTCGACATGGAAGGTCATGAGGCTCGTGCAGCAATTGCCGCACTCGACAACAGCGATCTCAATGGAAGTCTACTACGTGTGGGACCCGATCGAGGTAAAAAAGGACGTGGCGGTAAACGACGTTAGTTCTGTCTGAAGTGACGAAAAAAGAGGCTTTTATCAATTCACCTGTGGTAGAAAATACATCTGATTCCTCAGTTTAATTAAATACATCGTTTTGTCATTTATCGATGATAGCTGGCTTAGCGCTTTCGTAATGAGGCATCAAAAAGACAGATCTTCGATTAAACAATCAAACCGTTGAGTGTGGGAAAATGGACAACCATATTTGCACATAAAAATGGTGACTGTCCCCGTACTTCGCACTTACTCTCCCCGTACTTACTCCTTCCAAATGATGCCTGTCCCGGTATATCCGCCACCGGTTTACCGCGTAATATTCCGCAGCCAATGTGCTAATAAACCCCAATATTTACCACGATGAAGGAACTCGGAATTGGGGTTATACATCCCAATATAGAGACAAACTGTAATCCTCCCCGATAATTGGTCCATCGATAATTAGAGTTCTCCGGTTAAACTATGACCAACGGGGGAATGAAAATGAAACGATCAAAATATTCTGAGACACAGATTGTCCGGATATTGAAAGAAG